>DASPXV010000091.1:0-87769 GCA_035637115.1 Vicinamibacterales bacterium
CTCTTTTTCCCGGGCCTTTTCCGGATCGACCACCGGCGCCGGGCCGCTGGTTCTACGGCGGTCGGCTTCGCGCTCTTCCATTCGCTCCTGGATCCGCGCTTCGGCGTCGACCAGGCCTTCTCCCGAATCTCCCATCCTTCAAGAATAATGTACCCGTGGCGAAACGCGCCGACGTTCTGAAGATTTTTCATCCGGCGGTCGCCGAATGGTTCCGCGCGTCGTTCGAGGCGCTGACGCCGCCGCAGACCGAAGGCTGGCCGGCGATTGCGCGCGGTGAGTCCACGCTGATCCTCGCGCCCACGGGCAGCGGCAAGACGCTCACGGCGTTTCTGTGGGCGATCAACCGCGTGATGTTTCCACCTTCGCCCGCGCCGCCACTTGCGCGGGCGAAGGTGGACAGGTCCGTAGCGGCCCTGCCCGCCGTAGCGCGCGAGCGACAGGCGCGCGAAGGCGGGAGCCGCATCCTCTACATCTCACCGCTGAAGGCGCTCGCCGTGGACGTCGAGCGCAACCTGCGATCGCCGATCGCGGGCATCGCGAACCGCGCGATGGCGCGCGGTGACAGCTTTCACGCGCCCGAGGTCGCGGTGCGGACCGGCGACACGCCGGCCGCCGAGCGCGCGCGCTTCCAGCGCGAACCGGCCGACATCCTGATCACGACGCCGGAATCGCTGTACCTGCTGCTGACATCCAACGCGCGCGAGGCGCTGCGTTCGATCGACACGGTCATCGTCGACGAGATCCATGCGCTGGTCCCAACGAAGCGCGGCGCCCATCTCGCGCTCTCACTCGAGCGCCTCGCGGCGCTGACGCGCACGCCGCCGCAGCGGATTGGCCTCTCGGCAACCAGCCGCCCGCTCGACGAAGTCGCGCGGTACCTCGGGGGGTCAGACCGGGGTCAGACCGGGGTCAGACCGGGGTCTGACCCCCGGCGGACCAAAGTGGACCCCGAAGACGCGCTCCACGAAGAGTTCAGCGACGTCGGAAAATCGCCTGCCGGCGAGAGTGGCAAATACCGCGACGTCACCGTCGTGGACACGTCGCAGAAAAAGCGACTCGAGCTTCAGATTGAAGTCCCCGTCGAAGACATGGCGCGCATGGGCGAGACCGAGGAGATTCCGAGCGGACCCGCAGCGCAAGGTCCCGTACGCTCCTCGATCTGGACGGCCATCCATCCCCGCCTCCTGGAACTGGTGCAGGCGCACCGCTCGACGCTGATCTTCGTCAACAGCCGCCGCATCGCCGAACGGCTGGCCGCGGCGCTCAACGAGCTCGCCGGCAAGCCGCTCGTCCGCGCGCACCACGGGTCCCTCGCGCGGCCGCAACGGATCGAAATCGAGGACCGCCTCAAGGCCGGACAGATCCGCGGCCTCGTGGCGACGTCATCGCTCGAGCTCGGCATCGACATGGGCGCGATCGATCTCGTCGTGCAGATCGAGGCGCCGCCGTCGGTTGCCAGCGGCATGCAGCGCATCGGCCGATCCGGTCACACGATCGATCAGCCAAGCCGCGGCGTGATCGTGCCCAAGTATCGCGGCGATCTCGTCGCGTGTGCCGCCGTCACGCGCGCGATGCACGAAGCGCAGATCGAATCGATCCGATACCCGCGTAATCCACTCGACGTCCTCGCGCAGCAGATCGTCGCAATGGTCGCGACGGAGCCCTGGAACGTGGACGCGCTCTTCCAGGCGGTGCGCGGCGCCGCGCCGTTTGCGGAGTTGAGCCGCTCGATCTTCGAGAGCGTCCTCGACATGCTCTCGGGCCGCTACCCCTCCGACGACTTCGCGGATCTCAGGCCGCGGCTGACGTGGGATCGGTTGAAGAACGAAGTTACCGCGCGTGAAGGAGCCAAGCGCGTCGCGGTGGTGAACGGCGGCACGATCCCCGACCGCGGTCTTTACGGCGTGTTCCTCATCGGCGAGCGCGGACCGCATGCACGCGTCGGCGAGCTCGACGAAGAGATGGTGTTCGAGAGCCGCGTCGGCGAGACCTTCCTGCTCGGCGCCTCCTCCTGGCGCATCGAGGAAATCACTCACGACAAGGTCATCGTCTCACCTGCACCGGGACAGCCGGGGAAGATGCCGTTCTGGAAGGCGGACGCGGCCGGCCGGCCGCTCGAGCTCGGGCGTCACATCGGCGAGCTGGTGCGAAGCCTGCGACAGATGCCGGCGGGCGCGGCGGTCACCCGCCTCACGAAACATCACGATCTCGACGCGCGTGCCGCTGAAAACCTGCTGCGTTATCTCGCCGACCAGGCCGCGGCGGCCGGCGCCGTACCGGACGACAAGACGATCCTCATCGAACGGACTCGTGACGAGCTCGGCGACTGGCGCATCTGCCTGCTCTCGCCATTCGGCGGACGCATTCACGCGCCGTGGGCGATGGCTGTCGTGGAGCGCGTCAAAAACGAGCTCGGCACCGACGCCGAGACGATGTGGACGGACGATGGGTTCGTCGTACGGTTTCCGGAAACCGAAACGCCTCCCGATCCCGCGTTGCTGCTGCCTTCTTCCGACGAAGCCGAGCCGCTCGTCGTCCGGCAGCTGGGGGCGACTGCGCTGTTCGCGGCGAAGTTCCGCGAAGCCGCCGCTCGCGCGCTCCTGCTCCCGAGGAGACGTCCGGGCGGGAGAACGCCGCTGTGGCAACAACGTAAGCGCGCCGCCGATCTGCTCGCGGTCGCGGCGCGGTTCGGATCGTTCCCGATGATCCTCGAGGCGTACCGCGAAGTGCTGCGGGATGTCTTCGACATACCCGCGCTCGTCGAGACGCTGCGCCAGATCGAAGGACGCGAGATCCGCGTGGTGACGGTCGACTCGACGATCCCGTCTCCCTTCGCGGCGGCGCTGCTCTTCGGCTACGTCGCGAATTACATCTACGACGGCGACGCGCCGCTGGCCGAGCGCCGCGCGCAGGCGCTGTCGATCGACCAGGCGCAGCTGCGCGAGCTGCTTGGCGAAGCGGAACTGCGCGAACTGCTGGACGCCGACGCACTCGCCGCGGTCGAAGCGCAGCTGCAGCAACTGGATGAACGCTATCGCGCGCGGTCGGTGGACGGCGTGCACGATCTGCTTCTCCATCTCGGCGATCTTTCGGCGGAGGAAGTGTCGGCACGCGCGGCGACTCCCGCCGGCGCCGCGCTCGATCGCCTGTCCAGGGAACGGCGCGTCCTCCCGATCCCTATCGGCGGCGCGCCACGTTACATTCCCGTCGAGTACGCAGCCCGATACCGTGATGCGCTCGGCGTGCCGCTGCCCGTCGGACTCCCGGAATCATTGCTTGCTCCTTCGCGCGATGCCGCGCTCGATCTCGCGCGACGATACGCGCGGACGCATGGTCCGTTCACGACCGCCGAATTCGCGGCACGGTACGCACTCGGACGCTCGACCGCGGGGGCCTTGCTCACGACGCTCGCGGCAACGGGCCGCCTGCTCGAGGGGGAATTCAGGCCCGGTGGATCGGGGCGCGAGTGGTGCGACGCCGAAGTGCTGCAGACGATCCGGCGGCGATCGCTCGCGAGACTGCGGAAGGAGGTCGAGCCCGTCGAGCCACCCGTTCTCGCGCGGCTTGTGACGACGTGGCAGGGACTCGTACGCCGGCGCATGGGCCTGGACGCGCTCCTGGACACTATCGAGAACCTGCAGGGAGCGCCTCTGCCGGCGTCGATCTTCGAGACCGAAATCCTGTCCGCCCGCATCGACGGCTATTCGTCCGGCGACCTCGACGCCCTCGCAGCGTCCGGTGAAGTCGCGTGGCGCGGTGTCGAATCGCTGGGCGAGCGGGACGGCCGCATCGCCGTATATCTCACGGATCACCTCGCGCGACTGTGGCGTCCGCTGCCGGTGGCGGAAATGTCCGATCGCGAGCAGGCCGTGCTCGCGCACTTGAGCCGGCATGGCGCTTCATTTTTCGCGCTCATCCACGACGCCACAGGCGGCGGATTCCCCGGTGAGACCGTGGATACGCTGTGGGATCTCGTGTGGAAGGGACTGCTGACGAACGATACCTTCCACGCGTTGCGCGCGTTCACGCGCGCCCCATCGCGACGTCCGCGGAAGAACAAGCATCGGCAAGGGGCGGGAGCCTTCCGCAGCCGGCGCGTCGCGCCTCCCTCGGCGGAGGGGCGCTGGTCCCTGCTCGCGGAACGCGTGCCGTCAGTCCTGACCGACACGCAATGGTCCACTGCGATGGCGCAGCAGCTCCTGACGCGGTACGGCGTCGTCACGCGCGAGGTCGCAGCGGCCGAAGGGATCACCGGTGGGTTCGGCGCCGTGTACGACGTGCTCAAGGCTCTCGAGGATGCGGGGCGCGTGCGCCGCGGATACTTCGTCGGTGTCGGGGCGACGCAGTTCGCGCTGCCGCCCGCGCTCGAGTTGCTGCGCACCTTGCGCGAACAGCCGGAAGAGCCCGAAACGCTGGTGATCGCGGCGACGGATCCTGCCAACCCGTATGGGACGACACTGAAGTGGCCGGAACAACCGGCGGCAGACGCAGGCCGCACTCCGACGCGGACGGTTGGCGCGACCGTGATCCTCGTGAATGGCGCGCTGGCCGCTTACGTACCGCGCGGGGGCCGGCAGCTCAGCGTGTACCTGCCGGACGACGAGCCGGCGCGATCCACGGTCGGTCGAGCGCTCGCGCGCGCGCTTGCCGCTCGCGCGCGTGACGAGCAGCGCGATGGGCTTCTCCTGGCGGAGATCAACGGCCGGCCGCCCGCTGAACATCCACTCGCACCGTACCTGATCGAGGCGGGATTCAACCCTTCCGCGATGGGCTTCCAGATGAGGAGACATGCCTGAGGGAGATACGATCTTCCGCGCGGCGCGCACGCTCAATCGCGCTCTGGCAGGACAGGAAGTCGTCCGCTTCGAATCTGTTCTACCCGCCCTCACCCGCGTGCACGAAGACGCTCCAATCACCGGACGCCTCGTCGAAAGCGTCACCGCCGCCGGCAAGCACGTGCTCATGCGTTTCTCCGGCGACCTGGTGCTGCGCACGCACATGCGGATGAATGGCAGCTGGCACATCTACCGGCCCGGGGAGACCTGGCTCAAGCCGCGCCGTGAGATGCGCATCGTCATCGCGACTGCCGCGTTCGAGGCCGTGGGTTTCAACGTTCCGGTTGCCGAGTTTCTCCAGGGGGGTGCGATCGAGCGGCAGCAGGATCTGCGCCTGATGGGGCCGGATCTGCTCGGCGACACGTTTGACGAGACGGAGGCCATCAAGCGCTTCCGCGCGCGCGGAGCGACGGCAATCGCCGACGCGCTGCTCAACCAGCGCGTCGTCGCTGGAGCGGGCAACGTCTACAAGTCGGAAGTGCTCTTCCTGTGTTGCATCAATCCTTTCACGCGCGTGGCGGACGTGACCGACGAGCAGTTGCGAGCGATCTTCGCCACGGCGCGAACGCATTTGCGCGCCAATGTCATCGACGCGACGGCGGCGATCGTGACGTATCGGGGATATCGGCGGACAACGCGCCGCGCGGACCCGGCCGAGCGGCTTTATGTATACGGTCGCGCGAGGAAGCCCTGCCGGAAATGCGGGACGCGCATACAGGTGCGCGCTCAAGGACCTGACGTGCGGCTGACATACTGGTGCGCCTCGTGCCAACCCCTGCTACTTCCTCCAGACCTGCTGCGGTAGTTAGCGAATCACCCAGACCGCGCGGCCGTCGGGGCCGATGATCTTCTGCAGACGTGGCTGCGCGGCTGTGCCGACGCCGGACGGAGCCGTTTCCGTGTCGCCACTGATCCCCTTGATGCCGGGGGCGCCGTGGATCGGGCAGGGTTCGGTTGGCGCGGTGCCAATCGGAAAATACTCGTCGTACACGGTGGACTTGGAGATCGGGGGCGCCGGTTTTTTTCCGGTCGTACCCACGACGTCGTCATCGGCCGGTTCCCCCGGCATCTCGGTCAGTCCCGCGTGCACGTAATCGGGTCCGAGCCATCCGTGACGGCACGCCTCTGTCGCCCGTTGGCCGCTAACGCGGCAGATGCTCACCTTCTCGACATCAGGGGGTGGCGAGAACCAGTCGGGGCCGTCTTTTGCGGTTGCCTGCTTCATGAACTCGGCCCATGCCGGGACGGCCACGACGGCCGCGAATCCCCGATTCATGATCGGCTCAGGCTTGTCCGTGCCGAACCACACGCCCGTCACGAGGTGCGGCGTATATCCGATAAACCACGTGTCGGTGTAGTTGTCGGTCGTTCCGGTTTTCCCTGCGGCCGGCAGCCTGAAGCCGGTGGCCCGAACACCGGTTGCCGTGCCCGACGCGATCACGTCGGCGAGCATGCTGCTCATCAGGAATGCGGTCGCCGGCGTCACGGCCTGATGACGGCTCGCCACGTCGTCCCAAACGGAATGTCCCGCCGCATCTTCGACGCGGACGATGAAATGCGGCGACACGGCGAAGCCCTGATTGGCGAAGACACCGTACGCTGACGTGAGCTCGAGCAGCGTGACGCCGCCGGTGCCGAGCGCGAGCGACGCGACCGAGGGCAGCGACGATTCAATCCCGAGACGCTGCGCGTAGTAGGTGGCCTGGCTGAAGCCCACCTGCTGCAGCAACTGCACCGCGGCGCGATTGCTCGAGATCTTCAGCGCGGTCCGCAACGAATACTCGGTCTGCTCGTGTTCCCCAGCCGGCAACCACGGACCTTTATCGGTCATGATCGGCTCGTCCAGGTGGCGCAGGATGGAAGCCGGCGCCATCCCGTGTTCGAGCGCGGCCGCATAGATAATCGGCTTGAACGCCGACCCCGGCTGCCGGCGCGCCTGCGTTGCGCGAATGTAGCTGGTGTCGCCAAAATCCCGGCCGCCGACGAGGGCTCTGACTTCTCCGGATGCCGGATCCAGCGCCACCAGGCTCCCTTCCAGATCGCGCGCGGCCTTCCGCGCCGTTGCGATCTGAGCGATTCGGAGCGAGACCGTCTTCTCCGCCGCGCATTGCATTTCGGGGTCGTATCCCGTGTAGACGCGCAGCCCTCCCTTGAGGACCTGCTGTCCGCCGAAGCGCGCGACGAGCTCACGGCGCACTTCCTCCTGGAAGTAGCGGCCGCAGCTGCTCGCGGCAGCGGCAATCGTGGTGTCGGTTGCGGCCGCACGCAGCGGCATCTCGATCGCTCCTCGATATTCGGCATCGTTCAGCTTTCCGGTGTCTTTCATCATCCGCAGGACGAGGTTGCGGCGCGCCAGCGCGCGCTCCGGTGCAACGGTCGGCGAATAGCCGGCAGGGGATCGCACCAGGCCGGCGAGCAGCGCCGCCTCGTGTGGCTCCAGTTCCGCGGCAGATTTTCCGAAGTAGCCATGGGACGCGGCTTCAACGCCGTAGTAGCCGTTGCCGAAATACACGGCATTCAGATACGCGTGAAGGATCTGGGGCTTCGAGTACCGGTCTTCGAGCCGTATCGCGATAGAGGCCTCTCGGAGCTTTCGCGAGAACGTCCGCGCCTGGTTCAGCGCCTCCAGCCGCGCGAGTTGCTGCGTGATCGTGCTGCCCCCCTCGACGAGCTTCCCGCGTCGCCAGTCCCGCCACGCGGCTTTGGCGATACGGATTGGGTCGAGCCCGTGATGAGAATAGAACCGCCGATCCTCAACCGCGAGGATCGCATTGATCATGTGCGGTGAGACGCGATCGAGCGGCACGTCGATACGCTGCTCGATGAAGAACATGAACACCGGGTTGTTCTGCCGGTCGTAGACGATCGTGCTCTGCGGATGCGTTCCGATGGACGCCAGCGTCGCCGTATCTGCGAGCTCACCAGCGGCACGCCGTGACGCGCGCACCACGACCGCGGCGGTCGACCAGATAATGGCCGACATCAGCAGCACAGTCGCGATCAAAGCTCCGCGTCGCACATCACCTCAACGCAAGCGGTAGGCGCAACGCCGGTGCCAGCGGAAATGCCTGTGATCAGTTACCAGAGACTTCCACCTAAAGGCAGAAGCTACAATTCGGGGCTGAAGCGGAAGCTAAGGTGGGGGCCTAAAGGCGGAAGCTACAAGTGAAGAGGCGCATAGTGTGTAGCGCGCTACACACCCCCGATCCGAGCCATATGCGTGTAAATGTTCAGGCTGGCGCCTCGTACGAAGCCCAATAGCGCGATACCTGCTTCCTGCGCGAGCTCGATCGCGAGACTGGTCGGCGCCGACACGGCGGCGACGATGGGAACTCTGCCGATCCACGCTTTCTGGACGATTTCAAATGCAACGCGCCCGCTCACGACGAGCACGGCAGGACGATTGAGGATGTCATTAATAAGGATGGAGCCGAAGACCTTGTCGACGGCGTTGTGCCGCCCGACGTCTTCAGCAGAGACGATGAGGTCCCCGGCCGTGGTGAACAGCGCGGCGCCGTGAAGTCCCCCTGTCTCGCCGAACGTCGCCTGCGTCTCGCGCAATTTTTCCGGCAGTCCGCGAAGCACCTCGATCTGAACGACCGGACACTCCCCGATGGGCGCGACCTCCGCGGCGAGTTCCTCTATCGTTGCCCTGCCGCACACGCCGCAAGAGCTGTTCGCGATGAGCTGCCGGCGCTGCTCCAGCAACGCCGGCACGCGCGACGCGGCATCCCCTCGCAGATACACGTCGACGACATGATGCGCACGCGACTGGTCGGGATGCCGGCAGTGCTCGACGGCGCCGATCTCATCGCCCGAACGTACGACCCGCTCCGACATCAGGAAACCGGCTGCCAGCTCGCGATCCTGGCCGGGCGTCCGCATGATCACGGCGAACGACTTGCCGTGCAGTCTGATATCGAGCGGTTCCTCGGTGGCGGCGAGATCCTTCGTCTCTCGAGCGCCGTCGGGACCGACGCGCGTGACGCTCACGGCGCGGGTCGGTGCGAGATCAGACATGATTGCGCAGCATCAACTCGCGCGGGTGCGGCTCCAGGTAGGTCTGGCCGGCGAGGTACTCGATGCCGTGCGCGCGGACGTGATGCCGCAGCAATGTCAGCGGCACGACGAGCGGCACGAGCTCGCGCCGGTATTCATCGATGCAGTCGAGGAGCTCGCGCTTCGACGCATCGTCCAATTGTGACTTGAGGTGACCTGCCATGTGCATGAGCACATTGATGTGACGGCGGGTCGTCGCGGGTTTCGCAAGCGCCCGCATGAAACATTCTTCGTATTGTCGCTGCAGCTCGCCACGCGGGGTGATCGTGCCAGCGGCGACGAGACGCCCGAGTTCCTGGTACGCTGTCGTGGAATGCGCGAGCAGCGCCATCTTGTGCGCCGTGTGAAACGCGATGAGCGACTTCTGCGTCCATCGGCCGTCGAACAGCTCGCGCAGACGATCGTAGGCAAACACGCGCTCGATGAAGTTCTCGCGTAGTATGGGATCGTTCAGCCTGCCCTCTTCCTCGATCGGCAGATATGGAAAGCGCGCCTTGAGGACCTCGGCGTAGGTGCCGACACCCGAACGAGCGCCGCCGCCTTCGCCATACACCTTCACTCGGTCCAGCCCGCAGCTGGGTGAGTCCTTCTTCAACACGTAGCCTCGCAGGTCCATCGAGGCGAGCGCCCTCGTTCGGCGGACGGCGTACGCACGCATGCTGTCGGTATGATCGATCCCGGTGCGCGTGGTGATCATGCGCGTGTCGCCGTTGATGCGTACCAGGCGAAGCGTTTCACGCGGAACGCCCATGCCGACTTCCACCTCGGGACAGACGCGGATCCACTCGACATACGGCGCGAGCACCTGGGTCAGGAAGTGGTCGCGCTTGTGGCCGCCGTCGAACCGTACCGCGTCGCCCAGCAGGCACGACGAGATGCCGATCCGGAGACGTTTCATCCCCGCTCCGCGTACGACATGATCTCGACCCGCGCGCCCGCCGCCGCGAGGCGAACCAGGACCGGTGAGATGGCGACTCGCGCCGTGAACGCTTCGCGGCACGCGGATCCGGCGGCCCGCCCGGCCTCATCATCGGTCACATAGACCAGCAGGTCGCGCACGTCATCCTTCCCAAAACCGGCTTTCTGGAGAACGTCAGACAGCTTGCGCAGAATGTCGCGTGACTGCGCAGCCGGATCCCCCTTGAGGACATCCGCTTCCGCGAGCAAACCGGAGACGAACAGAGAATTGCCGGCCCTGACGCCGGCGCTCAGGTTGGGATTCGGCTGCGCGGCGGTTTCGATCGACTGCCGCGGCGCGGCGGACGCGATAAAGGTGACTTCAACTTTGTACGCGGGACTCGTCAGGTTCGCGCCGACGGTCGCACGCGCGGGGCGATCCGCGCCCACGTATTCGCGATACACGCGATTGAACTCCGCGAAGTCGTTCAGGTCAGGCAGGAACGCGCGCGTACTGACCACGTGTGAGAAACTGAGTCCCGCGGCTTCGAGCAACTCTCGCGCGTTCTCCATGACCGCGCGGGTCTGCACGGCGACATCGCCCAACACGACGCTGTTGTCCTTGCCGTTCCTCGCGATCAGGCCGGACAGAAACAGCGTATCGCCGGCGCGAATGCCGTACGAATACGGATTGGGCGATGCCATCCACGACGCGGGATGAACCACACGCCGATCCGCGCCTAACGGGATCGCGATGGCCGAAATCTCGACCTGCGCGCCAGGCGTGAGCAGTTCCGTCACGACCGTCGTCCGCGTGGGCGCCGCGGCCGTCCACGCCTGCCGATACGCGTCGTTCATCGCCGGGAAGTCGGAGCCCTTGCGCAAATAGACGGTGACGACGACCGCGTCCGCGAGCGAGGAGCGTTCCGCCCGGAGCCGTTCGTCGACGCGCGCCAGCGCGAGCGTCGTCTGTCTGGCGAGATCGGCGCCGGTGTCAGCAGCGCCGACAGCCGGGACGAAGATGAGATGGGACATGGCTCATTGAAGCATATCCCGCATCTTCTCGGACCACGCGCAGAGCACCGTCACGTCCGCCTCGGAGAGCTTTGCCTCGCGGTGGATCAGCAGGTACGACGGCAACGGCATCCGGCGGCGCTTCGTGAGGGTACAGATGCCGCCGAGAAACTTGTCCTGATCGTCCTCAGCGTACGAAGACCACTTCGAGTAGTTCATGTGATCGCGCCCATCGTGGACGTGGTTCGCGATGAGCCAGTTCGTCGGCGTCACGTTCGTGTACCACGGCCAGCGCGTCTCGTTGGAATGGCAATCGCGGCACGCCCGATCGATGATCGCGGCGACCTGCGGCGTCGCCTTGGTGATCAGCGAGACGCCCGATCGCGTCGGCGGGTTCGTGCGATCGGGACGCAGGAACTGCGCGCCGATGAAGACGACAAGAAACAGCAGCGGGACCCGGCGGGTCCAGCGGACGATTCTCACCATTTACGCTTCCAGATGCGCCACCACGAGGCGCTGTCGAGTCCCAGGGCATTCCACCACGCGTCGCGCGCGCGGCGGTCCCCGGACAGGATGCCTTCGCGCGTGACTTCCCTGGGCGGAGGCACGAGCGATGCCAATCGGTCGTAGACCTTTGCGCGTTCGTCCCGCGTTCCACGCGACAGCAGATGCCAGAGCGTGAACGCATCTTTCGTTCGCGCGTGCGAGAGCACGAGCTCCAGCGCCTGGGCGCGGCTTACGTCCTGCGTCGGCGAGAAATCGAGAATCGTAAGCGCCTCTTCGAAACCTTCGGGGGCATCGTTGTAGAAGGGCGTCCCGGGACCGGCGCCCGGCCGCGTCGCGCAGACGGCATTCTGCGGGATGAACGATTCCCGCCGATTGTGCTCGAACGCGACCCACCCGCTCTCTACCAGGATCTTCCCCCACCCGCGGTCATCGACATGCAGCGTGTAGGCACACCCGAGATCGATTGCCGTGGAAGATGGTGTGTTCACGAAGAACAGGCGAGGCGGAGCCCAGATGCGCGCGCGGATCTCGCCGCGATCGAGTGCCATGCGGTGCTCGCCCGCCCGAGACGCGATGAGACGGATGCGGCTGTTCGGTTCGACATCCACGAAGCCGATCGTGGACACGTCGATGCGCGCTCTGGACTGCGCATCGGTCGTCACAACTTCTCCGATCGGAAGCCGCGACGGCACGTTGATGCGAACACCCGCGACCGATGGCGAGCCGGCAAGCGACTGGACGGTCCAACCCGATTCACGCGCCGCGAACGCGAACCATCCGGCCGCGGCGACCAGCACCAGTGATGCTGCAGCGACCGCAAACTGCATCGCCGCATGAAGGGCAAGACGCCGCGACCCGATCGTGCGCGCCGGCAGTGGCGGGAGCGCCGGCTGGTGGCGATAGCGCACGAGCAGTGTCTCGAGACGCACTATCTCTTCGTCGGGCGTGCCGCTGCCGTCCCACAAGTAATCGGATCCCGTGATCTGGGGATCCTGCGGCCGATCGTTAGTCGTGTCGTCGTTCATCGATCCAGCTTCTCTCGCAGCAGCTTCATGCCGCGATGCAGGTTCACGCGCACGGACGCCGGCGTCAGTCCTGTCCGCTCGGCAATCTCCGGACCAGTCATCCCTTCGACGAGCCGCAGCACCAGCGTCTCGCGATAGGCGTCGGGAAGGGAGCGGATCGCCGCGAGCGCGGCGTGCGCTTCGGCCTCGTCAGACGCCCCCCCGGCACCGGCGAGGTCGGCGGGGAGCTCGACGAACTCGGGAGAGCGCCGGTGGGCGTCGGTGGCGCGGTTACGCGCGATCATGGAAATCCATCCGCCAAATGCGGCAGGATCGCGCAGGTCGTCGAGCCGTCGCCACGCCGTCAGGAAGACGTCCTGAACGAGGTCCTCGACCTCGTCGCGGCTCACCCGCGCGAGCAGCAGCGCGTGGACGATGCGGCCGTAACGATCGTACAGGCGTGCGAAGGCGGACTCGTCGCCCGCTCGTGCGGAGCGGACAAGCCTGCCATCCTCCGCCGCCTGGCCTGCCGGAAACCGCGTCGCCGCGGCCCTCTCCGCGATCACAGGAATGTCAGCCGGTGGGAAGACGCGAGGCATCCTGTGGTGTTAACAGGATGTGTACAATGACCGCCTGGCGAGATCAAATCGCGTACTCTGGAGGCCTTACATGAAACGTCTGGTCAGGATCGCGGTCGTCGCATGCGCGCTGGGTGCGGTTGCGGCGCCGGCATTTGCCGAGGTGAAGACGCGCGACAAGTCGCAGGTGAAGTTCGAGGGCATGCTCGGGCGCATGTTCAGTCTTCTCGGCGGCAAGAGCGCCAAGGAGGGGATAGAAAGTCGTACGGCCGTCAAGGGGAACCGCAAGGCGACCCTGAACGACAACGGCGGGCAGATCGTCGACCTGTCCGAGGAGAAGATCTACGACCTCGACGTGAAAAAGAAGCAGTACACCGTCACGACCTTCGAGGAAGTCCGCCGCCGCATGCGCGAGGCGGAGGAAAAAGCGAAGAAAGAGGCCGAGAAGCAAGAGCCGGGACAAAAGGCTGAAGCGCAGAAGCCAACGAAGGAATATGAGGTCGACTTCGACGTCAAGGACACGGGCCAGAAGAAACAGATCGCCGGCTACGATGCGAAGAACACGGTCGTGACGATCACCGTGCGCGAGAAGGGCAAGACGCTCGAAGAGGCTGGCGGCATGGTCATGGCGAATGACATGTGGCTCGGACCGAAGATCCCGCAGATGAAGGAGTTCGTGGACTTCGACGTCCGCTACTGGAAACAGTTGCAGGGACCCCAGATGGGCGCCATGTCGGCCGAACAGATGGCTACGGTTCTCGCGATGTTCCCGCTCGTCAGCAAGGCGATGGAGCGCATGCAGAAGGACGCCGACAAGCTGTCGGGCACCGCCCTCGAGACGACCACGACGTTCGAAGCCGTGAAGAGCAAGGATCAGCTGACGCAGGCGCAGGCGCAGCAACAGCAGAGCGGCGGAAGCGGCGGCGGCATCGGCGGCCTGCTCGCGAAGAAGATCATCAAGAAGGAAGAGCCGAAGGAGCGCGCGACGATCTTCACGACGCACCACGAGATCCTCGAAGTGGCGACCAGCGTTGCGCCCACCGACCTCGCGATCCCGGCGGACTTCAAGGAGAAGAAGTAGGCCGGACGTCAGGTCCTGCACCTTCAATCCATCCGCGGTAGATACACCCTGAACGAGGCGCCAAGTCCGGGCGCTTCGTCCAGGTAAATCCATCCCCCGCTCTGCTTCACGATCCCGTAGACCGTCGCCAGTCCGAGTCCTGTCCCTTTCCCCTGCTCTTTCGTCGTGAAGAACGGCTCGAAAATGTGCGAGCGCACGTGTTCGGGAATGCCGTGGCCGGTATCGGACACAGCGAGCGTGACGAACTTGCCCGCCTCAATCCCGACGAGCGCGGTCGCGTCGTCGGCCTGCAGATCCGCGTTCGACGTGGCGATCGTCAGGCGTCCCCCTTCGGGCATCGCGTCCCGCGCGTTCGCGGCGAGATTCATGAGGACCTGCTCGATCTGTCCCGGATCCGCGCGGACATCGCCGAGGGACGCGTCGGCATCGACCAGCAGCTCGATCTCGTCTCCCACGAGCTTCGCGAGCAGGGTCTGGATGTTGCGGATGATTTCATTGAGGTTCACGCGGCGCGGCTGCATCACCTGCTTGCGGCTGAAGGCGAGCAACTGTCGCGTCAGCGCCGCGGCGCGGTTCGCCGCGCGCTTGATCTCTTCCACGTCGGCGCGCCGGTTGTCGTCAGGCGGAAACCCGTCGAGCAGGAGATCCGCGTATCCGAAGATCGCGGTGAGCACGTTGTTGAAGTCGTGCGCGACGCCGCCGGCGAGTCGTCCCACCGCTTCCATTTTCTGCGCCTGCCGCAGCTGTATCTCGCTGAGTCTCAGCGCTTCCTCCGCGGCGCGCCGCTCGGTGAGGTCGCGGATCCACGCGGTGAACAGCACGCCCGCGGGCGTCTCGATGCGCGAGACCGACAGTTCGATGGGAAAGCGTTCGCCGCTCTGGCGAAGGCCGTGCATTTCGAGGCGCTGGCCGGTGACGCCGGAGGGGAGAGGCGCGTTCGGCGCCGCGCGGATCGCCTCGAGCGCGCCGCGGAATTCGGAGGGGATGATCAATCCCGCGAGCTCGCGTCCGATCGCCTCCTCGCGCGCGTGCCCGAACATCCGCTCCGCCGCGGCATTCATGTCCACGATGGTGCCGACAATGTCCATCGTGACGATGGCGTCGAATGCGCCATCAAGTACAGAATCCCGCTCCACTCACGGATTGTACTTGCAAGAAAGAAGACGGAATAAAGAAGAAAGAAGAAAGAAGGAAGAAGGAAGAAGGAAGAAGGAAGAAGGAAGAAAGAAGAAAGAAAGCTACATGCGACGTGGCGCAGCGGCCTTTTTTTCGGCCTGAAGTTTCTTGTTTCGCGCCTGGCGTTCTATTGCCGTCGTTCGTGATGCGACGAGGATGCTGACCAACTCGTTCGCTTCGGCACGGAGCTCTCGCGCAGAATCTTCGGAGCAGATCTCGGCTCCGATGAGAACGTCGAACCAGTACAACGATTCGTCGCCTTCCTCTATTCCGCCGCTTATCTTGTTGATGTAGTCCTTGTCGGACTTATTGCGCTTCGCTGCAGCCAGATGTGCGCCAATACTGCTACTCGATCGTCGCAGCTGGCTGGCAATTTCTGCGGACTCCGCATCGTGAGGCAAGGTCCGGACAAACTGGATCACGTTGACTGAAAACAAGATAGTACGCTCGCGCAGATCCCAAGGCTTATTCATGCCCTCGCGTCGAGGCATGAATTGTTCCAGTTTCGGTCCGCCTCCTTTCGGTCCGCCTCCTTTCGGTCCGCCTCCTTTCGGTCCGCCTCCTTTCGTCCGCCTTCTTTCGTCTTTCTTCTTTCTTCTTTCTTCTTGCTTCTTGCTTCTTGCTTCTTTCTTCTTGCTTCTTACTTTCTTCGCTCGCTGCGGACCAGCGCTGAGAGAACCTGCGATTGTTCGTAGCCTGAGAGCTTGTCCGCCGCCTCGAGATAAGCGTCACGCAGCGAACCGGACACCGTGTGGTTGCGCGCGATCGTCTGGAGAACCTGGCTCAGTTCGTAGCCGCTCATTCCCTTCGTCGCGGTCAGGACGTCGCGCAGTGTTTCGCTGCTCACGTTCGACTTCGTGACGACGGCCTGCAGGACGCGGCCGCGTTCGTAGCCGGAACCGAGACCGCTGACGACTTTGAAGAAGTTCGTACGCGGCGCCCCGTCGATGCCGTTCTGCCGCAGCAATTCGAGGAGGAACGTGGCGGCCTCGTAGTCACTGCCCAGACTCGCCGCCTGTGCGAGCGCAGCGTCCAGCAGCGCAGGATCGGCGGGGCGCTGGCTGGCGAGCGCGGCACTCAGCACGCGGTGACGCTCGTAGTCACTGTTGATGGTCGCGACTCTTTTGAAGAATGCGGCGCGGTTGCGATCGTCCAGCGATTGCTGCGACAGGATTTGACGCAGCAGCTCCGACAGCTCGTAGTCCGAACCAATCGTCGACGAATGCTCGAGAATCGCGGTGAGGATCTGCGAATTCACCGGCCCCCGCTTGAGCATCGTCGAATACACGCGTCGAAGCTCGTAGTCCGAGTTGATGCCGGCCGCAGCATTGAAATACGCGGCGCGAGAGGCGTCGTCGTTCGGCAGCCGGTCCGCCATGGAGATCAGCAGCTGCGCCAGCTCGTAGTCGGACGAGTGCATCTCGGTCGCGGCCTGCGCCATCACCTGCCGGTACTGTTCCGGCGTGAGCGTCGCCTGCTTGAACAGCTCGCGGTAGTAGATCCCCTTCACGTAGGTGCTGCCGACGTGGGCCACTTCGGCGATGACGGCAGGCACGCCGCCGGACTTCAGGATGCGCGCCACGCGCGCGGGCGCGCCGAAGCCGGTCTCGCGGATGAATTTCGGAAGGTTCTGATGGAGCCACACGCGCCCTTCGGGTTCGTACGGGCGTTCGGACGCGTTGACGTAGTAATGACGTTCGAGCTGACCGTTGCGCTCCTGGATCTCGACGGAGTGCCGTCCCAGCCACGCGCCGTCCGATATTTTCAGATAACCGCCCGGCGAAACCTGCCGAACATCCGTGTCGTCGTCGGTGAACTCGAAAGCGCCCGAGTACTTTACCTCGAGCTTCTCGCCGTTATTCGACCAGCTGAATGTGCCTTGCGAGTCGTTCGAGCTGTGGTGGATGCTCTGCGACGACGATTCTGCCGGCGCTGCGGGCACCGCGGGCACCGCTGGCGCTGATGGCGCTGATGGCGCAGGCTGTGATGCGGGTGAAGCATCTGCCAGCGCGGTTGCGTCAACCGCGGGCTGCGCGACGGCAGCTCGACGTGCGGCCAGCGCTGATACGGCCGCGGAAGCAGCGGGCGCAGAAGGTGCAGAGAGAACCGGAACCGTTTCCAACACCGGCGACGCAGGCGATGCGACCGGGTCCTGACGAAGTCCATCAGCACCGACGGCGATGCCGCCAACGAGAAGCAACGCCACACTCCCCGCGAGCCACGCAGGGCCGCGGCCGGTGTGGGATGACGGCGCGCCGAGGAGGCGCCGCACGCGCTGTAGCAGCGATCCACCGGTCGCTGCCATCGCAATGTGGTGATCGGGCGCAGGACCGGACCGGAGCGCCTCGAGATCCGCGAGCGCGGTCGCGTAGGCTACCGGATCTCCGCAAAGACTCACCGCGAGATCGTCGCAGCAGTTCTCGCGCTCGACGCGGATGCGGCGCGACACCCACCAGATTGCCGGGTGATAGAACAGCACCGTCTCGACGAGCGTCTGCAGCAGGTTGACGACATAGTCATGGCGGCGGATGTGCGCGAGCTCGTGCGCGAGAATCGCTTCCAGTTGTTGCGGGGTCAGTCCGCCGAGAGCGCTGGCAGGCAGCAGCACGACGGGCTTCAGAAAGCCGATCACCGTGGGCACGTCGACGAGAGTGGACTCGAGAAGGGTGATCGCGCGTGAGATGTGAAGGCGGCGCGAGAGGCGCATCGCGAAGCGGCGGCAGGTATCGTTTGCGGCGCAGACGCCGTGCGTGCGCAGCCGCTGCACCCACAGCCATCCGGTGAGCAGCCGCAGGGTCAGCATCGTTACGCCAGCCAGCCACACCAGCATGAGCGTTGGCATCAGGCGATCGAATGGAATGGATGCCATCCGGTCGGCGAGCTGCGTGCGCAGCATTCCGGCGACTGCCTCGTCACGCACCGGCGAGCGCTGCGCGGGCGTGACATCGATCGATCGGCGAACAGCAGCCGCGCCGGCTGCGATCGGTGCAGGCGCGATGGATGCGGCTTCGTACGTGGACCGCAGCGACTGGTACTTCTGAACTGCCGTCACGGCCGGAAGCGTCAGCATCAGCGCGAGCGCGATGGACGCGACGACGTAGCGAACGTCCGCGGCACTGCGGCGCAGCGCCGTCAGCGCCAGCGCTGTCACGACACCGATCGCGGCTCCCTGCCACACGAACTGGAGCAGCGCCCATCCGATCGCCTGCGCCGCGGGCTGCCGCAGCAATGTTTCAATCGTGGGCATCGTCATCACGGCGGACCTCCCTGTCGTTCCGCGCTTCGTCTATGGCCTTGCGAATGCTCTTCAACTCTTCCGCCGACGCGCGTTTCGTGGCCAGCGCCTGCATCACGAGCTTCCCGGCCGAGCCGCCGAACGCGCGATCGAGCAGGTCACGCACGAGCTGCCGCTGGGTCGTCTCTTCGCTGAGCCGCGCGCGATAGATGTGCGTCCGATCGCGCTCGTCGCGCTCGACGAGCCCCTTCTCCGTCATGATCTGCAGGAGCTTCAGCGCCGTGGTGTAGGCGGCCTGGCGCTCGTGCGCGAGACGCTCGTGGACCTGGCGGACGGTACTGGGCCCACGGTCCCACAGGATCCGCAGGATCGAAAGCTCGGCATCAGTAGGACGTGGGGCGGACGATCGTGACATGGGCGGCAGTATCTACGAGAACCTTCGTAGTGTCAACGAAAACCTTCGTAGAGTGATTTTCGCCGTTTTTCTGTGGCAGTATCCGTCTGGGAGGATACGTGGCAACTTACGCAAAGTTCGAGACGACCGAGGGGAATTTCAAGATCCGGCTCTTCGAGCAGGAAGTCCCGAATACGGTAGCCAATTTCGTCGGGCTCGCCGAAGGGACGAAGGAGTGGCGCGACCCGAAGACAGGCGAGCGCAAGAAGGCCCCGTACTACGACGGCATCATCTTTCATCGCGTCATCAACGGCTTCATGATCCAGGGGGGCGACCCTCTCGGGCAGGGCACGGGCGGTCCCGGCTACAAATTTCCCGACGAGTTCCACCCGAAGGCGCGCCACGACAAGGCGGGCATCCTTTCCATGGCGAACGCCGGACCGAACACGAACGGCGGACAGTTCTTCATCACGCTCGGACCGACCCCGCATCTCGACAATCGTCACTCGGTGTTCGGTGAAGTCGCAGAGGGACTCGACATCGTCAAGAAGATCGGCGCGGTGCCGACGGGACCGCAGGACCGTCCGGTGACGCCTGTCGTGATCAACAAGGTCACCATCGAACGGACGGCCTGATGACGGACGCGGATCGCGCGCACGGCGCGGATCCTTCGCCGTTCGACGAGCTCGTCGATCGCGCCACGCGCGGAGACGCGCCGGCGCTCGAGACGCTCATGCCCCTCGTCTACGCCGAACTGCGGCGCCTCGCGGCGCACTATCTCAAGGGGGAGCGCCCGGGCCAGACACTCCAGCCGACGGCGCTCGTCCACGAAGCGTATCTGAAGCTGCTCAAGGATCGGCCGGAGCGCTGGCAGAATCGCGCACACTTCTGCGCCATCGCGGCGCACGTGATGCGCCAGATCCTGATCGAACGCGCCCGCGCCCGCGACGCGCTGAAACGCGGCGGCGGCCAGCCGCGCGTGACGTTCGACGAAGGACTTCCCGCCGCGGCGGCGGAACGGCCGATCGACGTCATCGCGCTCGACAGCGCGCTCGAACGCCTTGCGGCGCTCGACGCGGGACAGGCGCGGATCGTCGAGCTGCGCTATTTCGGCGGCCTGTCGATCGAAGACACGGCTGACGCCATGGGTATTTCCCCTGCCACGGTGAAACGGCATTGGGCCGTTGCCCGGGCGTGGCTCGCGAAGGAACTCGATTCGTGAACGAGGCGGACTGGTCACGCGTCACGGCGCTTTTCGAGGAAGCCGTGGCGCTCGATGGAGCCGCCCGCGAGCGGTTGCTCTCCGAGAACGAAGCGTCGAGTCCGGCGATCGTCGCCGAAGTCCGCGCCATGCTGCGCGCGCACGACACGGCGGGCGATTTCCTCGAAAACCCGGTCTGGGTCGGCAGTCCCGAATTGCTCGCGGAAACCCCGGAAGCGCCGCTGAGCGGCCGCCGCATCGGTCCTTACCAGGTGCGCGAGCAGGTTGGACGTGGGGGAATGGGCGTCGTCTATGCCGCCGAAGACGAGCGGCTCGGGCGCGCGGTTGCGCTCAAGATGCTGCCGCCGTCCTACAGCCGCGATGCGGTCGCGCGCGAGCGTCTTTCGCGTGAAGCGCGTGCTGCCGCCGCGCTCTCCCACCCCGGCATCGCCACCATCTACGCGCTCGAGGAAATCGACGGCGACCTCTTCATCGCGAGCGAGCTCGTGCGAGGACAGACGCTGCGCACGACGCTCGCGGCCGGCGCGGTGCAGCATGAACGGCTTCTCGATACGCTGTTCCAGATCGCTGAGGCGCTGGACGCCGCACATCAACAGGGTATCGTTCACCGCGATCTGAAGCCTGAGAACGTGATCTGCACGCCCGATGGACGCGTGAAGATCGTGGACTTCGGCATCGCGCGGCATCTGACGCCGGTTCCCGATGCACGCGCCGGACTGACGATGACCGGTACGCAACTCGGCACGCCTGGTTACATGGCGCCGGAGCAGCTGCGCGGCCGTCCCGTCGACGCGCGCGCCGACATCTTCGCGTTCGGCGTGATGGCATACGAGCTCGCAACGGGAGTCCACCCGTTCGGCGGCAGCGATCCGGGGGCGCTCCTCGAGCGGCTGCTATCGGATGATCCGCCGCTCTCGCGCCCGATCGAGCCGTCTGGTCTCGATATCGTCATCCGCACCTGCCTGCGCGGCGATCCGCTCGCGCGCTACACTTCCGGTTCGCAACTGGTGGACGCCCTGCGCCAACTGCAGACACGCCGGACAGGCACGGTGCGTCCCGCCGGAGGCGCGTGGTGGTGGAAGTTTCACCAGGTGGCCGTGGCCATGCTCGCCGCCAGCGGCGTGATCATCCTCGGGCTCAAAAAGGACTACCTGGCTCCCTACGGTTCCGTCACCTTCCTGGTGATCCTCGTTCTCGGCACGATTACGACGACGCTGCGAATGCACATGTGGTTCGTGTCGCAGGTACAACCGGCCAATCTGGCCGCACTGCGCGCGCGCGTGCTGCGCTGGGTCGTATTCTGCGAATCGTTATTCGTCACCGGTTTGCTCGCCATCGGCATCATCCTGTCCGGACCGCACGATGCTACGGCCGCGGAGCTGGTAATCATCGCCCTGCTTCTCGCCATCTCGCTCATCGTGATCGAGCCGGCGACGACCCGCGCGTCGCTGCAGCCGCATTAACGAAGGCCTGCCCGTCAGTTCCTGAATTCGAGATCGCCGATCGCTTCGTCCACTCTCAGCCTCAGCGCGTACTCGACGGCGCACGTCATCAGGATCAGCAGGACGAGCGTGACAGCCGTGAGGACGCCGCTGTGGTAGACACGCGGCAGGAGGAAAGGAAAGATACCGGCGGCAAGCGATCCGACAAGGATGATCCAGAACATCATTGCCGAGCGTTCCGCCTTGCGCGGTTCGGCGGCGAACGGCAACGCGGGCTTCACGATGACGTTGAGCTGCAGCAGCAGGTGCGCCAGCAGTCCAGCCACGAGCGCATGCACCGCCGCGTGCCAGACGTTGCCGAAGAAATACGTCCAGACGACGGTCAAAACAGCGACGTAACTGCCCAGAAAGTACAACGCCACGAAGTTCTTCGCCGCGACGACGATGCGGGCGTGCGAGATGGGTGTGGCGAAGAAGATCCACGCGGCGCGCCAGCTCTCCGAGACGGTTAGCGCGGCGTGCAATGTCATCGGAATGAACACGATCGCCATGAAGACGCCGGGACCCGTCGGCCGCGAGCCTGCCACGAACGGATCCTGGAGCTCTCCCTGGTTCATCCCGAGGAGAAGATAGAAGCCAGTGAGCGGCAGGATGCCAAGCACGCCCATTCGGAACCGTTGATCGAAACGGAACTGCGCGCGCACGAGAAGCGCGACGGCCCGCGCTTCTCCGCGGCGAAATCCGGGAAGGCGGCCCGCGCGCGTCTTCCGCTGCGGCTCGCTCGTCGCGGTCATCTCGCCGACGCGATGGGCGTAGTCGAGCGACAGACGCCCCGCCGCAAGCGGCACGCACACCATCGTCAACAACACCGCAGAAGCTGCGGCGACCCAGGTCTGAACGCTGCCACCGCCGGCAATGGTGATCAGCGCGGCGTACCATGTCGTCGGTATCGCCCATAGCGCCGGCATGCGCGCGAAGTCGAATCGATCGAGCAATGCGCCCTGGAACACGCGGTTCACGAGGTAGTAAATGAAATAGAACGACATCGCCGCACCGAGCTGGAGGTACGACATGGCACGCCGCAGGCGCGCGGGATGAACCCAGCGCAGCAGGACGATGTAGAGATTGATCACAAGGATTGCGGTGCTCAGATTGCACAGGAGCACGGCGGCGATCGTCGCGGGCGCGGCCAGCACGCCGACACGCACGGCATAGACGATGGCGGGCAGAACTGCGATTGAAACGCTGATCGCGCTCACGTACACCGCAACCGCGGCCAGCCTTGCCGCAAAGTACGTGCGGGAGCCGACAGGACGCGGTCCCAGGATCGCGTAATCATCTGGTGAGAGCACGACGCCCGCGAAGTCCACCAGCAGCAGCATCATCGTGTTCGCGGCGCCGTAGGTCGTGAGGAGCGACGCAGAGAGGAGCGCGTCCGCGGTCGTTGCGGCGATGACCGAGAACGCGAGACTGCCGATCGCGCTGATGAAGACGAGACCGGCGAGCGGCGACACGCCCTTGCGCTCGCGCTGGTCCCGGCGCGTCGCACCTCCGGCAGCACGGAAGTCCATGCCTACGTACGCACGCGTGAGTGCCCGCCACTGCACGGCATCGATCCCCAGTGCGGTGAGAAGCCGGTCTACCGTTCCAGCGCCTCCAGCAGATCGTGTGTGACCTGCTGCGTGTCCCGCGTCCCCGTCAGTGCAACGAACGCGCCTTCGAGCGACGGCACGCCGGCCGCTGAGGCGATGTCCGCGGCAGTCCCGTCCGCGATCATCTGTCCTTTGTTGATGATGACGATGCGCGTGCAGATGCGCTCGACGACTTCCAGCACGTGCGAGCAGAAGAAGATGGTCCGCCCCTGCGCGGCCAGGCCCCGGAGCAGTTCTTTGACCACGAGGGCGGCATTGGCGTCGAGTCCCGTCAGCGGCTCGTCGAGGAAGAGCACGTCCGGGCGATGCAGCAGCGCGGACACGATCAGCACTTTCTGCTTCATGCCCTTCGAGAACTCGCTGAGGCGCTGATCGATCGCCTGTGACAGCTCGAACCGGTTCAGCAACTCCTCGATTCTCGTGCGCGTGGCATCTGGCGGCAAGTGGTGGAGCGACGCGATCAGGTCCAGGTACTCGCGCGCCGACAGCGATTCGTAGAGCGCGGCGGACTCGGGGACGTAGCCAATCCGCCGCTTCACCTCGAGCGGATCGCGGACGACGTCGAAACCCGCGACGCGCGCGCGCCCGCCGTCCGGTTTGATCATGCCCGTGAGGATCTTCACGGTCGTGGATTTCCCCGCGCCGTTAGGGCCGAGAAACCCGAGGATTTCCCCCTGCGCGACGCGAAGCGTCAGGCCGTGCAGCGCCGAACGGCCGCCGTACGAGCGTTGAAGGTTCTCGGTCTCGATCATGTGGAGAAGAATGGTACTAGAATCATCCCGTGCGCGTGCTGCTGTCGCTGCCGGCGTTCTTCGCGGGAATGGCGGCGGCTGTTCTCCCCTACCGCCACTGGCGCCGGCTTCCGATCTGGGTGCCCGTCAGATCGGCGGTATTCGTGTCGGGCATCGCGACCTTCTTCCTCGGAGCCGCGATCGGCATTCCGGGTTTCCTCGAGCACGCTGCCGGGACGGTCTCCCTCGCGAACCAGGCGATGGTCGACGAGGCGATGCGCAACCCGAACGCCGGCTACAACCGCGGCATGGTCCAGGGCTTCGCGGGTCTCGCGATCTTTACGTTTCTCTTCCTCACGCCCAAGGGCTGGCTGACGCTTTATCTGATCGGCAGCGGTGGCATTCGCGCGGGCGGCGCCTGGTTCGAGGATCCGATGGGCGACCCGATCCTGACGGGCATCGACTACGTCCTGCTCGCGCGCGGCGGGCGGCGGCGCGTGCAGGAAGAACGCCGGGCGCGCGAGGCGGCGGAAGGCCCGGAAATTCCGGACCGAGTCGTGACCGCGGCGTCCGCCGGACTGCCGCCGTGCGATCTCGTGATCGTCTCGTCGCGCCGCAAGCCGGGATGGGACCGCGGCGCTACCGTCTTCACACCGGATGCGGCCTACCGAATCGGCGAACCCGTCGAGAAGACGGTGGCCGGCCGTCTCCGAACGTTATATCCACTCACCGCGCACGCAGACCTGGAAGCCATTCGCAGGTCCGTGCAGTACGATCTGCCCCCGAGATCCGAGAAGGCGGAGTAGTGTAGAAGCCGTGCGCATCCTCGTCGTCGAAGACGACCGCAAGGTCGCGAGCTTCATTCACGACGGGCTCGTGCAGGAAGGTTACGCCGTGGACGTCCTGCACGACGGCTCGCAGGCCGGCGAGCAGGCGCAGGTGTACGACTACGACGCCGTCGTCCTTGACCTCATGCTGCCCGGGCGTTCCGGCTTCCAGGTCCTTCGCGACATCCGCGCACGCAAGTCCGCACTTCCTGTGCTGATCCTCACGGCCAAGGATTCGCTCGACGATCGCGTCACCGGGCTCGATGCCGGCGCCGACGACTACATGGTCAAGCCGTTCGCGCTCGCGGAGCTCGCGGCGCGCCTGCGCGCCGTGCTCCGGCGTGGCAGTGCGCGGGACGTGGTGCTCCGCGTCGGAGATCTCGAGGTGGACACCATCCGGCGAGCGGTGCGCCGCGGCGGCAAATCCATCGAGCTGAAGCCGAAGGAATACGCGCTCCTCGAGTTCCTCATCAGAAACAGCGACCGTCCGGTCACGAAGTCCCTGCTGATCGAGCACGTGTGGAACATCCATTTCGACAGCGTCAGCAACGTGGTCGAAGTCCACGTGAACGCGTTGCGCAACAAAATCGACCGCGGATTCTCCCGGCCGCTCATCCACACGATTCGCGGCGTCGGCTACATGCTCAGCGCCGCGCCGCCCGCCTGACGCCATGCCGCTGGCCCTTCGCACACGGCTGACCGTCTTCTACACGGCCGTGTTCGGCGTGCTCTTGACCGCGCTGGCCGCGGTTTCGTACCGCGCGCTCGCGCAGCAGCTCGACTCCGATGCGACGAACAGCCTGACCGAACTGACGAATGGATTGCACGGCTACCTGCGCGTGGACGATGGGAAGCCGGACTTCGTGTTCGACCCGAACGACCCCGACGAGTCCGCTTTCGTCAAACGCGCGACGCGCTATTACCAGATCTATGACGGCGCCACGGGCGCACTGCTCGCGCAGTCCGAAGCCATGGAGCCTCTGGGCCTGACGTTCGCACCCGCCGAAGTGAAATCCTTCCGCGACCAGCCGAGCCTGCACGACATCGAGACGGACTACGGTCGAATCCGTCTGACGAACAGCGTCATCGAAGTCGGGCGGCAGACGTATCTGCTCCAGGTCGGCACGTCGCTGGCGGGAATGGACACGGCACTGAACAAGTTCCTGCGCCTGCTGCTGTGGGGCGTTCCGGCGGGCCTGGTGATCGCGGTGCTCGCGGGGGGCTGGATGGCGCGCGTCGCACTGGCACCGCTCGCGCGGCTCGCCCAGGCCGCGCGCGGGATCGATGCGGTCAACCTGCGGCAACGGCTGCCGGTCCGCGGCACGCGCGATGGACTGGACGACGTGGCGATTGCGTTCAATGACACGCTGGCGCGCGTCGACGCGGTGGTCAGCGAAATGCGGCAGTTCAGCACGGCGCTCGCGCACGAGCTGCGGACGCCAATCGCCGCGTTGCGCGGAGAAATCGAGCTGGCGGCAATGAAGCCGGGCGTGCCCGAGGATGCGCGCGCGGCCGCGGCGAGCCAGCTCGAAGAGCTCGACAAACTGAAACGCACGATCGATCAGCTCCTGACGCTGGCGCGCGCCGAGTCCGGACAGATCCCGTTGAACAGCGAACGCGTGGAGCTTGCGCCGCTGGTCGAATCCATCGTCGACCAGCTCGAGCCGGTCGCGCATGCGCAGGGGCTGACGCTCGAGTCAGACCTGAAAGCGCGGCCGACCGTCGAAGGAGACGCGGAGTGGCTCGAGCGTCTCCTCCTGAACCTCCTCGACAATGCGTTCAAGTTCACGCCTCGCGGAGGTGCGGTCGTGGTCCGTGTGGATGAGCTGGAGGGACAATCACGGCTCGAAGTGCGGGACACGGGCATCGGCATGCCGGCGGACGTCGTTCCTCATGTGTTCGAGCGGTTTTACCGAGCGGATCCGGCCCGCTCGTCAAGTGCGCTGGGGGCCGGCCTCGGACTCAGCCTGGTCAAATGGATCGTCGATCGACACCACGGCTCCGTCAGCGTCACAAGCGAGCCCGGCCGTGGCTCCGTCTTCGCCGTGCACATTAAGAAGATTTAACCCCCGCTTCATCAAGCGATCATCTCTGTCCGCTGGAATGGGTCGGCGCGCAATGACGCGCGTGACCAGGAGGCAAACAGATGCGCATCCTCAAGGCGACGGCTCTCGTCGCGATGCTCGCGATCGTTCCGGCGATGGCGTACGGCCAGGCCGGAACGGCAAAGAAAACGGCCCCGGCGGCCAAGAAGTCAGCGGCGGTGGCGAGCCACACGACCGCGGGCACTGTGAAGTCGTCGAGCGACACGTCGCTCGTAATCACAAAGGGCGGCAAGGACCAGACCTTCACCCTCAACTCGGCGACCGAAAAGACCGGCACGATCGAGAACGGCGCGCACGTGACGGTGCACTACACGATGGACGGCAAGAACATGGTTGCGACCGCCGTGACGGTACGGCCCGTGAAGCCCAAGACGCCGAAGGGCAAGAAGTAAGACGCCCGCTAGGCGCCCGGCCGGGGGACTCCCTCCGCGCCTCCGGCCGGGTTCTTGAAATACTTGTCGAGGAATTTCAGGAAGGCCTGCCAGTCCGCGGATGTCGCTGCGTGCGGCCCCGTGTGATAGTGCCAGCCAAGATCGCCGTCGATGACCGGCGTGTCGAGCGGCGGCAGCGTGCTCGCGCCAACGTCCTTCTTGCCTAGCAGACGATACACAGGACCCGCGGCCACCTCCGCCAGGAACTCGCCGACGGGATCGGCCCACTGATCGGCCGTGCCGCCCGTCACGAACACGGGACGCGGCGCGCTCAAAGCAATGAGCATGTGGCCGTCGACCGGCATGTCGTTCCAGCGCCCCGCCCATTGCTGGAAGTTACCCGCGAACCAGTACGGAAAATTCTGCGCCATGTCGTCGACCGTCTCGCCGAAATCCCTGCGCGACAACGCGGCTCCCATCTCGCCCGGGCAACTCGCATAGATCGCCGCGATCCGCTCGTCGAGCGCGGACGCCCATAGCGCCGCCTTTCCGAGGCGCGAATGCCCGAACAGCGCGATCCGTTTTCCATCGACGGCCTTGTCCGACTGCAGGTAATCGATGATGCGACTCGCGCCCCATGCCCACGCGCCGATCGCGCCCCATCCATCCGGCCCGGGCGCAGTCGCCGCAGTCGCGCCGATCACGCCCTCGTCGAACGTATTGATGCGATCGGGTTGAATATCCAGGTACCCGGCCTTCGCGTATCCCCAGCCACGACGGAGGATTTCGTCGGCGACAGGTGGATCCGCAACCGGTGTTCCACCGCCACCGAAGCCGAGGAGCAGGATCACCGGCACGGGCCTCGTCGCGTTGGCCGGAAGATTCAGCGTGAGGTTGATGCGCGATGTCTTTGCGCCGGTACCAAACGTACCGACGACAAGCTTCTTTGGACCGTGGTCTTCCGTCACCAGCCAGGAAACGCGCGGCGTCGATGCGGGCGTGCGGCCGAAGATGTCGCGTTCGTAAATGCGAATCAACTCGGGGCGGCGCTGCTGCATCCATTCGCGCGCGGTGCTGACGCGATGGCCATCGGGGAGCACGAGCGGATCCGGCAGCGTGTACGGCGGCAGCTTCGATTCATCGTAGTTGGACACGTGGCCGGTCTTGACGGCGCGCCGGAGCGGATTGCCGTTCGCGTCGCGCGTCGGGAGCGGCGCAGGCTGCTGCGAGAGGACGTAGGCGAGCGCCAGGGAGAACGAAAGGAATCGCAGCATAGCGGGGCGTATTCTACGCCCCTCGACGCATTACACAATCGTCACCGCGACTGCCAAATTGTTTGCGCCTCTCGGCGGGATCCGGCGCAAGTGACTGACAGGGCGCTTGCGGGCGCCGGTCCCCGCTTTGCAAAGTTGAGGACCCTTTTTGCCAAGGCCTGACATGGACTTCCGTGAATACGCGGCAAAAGAAGCGGCAGAGCTCGTTGCGCGGCTGACAAAAGCCGCGTCAACCGAGGCGGAGCATGCCGCGAAGAGTGTCGCCGACGAGGCGCAGAAGACGGCCGAGGGCCTGCGCGCGGAGCTCCAGGCGGCGGTCAAGCAGAAGATGGCGCTTGCCGCGTCCGTCAAGGAAGCGCAGGCGCAGGCGGAAACAGTACGCGGCGAGCTGAAAACCGCAACGGACCGCGGCGAGACCGTCAGCCGGCAACTCGGCGAGGCGCGTAAGACCAACGAACAACTGGAAAAGACGCGCGATCAGCTGACCGCGGCGCGCGACGAACAGACCCGCGCCAGAACGTCCGCCGAAGCGGACCTGCGCAAGGCCCGCGAAGCGAACGAGATCGTACGCGTCGAACTTGCTACCACGATCAAGAGGCTCGAGAAGGCGATCGCCGACAAGGCGGTGATGGAAGAAGCCGCCAGCATCGCGCACAGCCAGAGCGAGGCCGCCGAAGCCAAGCTGCTCGCGGTCACCGATCTGTTCAAGCACAGCGCCGCGCGCGTGAAAGTCCTCGAACGCACCCACGAAGATCACGAATGCATCGTCCGTGAACTCGAGGCCCGCGTGCAGAGTGCCCCTGCGGCCGCTGCGGCCGCGCCCGCAGCGGGCACCGTGTCTCTGGCGATCATCGACGAGATGCTCGCCACCTTCAACGCCCTCGGCGGCGCAACGACGATCTCCGACGTGCTCACGACGTTCGTCGAACAGCTCGCGGCGCAATTCCCGCGCGTTGCGCTCTTCCGCGTCAAGAAGAGTCATCTGCAGGGGGAACACCAGATCGGCTTCGACCTCAAGACCGACATTGCGAAGGTCGTGATGCCGCTCGGCATGGACTCGCTCCTCTCGCGCGCTGCCAGCACCGGACAGATCCAGCGTCTGAGCGCCGAGGAGTTGAAGGACAGCAGTCGCGCTCCCTTCAGCGGCTCGCCGGCGTGCGCGCTGGCGGTGCCGATCGTCGTGTCTGGCGAGACGCTGGGCATCATCTACGCGGACGACGCGGGCGCGGCGAAGCAGAAAGGGCGCGCGAGCGCCGACGCCGCGGGGATGCGCGTCGCGGAGGCGATGCAGCATCACGCCGTGGCGCTCCTGATGCGCATGACCAACGAACTGAAAATGCGCGCCGAGCTCCAGACCTACGCGCGGTCGCTGCTTCACGAAATCCAGCAGATGTACACGGCGGACGAACAGGCGGGAAAGCCCGCTGATGAACTCAGCGGGCGTCTGAAGGGCAATCTGGATTACGCGCGCAGCATCTTCGAGAGCCGCGTTGCGCTCGAAGGGGGTGACGTGGCGGCCCTCCTGGACGACGAGCTGGCCGCACTGATCGAATCGGAGCACGGCACGCAGTTCGGCCGCGACCTCGCCGCCGCGGCGGGCCGTCCTGAGCTCGCGTCCGGCGCCCGCAACGCCGCCGAAGCGTCCTAGCAGCCCGTGGTGAAAGTCTGGCGTTGCACCGAGACGGGCGAGGCGCCCCGCTGGCAAGGCGCGACGACCGAGAATACCGGGAGTATTTGAGCGAGGAGCAACGCAGCCGGCGGGGATGCATCGGCCGTCGAATGCAGCCAGCCTTTCACCACGGGCTGCTAGGCTTTACTTCAAGAATCGATAGGTCCGGCTGGCGTCGAGAAGCCGGCGGTGGCCACCGACGTACTCGGTTCGTGCCGCTTCGCGCGACGTCGCCGCGTAAGGATTTGAATTATCCAGAATGCGCACCAGGTAGAACGCCTGGTAATGACTGACGGCGTTGTGCATGTCGACGTTGAGGTCCATCAGCGTCCGGTCATTCCATCGCTCCAGGAGCTGCCTTCCCCCGGCCGCGTTCATCAGTGCTATGACGCGCCTCAGCGTCGTCTGGCCGTCCGCCCTCGCCTGCTTGTCGCCCGCCAGCGCGGCCTCGGTCTGCCGATCGAGCTCCTCGAGCGCAGTGACGATCTCACCCGCACACGGGACATACTGCGCGCGCGGGACTTCGCCGTCCTTGTAAGGAAGGTTGCGGCACGCGCTGCTCTCGGCGATCACCTGGGTGCATCCGATGCCGGCGGCCATCGAGACGCTGGCGATCACTGCGGCGATGTATCTGGTTCGCATGGCTGACGCTCCGCGGCGAATCGCGCAAACGCCGGGCCAATGCGAACGCGCCGCCGACCGCGCCTTTCCGCGCAAGAGTCCCGGCGTCGATTGCAGATCGGTCAGCGATCCAACGGATTCCGCACGGTTCCATCCCACCACTTCGACAAGGAGTGCTCCGCCACACGCGGGCGGTCCGCGTAGTGCGAGGTGTCGTTGAACAGCATCAGGCGTGCCCTGACGGACTCCCTGACGTCCACGACGTTGAGGCAGGCCGGCGATTGCTCGAGGCGATCGCGATAGCTGCGCGCATCGAAGCCCAGAAGGCTGCTGAGGATCAGCCGCAGCGTCGCCTTATGCGAGACGATCAGCACCTGCCCGCCTGGATGCGCCGTCACGACTTCGCGGACGACGGGAAGCGCCCGCGCGAGCACTGCCACGCCGGATTCCCCCCCTTCAGGTGCGAACGTGAACGGGTCCGCCTCCCATGCGGCGTACTCGTCGCCGAACTGCCGCTCGACGTCTTCGCGCTTCATGCCTTCCCAGTGGCCATGGCCGATTTCCCGAAGGCCGTCGCGGATCACGGGCTCGAGCCGGCAGTGCCGGCCGACGAGACGTGCGGTTTCAAGCGCGCGCGAAAGCGGACTCGAATAGATGGCCGTGATGTTCTGAGCAGACAGTCGATCGCCCAGGCGCTCTGCCTGCCAGCATCCTTCGTCCGACAAGTCCGCGCCGGATGATCCAGAGAATCGATCTTCCTGCGTTGCTGTCGTCGCGCCATGCCGCACGAGCAGCAGCCGTGTCACCATCATGACGACCAAGATATCTTAGAGGCCAGCCGGTTCGCTTGCTCCGGCGCCCCGGGCAGCATCACAGTCGGCCGGTCTTTCCCGTTATACCTGGCACCGGACATGACAGGCCTCGCGCGCGCCCTCTTGTTAACGTCATTCGTGATGGTCTCAGCCGGATCGCTGCAGGTCCGCGGCATCGATGGAGCTGCGCTGCGTCCTCTGGAGCCGGCGGGCGTGGCGAACGTGCTGTTGTTCGTCGCGACCGACTGCCCTGTCGCGAATACAGACGCGCCTGAGATTCAGCATATCTGCGCCGCATATGCCGGCCGCGGCGTCAGCTGCACGCTGATTTACGAACCGGCGGACGTCCAGCCGGACGCCGTGCGCCAGCATCTGCAGGACTACCGTTACCGCGGCATTCGGGACGTTGAAGCGGTACCTGGATCAGAAGGGGCGCGGCCGCGGCGCGCAATAATCCGCTACCAGGGGGGAAGCGTGCGATATAAAAATCGCTGCAAGTACGCGTCCTGCGATGCGAGCAGCTCCGACGCGCTGCCGTGGAACTTGATGGTCCCTTCGTGCAGGACCATGAAGTCCGCATGCGATGATTCCGTCCCGTCCGCGCTGATGACTTCGACCTTGCCGTTATTGTGCACGGTCTTGTGTGTCGCGATGTAGAAAGCATCACGAATCTGCTGCGACACCACCAGCGACGTCACATCCTGCAGATCCCGAAGCTTGACGATCTCGTCGTCCACTGACGAAGCGATCACCGGATCCAGTCCCGTCGTCGAATCATCGAACAGCAGCAGGCTGGGTTTCGACGCCATCGCACGCGCGATGCCGACGCGCCGGCGCTGGCCGCCCGATAATGTCGACGGCATGCGGTCGATGAACTCGCTCAGGCCCAGAAATGCGAGGACTTCTTCAACACGGGCACGTACGTCCTCGAGCGACATATCGCTTTCCTCGTAGAGGCGATAGCCCACGTTCTCGGCAACCGTCAGCGAGTCGAACAGCGCATTCTCCTGGAAGACCATGCCGATATCGGCGCGCATCTTCAGCAGCTCTATTTCCGACATCTCGGTGACCGGCCTGCCGTTGACGAGAATCCTGCCGGAATCGGGACGCAGCAGCCCGAGAATCAGTTTGAGCACGAGAGATTTTCCTGCGCCGCTCGCGCCGAGCAGGATTCGCATCGATCCCTTCGGCACGGTGAAGCTCAGGTCGCGAAGGACGACGTGGTCGTCGAAGGCGAGGGAGACGTTCTCAAAGGCGACGGCCGCGGCTGAATCCATCGTCCTCTAATTTACTCTCTCTCTCTGACGCGCACCTGAGGTGTCTTGACGACATCGAGCCCTTGCTGGACAATCTCCAGTAGCGCGCTCTGGGGCGCCTCCTGTCCGCGGCAAGGGAATCTTCCCACCCACTTCGAAACGGCAGAACAGGCTTCTCGCCTTTCTCCTGCCTGCCCTCAGCGGACGTCAGGCGTACTGGAGGAAGGTGTCATGACCGACCAACCCCGATCGCACCGCCGTCTCGACAGTCTCAAGAAAGAAGCAAAACGCTGGCTCCACGCGCTGCGCGTGAATGATGCGGACGCACGCGCACGTTTTGAGCGCGCCCTCGCGGACGCGCCCGCCGCGCCAACGCTGCGCGACGTGCAGCTCGCCCTTGCGCGCGAGAACGGCTTCGCGGGATGGAGCGTGTTGAAGGAGGCGCTCGAACGGACCATCACGCCGGCGAGTGACGCGTCCGTCACGGCGCGTTACGAGACGATGGCGGAAGCGCTCCTGGAGGCGTATCGGACCGGCACGCCCGAGGCAATGGAACGGCACTATAGCTTGACGTGGCATCGCCGGTCCTGGCAGGGCATGCGGACGTACGTGCAGATGGATCTCGGCAAGCGCCCAAGCCGCCCGGGTGAAGACGTCGAGATCACCCTGGACGATGCCCGATATCTCATCGCAAGGGAGCATGGAGTCGAGAGCTGGGACGCGCTGAAGGCGTTCAGTGCCAAGTATCCGTCGGCGCGTCCGAACGCGGACTCCAGGATGACGGACGCGTTGCTTCGCGAGGCAGCAAAGTTCGACACGATCACGGTACTCGCACTCGGCGGTTGCCGCGAGGTGACTGACGAAGGGATACAGCACCTCGCGCGGCTGCCGCGACTGACGCATCTCGATCTGAGCGGCACGGGGATCTCCGATCGCAGTCTGCAAGTGCTGCGTCATCTTCCCGCCCTGGAAACGCTCTCGCTCGCAGGCACGCGGATCACCGACGAGGGCATCGCGCATCTCGCGCATTGCCACGAGCTGCAGGACGTGAATCTCTCCTGGACGCGCACCGGCGACGGCGCGTTGCGCGCGCTCGCGGGGAAGCAGAAGCTTTATCACCTCGCGACCGGGAATGCAGTTACCGATGCAGGGATCCGCCTGCTGCACGAGATCCCGATTTTCAAGCGCTGGCACGGCGGCACCACCGACATGGCGCTTCTCAGTTACAGCTCGAAGCCGAATCATCTGATGCTGCGCGGAACGTTCACCGATCGCGGGATGCAGCACATGCACGGGCTCGATGGACTCTTTGGCCTGAATCTCGATGACTCCGCCCTCGCCATCACGGCGAAGGCGCTCGAACCTCTGGCCTCGCTGCCGAACCTCGGATGGCTGGGAGTCGATGCGAAAGACGACTGGATGCCGTACATCGCCGCGATGCCGAAACTCCGGTTTCTCGGCGCGCAGGATACGAGCGCCGGCGACGATGGCTTTGTGGCGCTGAGCCGGTCACAGACGATCGAGTACATCTGGGGAAGGCGCTGCCACAATCTGCAGCGGCGCGGATTCATGTCGCTGGCAAGCATGCCGTCACTGCGCGGACTGTCCGTCAGCTGCCTCAATGTGGACGACGCCGGTGTGTCGGCGCTTCCATCGTTTCCGGCGCTGCGAGAGCTGATGCCGATGGACGTACCCGACGCGGGGTATCGGCACATCGGAAAGTGCGAGCGACTCGAATCTCTGGTTCTGATGTATTGCCGCGACACGACCGATGCAGCGACCGAGCACATTACCGGCCTGAGAAATCTGGCGCACTACTTCAACAGCTATACGACGATCACTGATCGGACGCCGGAGTTGTTGTCGGGAATGGAGTCGCTGGAACGCGTCACGTTCGATACGTGTCACGGCGTGACGAATGCAGGCCTCGCACGGCTTGCGCGACTGCCCAGGCTGCGCGAACTGCGTGCATCGGGGAGAGGCGTTACGCCAGACGTCGACGCATTGTTTTCGTCGCGAGTGCGCGTGTGGGTGTCACCGTGAAGGGGCAGATGCGGCTAACCGCCTGATCCGTCAATCACGAAGATTCTGCGAACGGAACGTCGCCGGTGCTTCAGCTTCACCTCCGCGACGTGAGCTTTTCCGTCGCGCTCGCCCGCAAGCGGCTCGAAGAGGAGCTCGAACAAGCCTGGCTGTGCGGTCTGTTGAACGGACCCGATGGGTCGCGGCTTGCCGTCGACCGTGAGGCTCACGTCTCTGGCGGCGAGCGAGGCGCGCGGATGGGCGAATCTCGTCAGCCTCAGCGAGAACCTCACCATCGTCGCGTCGGACTTGAACGCGGCACGATCGACGGGTGTGGCAGCCGGCAACTCGAGTACGGCGCGCTGAATTTTGAGAAGGGTCGTCAGCTCCCTCGATGCCACGTCCTGGACGGCGACGTCCGCTTTGATCGCGAGGTTAGCGGCGACGCCCGCGGCGTGTCCGATGATCATGTATTGCGGTTCCATGCGCAGGGTCGAATACGCCACGTGCGTCGCGGAGAAGCAGACGGGCACGAGCAGGTTGATCGCGTCAGCGCGTTTCGGCAGCATCACGCGATACGGGATCTGGTACGGCGTCACGGGGACCTGCATGTCTCCTTCGTTTTCGACGAAGCCCTCGGCATTGACGATGCGCTGGACGTTGTGCGAGTCGCTGTTGTACGACCCCATTCCGATCGCGTCGCGCTTCGTCAGCTCTGACTGGATGTCCTTCTGCGACATGACATACATCCCGATCATCCGCCGGGCCTCGCGCACGTATAGCTGGCGCGGCCAATTCCCTGTGTCGGTGAATTCGTCTCGGCAGAGTCCCCACTGCGCCATCTCGTCGTGCAGTTCGCGCGGCACCTGCGGATCGTTCTGGAGGAAGTAAAGAAATCCCTGTACGTAGGCCTTGTGGGCGTGCCAGATGCGCCCGCGCGTCGCGTAGCTGCCGTTCGGATAGTCGTAGCTGCCGCCGATGTAGTCGGTCGAGAACGCGCCGTTGTTGTTCGTGTCGGTCTTACCGTTCGGCAGCGGATCGGGCTTCATGACGTCGGCGGCGGTCCATCGCTGGTTCGCGCCGCGCTTCACCTTGTCCATTTCCTGAAGCATGCGCGCGAGCAGCGCGAAACGTCCGGCGTCGTAGCCTGCCGGCTGCGGGAACAGGACGCGGTTCTCCGGCGCCTTTGTCATGCAGACGCGGAAGTTGTAGGCCTGCACCTTCCTGTCCGGAGACCCTGACGGCGCCTTCTTCTTAGGCGACACCTCCGGCAGCAGCTTGCCAGCCGCATCGTACGGACTGATCTGTACGGTGAACTGGTGCTTCGGCGTGCGATCGCGTACACCCGCGAGCGATTCGGCGTACTCGCCGGTGCCTTCGCGCCCCCACGTGTATGACACACCCGCCTGCGCCATCAGGTCTCCCTCGTACGTCGCGTCGGCGAAGACACGTGCGGCGAACTTCGCGCCGTTTTCCATGGCAATGGCGGTGATGCGAGTCCCGCGTTTCGAGACGCCGTTCCGTTCGCGCAACCGATGGCCGCAGTACACGGCGACGCCGGCTTCCTGCGTCATTTCCCTGAAGACCTCCTCGGCGACATGCGGCTCGAAGTGCCATTCGACGGGGCGTCCGTACTTCTTTCCTACGCGCTCGAAGAATTCGAGTGAATAGCCGCCAATCACTTCCCGCCGGCCGTAATCGGTCCAACCGAGACCTCCGGAGACCATGCCTCCGAGGTAAGTGTCGGGCTCGACGAGCGCGGCCTCGAGTCCTTCGCGCGCAGCGGCAACCGCCGTGATCACGCCGGCGGCCGTGCCGCCGTAGACGACGACATCGAACGTTCCACCGCGAGGATCGCCACGCTGAACGCCAGACGCGTGAAAGGTTGTGAGAAGCGTGAGAGCTGCGATAAGCATCGCGCGGTGCATGGCCGTACTACCCTCTACTATCGCTGGCACGTGGTGTCTTGCGGACATGGCCTTCCGGGGATTCTCGCTCAATTCCGCTCGGTCTGCGCCGCCCTCCCCGTTCAGAGCTTCATCGCCGGCGCGTCGGGCATCACACATCGATCCGCTCGTCGCCATGCGCGCGAAGTGAGCACGTACGGGCGTTAGAATGACCCGTGCTCGTGGCATCGGGACGAAGCGCGCGGGTTGCCATGGTTCTGTGCTGGCTCGTTGCTTCCAGCACTGCGTGCGGCCCGCGGTCCACGCTCGCGGTCGCGATGAGCGACCAGGAGTTCTGGGGCCTTATCGAGTCTCTGTCGGAACCAGCCGGGACGTTCAGCATCTCGGACAATCTCGTATCCAATGAACCTCACGTCGCCGAAAACGTCCGCCGGCTTCGGGCGACGGGCGGTGTTTACATCGGCGTCGGACCCGAGCAGAACTTCAGCTACATCGCACGCCTGCGTCCAGCTCTGGCGTTCATCGTCGATATCCGCCGTGAGAACCGCGGCTTGCACCTGTTGTACAAGGCACTGTTCGAGTTGTCGGCCGATCGGGCCGACTTCGTCTCGCGCCTGTTCTCGCGTCCCAGACCGCCCGGTCTCGGGTCGTCCTCGAGCGTGGAGGAGCTCTTCAAGCAGTACGAGGGCGTGCCTCCATCGCCCGAGCAGTACCGCAGGACGGCGACGCTCGTACGCGAGCGGCTTCTCACGACGCGCGGCCTCCCGTTGTCACCGATCGATCTCGACTGGATGGACCGCGTCTTGAAAGCCTTCTACGATGACGGGCCCGACATTCAGTTCTGGCGCTCGCGCGATGTCACCGCCATCCAGCCCTCATACCGGCGGCTGATGACACTCGTGGACGCGAGTGGCCAGACCCGCAGCTTCCTCGCGACCGAGGAAGGATTCCGGTTCGTCAAAGATCTGCAGTCCAGAAATATGATCGTCCCGGTGATCGGCGATTTTGGCGGAGCGAACGCGCTGCGTCGAGTGGGCGATTACGTCCGGGAACATGCGGACGTCATTCAGGCGTTCTACGGTTCGAATGTGGGCGTGTACCTGACCAGTCAGCAGACGCGGACGTTCTGCAGGAATCTCGGAACCTTGCCCGCCGCGCCGGGCGCCTGGTTCATCGAACGCGACGGCGTGCGAACGCTGGCCTCCAAAATCAAGGCCTGCCCGCAATAATCGCGTCCGCCGCCTTCTCGCCAATCATGTAAATCGCGCTGACGATGAACAATCCCGGGGCGCGCGGAAATACCGACGCGTCAGCCACACGCAGGCCTTCGGTGCGGTGGACCTTGAAGTCGCTGGTCAGCACGCCCCCTTTGTCCTCCGGGCCAATCGCGCACGTGCAGGACGCATGATGGCCCCACGCGTGATCGCGAACGAACTGCCGCAGGTCAGCATCGTTCGTGCGATGGTCACCCGGCAGCTCCTCCTCTGCGATCAGGCTGGGTCTCATGCCGGCTGTCATGCGGCGGACGAGCCTGATGCCTTCGACGACGGACTGCAGATCGTCCCCTGACGCATCGGTGCCTTCCTCGAAGTAGCGGAATTCGATGGCAGGGCGCGCGCGCGGATCCGGAGACGTGATCGTCACCGCGCCGCCGCGGTTGTTTGTGTGCCCCTTCAGGACAACCCACGTCAGGTAATCGTGGCGTTCGCGAATACGATCCGTATATTGAGGCCTGTATCCGCGAAAGTCCGCGAGCACGGCATAGCAGAACAGGTCCGGGACCGGTTTGCCGGCGCTTGAGCGCTGCACGACCGAGAGCAGTGCGCCGTTGGTCGTGTAGATGCCTCTGCGCCGCGTCGCCCAGTCGCGATACTGGCGATCCTTCGTCGTAAAAACCGCGCCGGCGAGCATGTCCCACGGTTGTTTCATCCGATTCACCACCGGCACTTCGTAGCGATCCTGGAGGTTGCGTCCGACACCGGGCAACCTGACGCGGGTCTGAACACCGCACTTGTCGAGAACCGCCGGATCGCCGACACCTGAGAGCATCAGCAGCTGCGGCGTGTTGAACGCGCCGCCGGCGAGGATCACTTCACGGCGCGCGCGCGCGATGCGCGTTTCGGCGCGTGCGGTACTCGCGTCCGGATGCGCCGAGTACAGCCGTTCACCCTTCTGGTATTCGACGCCGACGGCGCGCTGGCGATCGTCGAGGAGAACACGTGTGGCGAGCGCGTGAAGCTCGATTCGCAGCCGGTCGGGATGCTTCCGCGCGACAGCCAGGAGCCGTTCCCGCGTTCCGACGCGGCGATGATTGTCGGTGGTCAGCGGCGTGTAGCGCGCGCCGATCTCGTCGCGTTCGACCACGCGCCAGTCGTTCGGATCGCCCGCCGCTTCGAGCCGCGACAGCGACGGACCGCCGAACTCCTTCGTGACGTTGCCGATCGATCGCGCGATGACGCGGCGCACCTGGTCGTCCGCGATCGCTTCATGCGGCGCCGCCTTCTCCGTCGTCAGCCAGCCCGACCAGCCATGCCGCGTGGGATCGATCCCGAAGTTCTGCCAGAAACGATCGTCGCCGCGATGCCGGCAGTTCTCGATGCGCTGGAAGTACTTCCACATCGCTCCGGCACGCCATGACGGATCCCCGGTGAGGTCGGCAATCTGATCCCAATCCGAGTTGCTCGGAGCGATCAGAATCATCGCGTTGTGCGCGGTACAGCCGCCGAGCGTCCCCGCGCGCGGATACCACACGCCGTCGTGTTCGGGCAGGAACTTCGGATCGCGCGCCTTCTGCGCCGCATCGCGATAATGGCTGACGAAGAAGTCCCATCGCATCGCCGGGTTCTCCGTTGCGAATGCATGGAACGCGGGGACGTCGTAGTCGGCCGGTTCAGGAGAACGCGGATCGCCGCCGGCTTCGAGGACGAGAACCGAATAGCCGGCTTCGGCGAGCCGCGCAGCCACGGTTCCGCCGCCCGCGCCCGAACCGACGACGACGTAGTCGGTTTCGGCGTCCGGCTGCTCCGCGAGCACGCGAGGGCCCGCGGCGCCGGCGACGACGAGTGATTTGACGAAGTCGCGGCGATTCACGCGCTAAAACGTCTTCAGAAAGGCGATAAGCGCGCGCTTGTCGCTATCGCTCAGGCCCGGCTCTTCTTTGAAGTACGCCGTGCCGAAGTAATGTCCCTTGTTGACCACGAGATCCTTGCACTTGCTGACGGCGAGCATGTCGTCGGCGAGCGCCGCGAACACCGCGTCGAAATCGCGGTTTCCTTTCAGCTCGTGGATGGCGCGCCTGACGAGATGGAGAATCTTCCGCCGATGCTCCGCGCGCTGCTCCGGCGGGAGGTCGTCACCGAGCATGTCGATGTTCGTGATCAGGCCGATGGGGAACCCTTTTGGAAACGGGCCGAGCCGGATCGATGACCCGTCGCCTCCGATGAACGGGAACAGCCTGCGTGACAAGCGGACGAGAGGCCGCAGCGGCGCGCCAATATAGTGTTCCGGCACCTCGAGATAGCTGTCGACGGTAATGCGATCGATGATGCCGACGCCGGGACCATCCTCGTTAGCAAAGATCGGATCTTTCCTCCGCCGCTCCGGCCACAGCATCTGTTCGATCGATTGCTCGAACGAGTGCATGCGCGCGTCGACCGACGGGCTCCACTCGAACGGCCCGACGGTGTTGTTCTGGAGGAACGGCGCGGTCGACCAGAGACTCTCGAGCGACGCCGGCCGGATATAGCCGCGGCCGCCCGCGGGCAACGGGTAGTCGATGGTCTTGCCGGTCTTCGGATGCCGGATCTGGATGGTGCCAACCGAGGGCAGCGTCTTGTACGACTCCGACGAGAAATTGTCCCAGATGTTGCCGCGGACTGCGTTCGTCGCCAGCGGACTGCAGGCATTGATGCCGAGCAGCGTGATCGGGACGCGCAGCTCGGTCGACAGATAGTTGCCCTTGAGGAAGTCGTCCGCGAGCACGATGTCGCGCATCGGCTTCTTGAACGCCTCCGTCTTCGTCCAGTCCCAGTATCTGTTCCATGCGGCCAGGTAGCCGGGCCCGTTCGCGTTTTCCAGGTCCAGGCCGGCTGGCAGCGCGGGCAGCTTGCTCGAGTGACATCGCCCGCACCGCTCCGCAAACACGACTTTGCCCCGCTGGACGGTCTCGCGATCCTCGGAGAGATACGCCTTCGAGTTCGGTGCGTCCTTCAAATAGTGCGGATCGGTGCCGGCGAGAAGGAAGCGCGCCATGTACGGCGTCTGCATTTCCGTCGCGGCCCAGTACACGGAATTCTTCTGGACGGTTTCGAGCGGAATCGGCGAGATCGGCGCGCCGCCGAGGAGCGCGCGGAAATGCAGGAGCCACTCCTCGCTGAACAAGCCGATGTTGATGTAGACGCGGTTGAGCGCACCGAGCGCGCCGACCGAGTCGGCACCGTCCTTCAGGATGCGCGGCGTTCGCGTCGTGCTCGGAGGTGAAAAGAACTGCGCCAGAGAATCGCCGGGTGGCACGTAGTCGTTGAATTGCTTGTTCCGCAGCCCGCCGCCTGAAATCGTCTCCTTTCCCCACTTCTTCGCCTGCGCCATGCGCGCGGCGAGGTTGTACACGGCGTTCATCGTGCGCGGGTTGTTGATGTTGTCGGTGGAGACGAGCGAGGTGTCGAGCGTCCCGGGACGCGACACATGCAGCGCCTGGAAGAAGATGCTGTCGGCGTGGCTGTCGCCGCGCCAGTTGAACACCCGGTCCCACCAGAAATACTGCGCGCCGACGTTCGAGCTGAGATTCGCCCAGGCCGGGTTTTCAGGATCCGCGGGCGGCCTGATCGGGTTCGGACCGACGTGACAGAACCCGCACGACATGCCGACGCGGTACGGCCGCACGAGATCGCGGTCACCCGCGTAGGAGAGATCGTTGTAGAACCGCTCGGAATTCCAGCGTCGACGAGCCCTCTCGTCGAAGTCCGGGTTCGGAAACAAGCGAAGACCGACGATTCCCGTCGGCTCACCATAATAGGACCCGACCGCCACCGTCTTGCCTCGCGCGCCGATGCGAACGCCGGGATAACGCGACGCGTCGGCGAACGGATCCGCCAGACATTTCGGATCGCGCACATCGAGCCAGAGGCCGAACCGGTTCGGATCCGGACCCGTGGCCTCCGAGAAACATGGTTCGTTCACGAGTCCGAGATAGCGGAATCGGTTATGACGGCCGTAGCCGATACGTGGGTGCGAGGAGATTGTCTTGAGCAGATCGAAGCTGCCAAGACTGTCGATCGTCAGCCGGTCCCACAGCCGGTCGTTCCCGCCAGTCCAGACCAGCCACATGTTCCGGCCCTGAATCTCCGCCGGCGTGAAGACAGGCCTCTTGCCATCGACCACGTTGTCGTCCATGTCGTGGAAGTAATCATCCGTTGGACGAACGAAGTGCGGCGGCTTGAGACCGGCGCGCATGGCCTCGTCCTGCACCGTGCCGGGCTTCGGACCTTTCTGTCCGCCGCAGCCGCTGACGCCTGCGGCCACGAGCGCCGCGAGGCATAACAGAAGGATGCGATTGCGCGTCACTTCCGCACCCCCAGCATCCGAGATGCACTCGCGTTGTCGCACGTCGTCTCGACAAGTTTCGCGTCAGTGGCGGCCGCGGGAATAGCCGGATCGACCAGCGTGAAGTTCAACGCGAACCGTTTTCCAAAATACGCGCGGCCAAGATAGAAGCCTGGCCGGATGATCCTGACCTCGTCGCGAATGTTCAGCGCGTCGGGGCCGGCCAGCTTGTCGGGCACCGGCCTGTAACCCTCAAGCGTCGGCCCCTCCGAATAGTCCACGACGATCGACGGCCGCGTCGGATCGAACCGGCTCTCGCCGCAGGACAACCGCGCGGGAAACAGCAGCCACGTCGTCTCTCCGTCGAACGTCAGCTTCGGAATGGTGTGCGAGTCTTTGAAGATCGGCCGCAGGAGGAGGAGGTCGTCGATGCGATTGCGCACGAGCCGCTGCGAGCGAAAGAACACCTTGCCTTTCCACAGCAGGCGACCGAGGTGCTCGGCGCGCAGCGCGGCGACGTGCGCCAGCAGGCCGGGCGCCGGATCCGCGAGGTCGCGAATCCGCGCGTGTCCGCTGCGGTCGCGCGGGAAGAACAGGTCCCCGCGAAACGGCCCGTCCGGAATCGGCCCGCTGGTGAGCCGCGCGTAAATCTGGTCGACCTGCTCCTGCGTGAGCGCTCGCAAGTTGCCAGGCGTGAGCGCAAGACGCTCGGCGTCGCTGAGCGGGTACGTATTTCGCAGAGCGGCGATATCCGTTCCCGGAGCGGCGAATCGCAGCATCGGCGCGGCCACAGAGCGGCATCCGCTCACGACCGCAAAAACCGTGAGAAGGGTGAAGAAGCGGGCGCGCATCATTCCTCCTGGGACGGTCGTACGACTGGTCAACAGATTGGCCCGGGCGGCCAACTGGCTGGCTGATCGCGCGCCGTCGTTTCTCTCTGTCGCAGGTGTTGCGGTCGCCGCTCGATGCAAGATCCGCACTCGCTGCGAACGAGATTTCTGAAAGGCGTTGCCATGAGAAGGTCAGCGACGACTAACGGTCTCGTGTTTCACATCGCAGTTGCCGTCGTTCTGATCGCGATCGCGCCGCGTCGAGCATCCTGTCAGTCAAAACCGGACGTCTGGATGTTCAGGGATCTTCCCTACTACGAACCGCTGATGGCGGAGCCACGTGCCGCGCGCGTGGAGTTGACACTTCCGGCATTCGCGAAACAATTCCCACACTCGGACAAACCAGGGAACCGCTTCGCGTGGCAAATCACGCTCGGGCGCGAGCTGCCTATCGTCGGCGTACGCTCCGAGAAGCTTGATGGACGGGTAGGCAAAGGCAAGTGGGGGCTCGGTCTGTGGACGCCGGTCTCGTTTCACATGATCGAGGACTTCAAGGACGAGTCGGCGCCGATCGTCGATACCGACTACCGCTTCGGCACGATGGTCAAATTCCAGTATGGCATCAAGGACGACCTGTGGCTCGGCGTGAAGTTCGTGCCATGGGCGCACGAGAGCACGCATCTGGGAGACGAATACACGATCATCGCGCAGCTTCGGGATGCCAACTTCAAGCGTGTCAATCCGAGCTTCGAGTACCACGAGTACGGCATTTCGATCGAGAAGGTATTCGACGGCGATCGCCTGCACCTCATCGCGCGGCACGGCGGCATCAACTTATGGGGCAAGGACGGCTACTACTCGGATCACCTGCTCGGCGAAGCCAAAGACGCGCACACGCTGACGCCGTCCGAGAAGAATTACGAGCCGTCGTTCGGTTTCGAAGTCCGCGGCCGGCAAATCCGATCCCGGCATCCATTCGCGTCAGTCGACACGCGCCACAAGCTGATATACGCGTTCGACCGTGCACCCGGGGAGAGCGAGCAACAGCAGTGGTCGATGAAGTTCGCCGCCGGCCTCGCGGCCCCCGAGGGGACGCGCGGGATTCCGCTCAAGGCGTTCTACCTGCACTACTACCGTGGTGTGAATCCTTACGGCCAGCTGCGCGCGCAAAAGGATTTCTGGACGGTCGGCCTCGGCTTTATTTTCGGCGTGTGATCCCAACCCGGAGGCGTCATGGCATACGAAGCGAAGTTCGTTCTGCTCGGTTTCTTCAGCCAGAACCAGACGGCGGGCACTCTGCAAGATCGCGAACAGTTCGGCGACGACGCGTTCAACCGGTTCGATCAGCACATCACCGATGCCGCGCGGCAGGCCGGACTCGTACTGTCGGACGAGTCGCGATCGATCATCGCGATGATGGCGACAATGGCGTCCGGCGCCTCACCGAAGACGAAAGCGGGTCAGGCGGTGAGGGCGTACGTGGAGTATCGCGGGATGTGAGATCGCGCCCGAGACCGGTGCAGTCTCAGCCTTCTGCGGAATCCGTCACAAAGCGGTAACCAACCCACGGCTCGCTGACGAGGTATCGAGGATGCGATGGGTCTGGTTCGATCTTCTTCCGCAGCTGCGCCACCAGCACCCAAAGGTGCTCGGGCTGATCGACGGCGTGCGCGCCCCATACGGCCTTCAGGATGGCGCGGTGCGTCAGCACGCGATCGGCGCTGCGCGCGAGGAATGCGAGCAGCTCGAATTCCTTGGGCGTCAGACGAATCTCGTCGTCTCCTCTGAGCACGCGCCGGCGGTCGTAGTCGATCGTCAGGTCGCCCGCCTGCAATCGCCCGGACGGCGCATCGTCGGCCGAAAAGACGCGGCGAAGCGCTACGCGGATCCTGGCCAGCAACTCTTCCGGGCCGAACGGCTTCGTCACATAGTCGTCGGCGCCAAGATCGAGCGCGGAGACCTTGTCGGCTTCACCACCGCGCGCGGACAGCACGACGATTGGCACCAGCGATTGCGAGCGAATCCGGCGACAGACTTCCGTTCCTTCGAGGTCAGGCAACCCGAGGTCGAGCACGATGAGATCTGGCGATTGGGTGCGCGCAAATTTGAGCGCCTCGGTGCCGGTGCCGACGACGTCGACCTCGTAACCTCTCGCGCGCAACAGGGGCGCGACCGCGCGCTGAATCGGCACTTCGTCGTCAACCAGAAGAATTCGTGGCGCTCGAGTCATCCCACCTGGTCCGCCGTTGTTGCCGCTTTGCTTTCAGCCGGTACGAGGATCGTGAACTGCGCGCCGCCGTCCGCACAATTCTCAGCCCAGATGCGACCGCCTTCGGCAGCGAGCATGCCGCGCGCGATGGACAAGCCCATACCGGTCCCGGAAACGCGCTGGCGCGCCTGGGTGCCGCGGTAAAAACGGTCGAAGAGGTGAGAGAGCTCGCCCGGCGCAATTCCTGGTCCGTGGTCGCGCACCCGTACGCTGAGTCCGTCAGTCGATACGGACATTGTGACTGAAATCGGCGACTCAGGGGGCGTGTAGTGCGCCGCGTTTTCGAGGAGATGAGCGAGCGCCGCCGCAGTGAGGCGCGGATCGACGCGGACGACGTGGTCAAACGCGGACTCGACATCCACCCGACGATGGTTGAGCGTGTGTTCCACTCGATCGCGCGCCGCCTCGAATATCTCCGCGGGATGCACCCAACGCAGGTCCGCGGCGATCGCGCCGGCATCGATCCTGGCCATTTCAAGAATGTTCTGGAAGAGCCGATTGAGCCGCTCGACCTCAGCGAGAATCAAATCGCTTTGTTCGTCGCGATCGCGCTCCTGAATCCAGGAGGCCTTCAGATTGCTCGCGGCCACGCGAATGGCCGTCAGCGGCGTTTTCAGATCGTGGCTCAGCGACGCGAGCAAGGCGGACTTCAGTTCCTCGCCCTGGCGGGCCAGCTCCGCTTGTTTCCGTTCCTCCACGAAACGAGTGCCGATGACGCTCACAGCCAGGAAGACGAACAAGGCCACCCAGTTCTGCGGGTCGGCAATCGTAAAAGTCCCAAAGGGGGGCATGAAAAAGTAATTCAGGCACAAATCCGCGGTCACGGACACGACGATCGCTACCCATAGCTTCGAAGTGGAAGCGGTGATCAGGACGACCAGGAGATAGACAAGCGCGGCGGTGGTCGGGTTCGTCAGCCGCAGACCCACACGGAAACCCGCGGTGATCCCGATAACGGCCCCGAGCGCGAGCACAAGCTTCGACATCTCGCGCCGCCAGGAGGCAGTCATGCCCTTAGTGCCGTAAGTGGAATGGCACGCTGGTCACCACGGTATTGGGTTTGAACAGCAGCGCGCCCTTGATCAGCAGCGCCCGCTGATTGTGGAACAGATGATGCCACCAGCGCGCCGGAACAAACTCCGGCAGGACAATGGTAATGTATCCATCCGGCTCTGCCGTCGCAACCTGCTCGATGTACTCGAGAAGCGGTTCCATAAGCGAGCGATAGGGGGAGTCGAGCGCGATGAGCGGCACGCCGTTCCCCCACCGGTTCCATGCCTGGCGCAGCTGCTCCGCCGCGGCCGGATCGACGTTCACGTAAACCGCGCGCACATCCGTTGAAAGAGTTTTCGCGTAATCGAGCGCTTCCAGCACGGCACGCTGGATCCCGCTGATCGGGACCAGAACCACATTGTGACGCGGGCCGCGCGATTCCCAGCCTCGCAGCGTCAGCTGTGCCGCCACACCATCGTAGTGCTTCCGTGTCAGCCGACAGAAGAGCACGTTGAGCGGGATCAGAAGCATGATGATCCACGCGCCTTCGAGTGCCTTGGTGACGGAGACGACGAGCAGAACGATCCCGGTCACGGTTGCTCCGATGCCATTGATCAGCGCACTGGTGCGCCAACCCGGCCCACGGAGCCGCCGCCAGTGGATGACCATGCCGGCCTGCGACAGCGTAAAGGACACGAACACACCGATCATGTACAGGGGAATCAGTGAATGCGTATCGCCGCCGAATATAACGAGCAGGACGCCGGCAAGCACGCTGAGGCCAACGATGCCGTTCGAGAATGCGAGTCGATCCCCCTGGTTCATGAACTGCCGCGGCACGTACCGGTCACGCGCGAGGATCGACGCAAGGCGAGGAAAGTCGGCGTACGCCGTATTCGCGGCGAGGACGAGGATCAACATCGTCGCGGCCTGCACGGCGTAGTACGGAATGCCGCGGCCGAAGACTCCCCGGGCGAGCTGCGACACGACCGTTTCCTGCTCGCTCGGCATGATGTGGAGCGCGTGCGACAACAGCGTGATGCCGAGAAACATCGTGATCGAGAGCACGACCATCATCAGCATCGTCGCGGCAGCGTTCTTCGCCTCGGGCGGTTTGAACGCCGGCACGCCGTTCGACACTGCTTCAACACCAGTCATCGCCGTGCACCCGTTCGAAAACGCCGTCAGCAGGAGAAACAGCGTCAACGGCGCACCCGTTGACGCCACCGGCGCGGCAGCCGTTACCGGGGTGATGGTTCCAGTCAGGAGACGCCAGGCACCTATAGCAATCAGGAGCAGGATCGTCACGACGAAGAAGTAGGTGGGCGCCGCGAATATCCGGCCCGATTCGCGGACGCCCCGCAGATTGCCAAACATCAACATCAGTACGAACGCCAGCGTCAGCTCGACGCGGTTCAGGTGCCACTGGGGGAACGCCGATGTGATTGCCGCGACGCCAGCCGCAACGCTCACCGCGACCGTCAGTACGTAATCGATCAACAGCGACGATGCCGCGATGAGCGCGGGCATTTCGCCGAGGTTGTCTTTCGCGACGATGTAGGCACCGCCACCGCTCGGATAGGCATGGATTGTCTGGCGATAGGAGAAGACGACTACCGCCAGAATCGTCGCGATCACGAACGCGATAGGCGTCGCCAGGGTCAGCGCACCCGCGCCGACCAGGATGAGGACGCGCAGGATTTCTTCGGTTGCGTACGCGACGGACGACAGCGGGTCGGACGAGAGAACGGCGAGGCCGGTAACGCGGGACAGCCGTTCGTGATGCGCGAGATGCGATGGGAGCGGCTTGCCGACGACAAACCGTTTGATTTGCGAGAGAAGCCCCTCTTCAGCCACGTTGTCCTTCCAACGGCCGGCGGGGTTAGCTGGCGGGCTCGAGATTGGAAGTTCTCGTCCGACGTGATCGGATTCGCCCCGGAGACGACAGGCGCCTCGTTGGTTCCCCCGCAGCGCCGCAGGCGGGGCGCTTTAGGCCATTTCCAACTCGATGCTAGCGCGGTGGCACGCAATGCCACTCATGTTTTAAGGGATTTTTTAGGACTTTCTTAAGTACACCGCCGGATCCTTTTTGGCTCTTCTTAGGTTCTGGCCGGTATCGTCGGATCATGGGGGAGGCCGTACCACGGTATGTGGAGTTGAAGGCAGGCGCTCCTGACGATCCCGACGGGCTGCGAACTGCAACGGTGTTGAGCGCGTACTTTCAGGCAGAGCAGATGAAGGCGTTTCGCCGCCTGCTCTGGCGTTGGCTCGCGATCGCAGCCGCGATCTGGTTCATTGTTACATTCGCAACCTCCCTGTTTTCCCGCGGCACAATGCTGACGGGCCTGGCGGTTCTCGGCGCGCTGGCGTGCTGGGGCGCTTTTGTTGAACGGAGCGCCGGCAAACGACTCGGCGCATTGATCGCAGATTTGCCGGATCGCAGGCTGTGAAGTGCGTTCAGCGGGCCTGATCTCGCTGCAGCCGGACCATCAGATCGCGCACGGTGAGTCGATCGAGGTTCGCGACCGCATCGATGATTGGTCCGGCGTCGATGCCGACATCGGAACATAGCCGCCGGCACTTGTCACTGATCCAATCCCACGACAGTGGGCGCTTGAAAAATCCCTGATAGTCGCGCTTCTCCTTGGTAATGGCGCGGCCATTGTTCAACGTCACCGTCAGCCGGCACGGCATCTCGTCGGGATACTTCCAGCTGTAGGTATCGAGCCACTTCGAGCGCAACCCTGGCACGAGCGAATGGGGTCGCACCTTCACCCGCCGGAGCAGCTGCTGCACGTCGTCGCGAACGATTCGTTCTTTGCGATATTGCGCCGGCCAGACGTCGCCGTCGAGCACCGCGACAGCGAGGATGTACGGAAGGCTGTGGTCCGCTTCCTCCTTGTGCTCGATGTCCGCCTGTCGCGCGCCCGCCTCGCCGCCACCGATGATCTCGACGGCCTCGTCGAAGATCTCAACCGAGATTTCACGAACATCGTGACCGTCGAATCCGTGCTCGTGCTTGAGCTCGAGAATCGCCTCGATCGCCGATTGGCTGTGCACTTCCGCGTTGTATCGCTTGACACTCGTTCGCAGCACCGCGCTCAGGTCTTCCTTCAGCCACCCGATGTGAAAATGGCGCCCGGCGACCGTGTCCATGTAGCCCTTCACGCCGTCGAGCACATCGATCGGTCCGGTGATGCCGCGTGCGGCGAGAAACGTGTGGTGGAGCGCCGCGCCGGCAACAGCGGCGGACTGAAGTCCCTTCCACTGGGATACCTCTCCCGTCCGCGTCACCCATAACGTCGTCGAGACAGTGCCGGCCATGCCGAGCGCCTGCGCCAGCAATGAGGGATCGAGCCGCAAGGCCCGCCCCGCGCCGGCGGTCACCGAGTAGGCGAGCTGCGTCGTATGATCGAAGCCCCGTTCAGTAATCGGAGCGGCTTCGAGCAACCGGCACTGTGTGTGGTACGCCACGGCAAGTGCCGCCAGGAAATCGCGCCCTGTCGTGTCCGCGTATTCTGCTGCCGCGAGCACGCCGCCAACATTGTCAGCTGGGTGGCACGTTTCCCCCTCGGCCATGAAGTTGTCCATGAAGTCGAGATAGCGAACCAGCGCTGTGTTGTAGAACGCCGCGCGATCCGGGGCAGCCGCAGCGCCGCCAATCAGCGATGCGCCGCGTCCCGAGCCGAAGTCTTCCAGTTGTTCGCGAATATGCCGAATGGGAGGCCCGTCGAGCGCTCCGCATGCGCACGCCAGCGAATCGAGGAGTCGCAGCTTGAGCGCATCCACAATCTCGGCCGGGAGCTGGTCGAAGGATGCCGCCGCCGCAAACTGGGCCAGGTCGACCGCCATTTCGCGCCCCGACTTGCCTCGGCGTTCGTTCAAATGACGTTCGACAGTCCCAATCGCGTGGCCAACGCTTTCCGCAGCTCGCGTCATGGCCGAGGTCTTTTCTGGTCGCTGGGCTTGGTTCCTCACAAGCCGGGCTGATGCATTCGAGATGCCGATTTGGTGCGGACCTTGCGATCATAGCGGTCGTACATCGTGGGCTGAACATGATCCGTGACGTGCCTCGCGAAACGTGGCGTGACGAGCTCGACAGCTTCAGCCGGCAGCACGAAGGATGGCTGGTTTCAGTCACCACGTGTAACGCCGACGGACAAGTCTTCATCGAAGCTCAGGATCTGCCGCTCCAGGGCATCAGTCAGACGACGCCGCATGCTGCTGACGTCGCCGTCGCGGTCGGCGATCGCGAGCATCACGTGACGCACGAGGTCCGTGGCGTCACGGCGATGCAGATCGATTTGACGGATACACGTGCGGAGCGGGCGCTCATCATTGAAAGCGCGGATCGGACGAAGACGACCGTGACCTTCCGCTCCCCGATGCGTCCTGAGGATGTCGATGGACTCCCGTTTAACCGCTCGACCTGACATGAACACGCAACCATTTGCCGATCGCCGCGAGGCAGGACGCGAGCTGGCGGCCAAGCTGCGGCACTACCAGGGCCGCGGAAACGCGGTCGTCCTTGCGTTGCCGCGCGGCGGTGTGCCCGTGGCCTTCGAAATCGCCGAGGCGCTCGACGCGCCGCTCGACATCTTCGTGGTGCGGAAGCTCGGCATGCCCGGCCAGCCGGAATTCGCCATGGGAGCTATCGCCTCAGGGGGCGTCCGCGTAATCAATGAAGAAGTCGTTCGGGCGTATGGCATTCCGCAGGCTGCGATAGAGGCCGTCGCACGCCACGAGCTCGCGGAGCTCGAACGGCGCGAGCGTGAGTACCGCCGCGGCCGTCCTCTTCCCGATCTGCGCGATCGAACCGTCATCCTCGTCGACGACGGTCTCGCAACCGGCTCGACGATGCGCGCCGCCGTGCGGGCGGTGCGCGCGCTCGGACCGTCGCGGGTTGTCGTCGCCGTCCCGGTCGGCGCACCTGAGACGTGCGAGCAGTTCGCCGATATCACAGACGAAACCGTGTGCGCGCGCACGCCCCAGCTGTTCTCCGCCGTCGGCCTGTGGTATCGGGATTTTTCGCAAACTACTGACGACGAGGTCCGCACGTTGCTGGAGGAGCATGCGCGGCACGCCTCGCGGGAGCGGCAGACATGAATGAACGCGAAGTCATCGAGGTCGTGCGGCGCGCTGCACTGGCGATCGAGCCGAGCCCCGACGGCTTTGGGTTTCTTGTGGAGCGGCTCGGTGATGCAAGCGTCGTCCTGATTGGCGAAGCGTCGCATGGCACGCACGAGTTCTATCGGATCCGCGCCGAGCTGACGAAGGCGCTGATTCTGCACAAAGGCTTCAATTTCGTTGCGGTCGAAGCCGACTGGCCTGATGCCTATCGTGCGAACCGGTGGGTGCGCGACACGAGCGACGATCCGGACGCGGAATCGGCGCTCGCGGATTTCACGCGCTTCCCACGATGGATGTGGCGCAATCGCGACGTCGTCGAATTTATCCAGTGGCTGCGCGCCCACAATGGACGGCTCGACGCCGCCTCGCGCGTGGGTTTCTACGGCCTCGATCTGTACAGTCTGCACACGTCGATCGAGGCGGTCCTGACGTATCTGCGGAAAGTCGATCCTGCGGCAGCGGAGCGTGCACGATACCGGTACGGCTGCTTCGAGGACTTCGCCGAGAACTCGCAAGCCTACGGCTACGCGGCCACAGTTGGCCTCTCGCGGTCGTGCGAAGACGACGTCGTGGCGCAGCTCGTCGATCTGCGGCGCCGGGCCGTGGAGTACGCGTCACGCGACGGAAGGGTCGCGGCCGACGAGTACTTCTTCGCTGAGCAGAACGCGCGGCTGGTACGCAACGCCGAGGAGTACTACCGCGCGATGTTCGGTGGACGCGTGGAGTCGTGGAATCTTCGCGACACGCACATGATGGAAACGCTGCGGGCGCTGATTGCGCACGTCGGTCAGGCATCTGGCCGCGCGCGCGCCGTGATCTGGGCGCACAACTCGCACCTCGGTGACGCGCGCGCCACGGAAATGGGTGAACACGGAGAGCTGAACCTCGGTCAGCTGGCGCGAGAGACGTACGGCGATCGGGTGCGTTCGATCGGGTTCACGACGCACACCGGCAGCGTCACGGCCGCCTCGAACTGGGACGAACCCGCGCAACGCAAACGCGTACGGCCGTCGCTGCCCGGCAGTTACGAACGGCTCTTTCATGATGTGGGAATCGACCGCTTCCTGCTGTCCTTCGCCGATCCAGAGGTCCGCCGCGCGTTGCGCGAGCCGCGCCTCGTGCGCGCGATCGGCGTCATCTATCGGCCGGACACCGAGCGAATGAGCCATTACTTCCGCACGCATCTCGCGGAGCAATTCGACGCCGTCATCCACATCGATGAGACGCGCGCGCTCGAACCGCTCGAACTGTGGTCACGCGACGAGGCCGACGTGCCCGAGACGTATCCATCGACGCTGTAGGGACAGGCGCATACGCAACCAGTGAGGGCGAACCATGGCGATCATGATGAACGAATCCGTGATCATCTCGATAGGCGATCGAGAAACGATCGGTGCGGATCTGCAGGTGCCCGACCGCGCCACTGGACTCGTCGTATTCGCGCACGGAAGCGGCAGCAGCCGATTCAGCTCGCGCAACCGCGTCGTTGCCGAAGCGCTGCAGGCGCGCGGTCTCGGCACGCTGCTGCTGGACCTGCTCACGCCTCAAGAGGAATCCGTCGATGTCCGCACCGCGGAGTACCGGTTCGACATCCCGCGGCTGGGGAAGCGCGTCGTCGTCGCGACGGACTGGATACAGGCTCACCGCCAGCTGCGGACGTTGCCTGTCGGGTACTTCGGCGCCAGCACCGGCGCGGCTGCCGCGCTGATCGCCGCGGCGGAACGTCCATCCGCCGTGAGCGCGGTCGTGTCGCGCGGTGGACGGCCGGATCTCGCGGGCGCCGCGCTGCCGATCGTGAAAGCGCCCACACTCCTGATCGTCGGCGGAGACGACGAGCCCGTCATTGAAATGAACCAGGAAGCGATGGACAGGATGAAGGGCGCGCACGTCGAGCTGCAGATCGTGCCGGGCGCGACTCACCTGTTCGAGGAACCGGGCACGCTCGAACGCGTCCAGCAACTGGCAGGCGACTGGTTCGTTCGCTATCTACACGCGTGATTGTCATCGTCGGCGCAGGGCCGGCAGGCATGATGCTGGCCTACCAGCTTGCGTCCAACGGTATTCCGGTTCGCGTCCTCGAACGCCACCAGGACTTCCGACGGGAATTTCGCGGCGAACTCGTCATGCCTTTGGTACTCGGCGCGCTGCAACAGCTCGGCGTGCTGCAGCAACTTGTCAAGACTCGCTCGGCGATTCAGGGTGTCGAGCGGCAGTTATTCGTCGGACTCACCCGGTGCGTCGTCGTTCCAGGAGGCAGGCAAATCGGCGCCTGGATCTCGCAACCCGCCTTCCTGCAGCTTCTGCACGCTGATCAGCTTGCCATCGAATCCGCCCGCGCCGCACAATGCAAGATTCGCAGTGTGATGGAAGGAGGACGTAATGGCGAAAGCAAGGAGTCCAGTTCCAGAGGGGTTCCACACCGTGACGCCGCAACTCATCTTCGACAACGCCGCTCAGGCAATCGATTGGTACAAGAGAGCGTTCGGTGCCGAAGAAAAGACGCGCGCGGTCGGCCCTGACGGAAAAATCATGCACGCGGAGCTGCAAATCGGGAACTCGCGGATCATGCTGAATGATGCGATGGGCGGCGGCAAGAGCGCGAAGGCGCTCGGTGGGTCGCCGATCGCCCTGTGGATCTACGTGCAGGATTGCGACGAGCTTTTCAATCGCGCGGTTGCAGCAGGCGGCCACGTCGCGCCCGGTCCGATGGGACCGCTGGCGGATCAGTTCTGGGGCGATCGGACAGGCACCTTCACCGATCCGTATGGCTATCAGTGGACGATCGCGACACGCAAAGAGGATCTCTCGCGCGAGGAGATGGACCGTCGGGCGCAGGAGTTCTTCAAGCAGTTCGCGCACTAGTCGACGCACGCGTAGTCTGACGCCGGCCTCCGCATCGCGATGCGGAGGCCCGTTCCTGAACTGACGGTCGCGCAACTGGAACCCGGTGACTTTCCCTGGCCCTTCTACAAGTGATCGTCGCATAGTCTCGTGTAGAAGTACGAGGGTAGAACGATCATGGGAAGCGAACGCTTGGATCCGCCTCAAGGAACACTCGACCTCCTCATTCTTAGAACCCTCGCGGTCGAGCCTCAGCATGGCTGGGCCGTCTCTGAAGGTATTCAGCAGTCTCGCGCGACGTGCTTCAGGTGCCGCAGGGTTCGCTGTATCCGGCACTCCACCGCCTCGAGCGGCGAGGGTGGATCAAGGCTGAATGGGGGATTTCCGATAACAACCGGCGGGCCAAGTACTACGTCCTGACGCAGAAGGGCCGGAAACAGCAGTGACGGATGACAACACGCTCGCCGTGGTGTCTCGAACGACGCCGGTCAGCCGTCCGCCTGGCTGCGCCCACACCACGACGCAATCAAGCGCGATCAGAGATACAACGCGGAGGATGTTGTTCAGTGTTCGGCGCACCCGAGCCTCGCGGTGTTATTCCTGTCCTCGCGATTCTACGCTGGCACCTACTCAGGCACTGACAGGCTCCGCAGCCTGTTCTTGAGCACGTAAGCGGCGACTGCTCTGCCCTGGTGCAAACGGGTTCTGGCTTCGGATCGTCGTGGCCGTGATCGCGTTCCAATCGAGAACGACATCGGCTCCGGCACTGACGGGACCAAGCAGAACCGCCGCAAACAAAGCCGACCAGATTCTTGACCGCATGGCTTACCTCCTCCTCACACAGCAGCTGACGGGCGGAACGCCCTCAGGAGCCGGCATGCTGCGCTTCGATGGGCGTCCTGGCGATGGAGACGAGGTGTTGAGGATGTGAAGTTTTTGTGGAGCCGCAACTCGTTGGAATCAGAGCCTTTTCGCTCGGCGCTGGTGCCACGTCGATTGCCACGCGATGCCGCATGGCGTCATCATGCATCGAGGGTTCATGACAGAAGCCGCACCCGTTCGCAGGCGCAGGCCCAACGTGATCGCATCGCTCGGACAGCCGAAGGTCGCGGTCATGCTCGCGCTCGGCTTTTCATCCGGACTGCCCTTCCTGTTGACCGGCAACACCCTGGGGTACTGGCTTCGCGATCAGGGAACGACACTCCAGGCCATCGGATTCCTTTCGTGGGTGGGGCTCGCGTATTCGCTCAAGTTCCTGTGGGCGCCGGTGGTGGACCGGCTCGATGCTCCCCTCTTCGGCCGGTTCGGACGCCGGCGCAGCTGGATGCTCCTGACGCAGACGCTCGTCGCAGTGGGACTGTTCGGCCTCTCCATGTCCGGACTGAAGCACGGGCTCACGGCCGTTGGCGCCCTCGCACTCCTTGTGGCCTTTTCCTCGTCGACCCAGGACATCGTCGTCGACGCGTGGCGAATCGAGGCCGCCAGCGACTCCGACGAACTCGGGTTGCTGTCCGCGGCGTACCAACTCGGTTACCGCGCGGCAATAATCGTGACGGATGCGCTGATCCTCATCTCGGCGAATCATCTCGGCTGGCCCATCTCGTACTCGATGATGGCTGTGCTGATGGGAGTTGGAATCGGCGCGAGCTTCGCGGCCGTCGAGCCGCGACGGAGCGCCCCGGCCGCCGGGTCGCGCGTGGAGACCAGGGGACTCGGCAGCATGCGCGGCTTCGCGGACGCCGTGATCGGTCCGTTCGCCGAGTTCTTTCGCGTCTACGGCTGGCTCGCGCTGCTGATGCTGGCGATGATCAGCCTCTATCGCCTGCCCGAGTTCCTCATGGGCCCGATGGCGAATCCCTACTATCACGATCTCGGGTTGTCAAAGGACACCGTCGGCGCCGTCAGGGCATCGATCGGACTGATCGCGTCGCTTCTCGGAATTGCCGCCGGCGGTCTGAGCGCGGTGCGCATCGGATATTTCCGGACGCTCGTCCTCGGCATCATCCTGCAGAGCACCGTCGTCGCCGTCTTTGCGGTCCTCGCGTACACGGGTCCTGACCTGCGTGTGTTCGCGAGTGTCATGGCCGTCGACAACTTCGGCGCCGCGTTTGCGGGCGTCGCACTGGTCACGTATATGTCGAGCCTGACGAGCCTCGGGTACACGGCGACGCAGTACGCGCTCCTGAGCTCGGCGTACACGTACGTCGGCAAGTTCGCGAAGGGATTCTCAGGCGTCATGGTCGAATCACTGGCGAGCGGACGTACCCTGCTCGAAGGCTACGCGCTCTTCTTCATCGGCGCCGGTCTCCTGGGCGTTCCGGCGCTCGTCCTCTGCCTGATCCTGGCGCGGGTACAAGCGAGAGGAGACCAGCGCGTCGCTCCTCAGTCGAACGCGAAGCAGTAGAGCAATCGGCCGCGTCACAGAAGTATCCTCGGGGCAGCCCGCCTGATCATTTGACCGTCTAATGGAACACGTGATACACCATTAGTGTGCCAAATAAAGAGCGTGCAAAGGCTGACGTTCTCCAGGGAACGCTGGACCTCATGCTCCTGCAGACGCTTGCCACGCTTGGGCCACTCCACGGCTACTCGATCGCCGCGCGCCTGGAGCAGGTGTCGGCCGGCGCACTTCAAATCAATATGGGGACGCTCTACCCTGGACTGATGCGCCTGGAACAGCGCGGTCTTGTACGATCCGAGTGGAACGTGACCGACACCAACCGGAAAGCGCGTTTCTACAGCATCACGGCCGCTGGACGCCGGCAACTTGCCGCCGAGAAAGCGGAGTGGGATCGCATGACGACCATCATGCACGCATTGCTGCACGACCAGAGTTAGCTGGAAGGAAGAGTGCGAATGTCCAGCCTCCGCGAGTGGATCAGGCGGCTCTGGGGAACTCTCCGTCCAAAGCGCGACGATAGCGATCTGGAAGAGGAACTTTGGCTGCATCTGGAACTCGCCGCCGAGGAAGCGGTGCGTGCTGGTCACGCACCGGAGCAGGCGCGGCAGGCAGCACGGATTCGAGTCGGAGGCGTCGCACAAGCGATCGAGTCCCTGCGCGACCAACGCGGCCTGCCCTGGCTGGACCATCTTGCGCGCGATGTCCGGTACGCCTTGCGCCAGATTCGACGCAATCCGGCCTTCTCGAGCATCGCCATCGCGACACTGGCGCTGGGCATCGGCGTCAACACCGCGATGTTCAGCGCCGTCGATGCGGTACTCATTCGTCCCCTGCCTTTCGCCGACGCCGACCGTCTCGTCATGATCTGGGACGACGACAGGGGTCGGACCGGTTCCCGGAAGTTCTTTTCCACGCCACCGGAATGGGATGAGTGGCGGCGGCACAACACGGTGTTCACCGACATCGCCGCCAGCCAGCCTGGTGACGCGGCACTGTCCAACAACGGCGCGCCCGAAGAGCTTCCCGCGCGCAAAGTCACCGCAAATTTCTGGAGCGTGCTGGGCGCGGAACCGCTGCTCGGACGCGTCTTCACGGAAGAGGAAGACGCTCGAGGCGCGAGGGTCGTCGTCATCAGCCATGGACTCTGGCAGCGGCGCTTCGGCGCATCCCCGGACGTAGTGAACCGTACGATCACGCTCAACGACAATCCGTATCAAGTGATCGGCGTGCTGCCCCGCGAGTTCTATTTCATGCCCGCGCGCGATATCGACGTCTGGATGCCGGCCGCCTTCTCCGCTGCGATGTTAAGGAACTGGGGGTGGCACGACGTGCACTGCGTCGCCCGGCTCAAGCCCGGCGTCACGCTGCGTCAGGCCAGCGAATCCATGGCGGCGCTCAGCCTGCAGGTGACGGCGCCGCATTTCAACCGTCCGCGTGCGGCCGTGGTGGTCCCGTTGCGGGAAGAGCTGGCGGGCAAGACGGGGTCGTCTCTGATCATGCTGCTCTGCGCGTCGGCGGCCGTTCTGCTGATTGCCTGCGTCAATCTGGCGAATCTTCTGATGTCGCGCGCCGCGGTGCGGCACCGCGAAGTGGCCGTCCGTGCGGCGCTTGGCGCAGGACGCGGCAGATTGATCGCACAGTTCCTGATTGAAAGCCTGGTGCTCGCGGGTCTCGGCGCCGTCGCCGGACTCGCGCTCGCCATCCCGGTCATGCGGTTCCTGGAAACGCTGGTGCCGCAGACGATGGCTGCGGTGCGGCTGACGCTCGACTGGCGAGTGCTGGCGTTCTCGGCGGGCATCGCCACGGCCGCCGGATTGACCTTTGGACTGACGCCCGCACTCGGCGGGTCGCGGCGGGCGTTACAGCAAGGACTGCACGACGGCGGCCGCGGCAGCGCAGGCGCGCGCAGCCATTGGTTCCAGCATGCGCTGATCGTCACCGAAACGGCGCTCGCCGTCGTGCTCCTGACGAGCGGTGCACTGCTCCTGCAGACGTTTCAGCATCTGAGGCAGCTCGATCTCGGCATCCGCAGCGAACGGCTGCTGACCTTCGTCACGCCGCTCTTCCGCTATCGCGATTTCGACAGGCGCGTGGCCTTCGTGAACGCCGAACTCGAACACGTCCGCGCCATTCCCGGCGTCGTCAACGCCGGCGCGATTTCGCGAGTCCCCCTGACGGTCAACGACCAGGCGACTTTCTATATTCTCGCGGGCCAGACCGGCGCGCAGGCGCGTGAGCAAGTGGCGCTCTCGCGCGTCGTGACCCGCGATTACTTCGCTACCGTCGGGGCCCGCCTGCACGAAGGACGCTTCTTCGACGCCTCCGATCAGCGGTCTGAATCGCCGGTCGCGATCGTCAACGAATCCTTTGCCGATCGCAACTTTCCAGAACGGTCACCGATAGGCGCGCGGTTCCAGTTCGGACGCTGGGGCAGCAAGAACTACTGGTACACCATCGTCGGCGTCGTGAAGGAAATCCGCGATCGCGGCGTTGCGGAAGAACTGCAGCCCACGGTCTATCGCGTGCACGAGCAGGCGGACCAGACCGGCGACCAGCCGAGCGGAATCGTGGTTCGTACGGCGGTCGAGCCCACGTCGATTGTGGCGGCGGTTCGGGCTGCGATCTGGTCCATAGACAAGAACCAGCCGGTCGCGCGCGTGCAAACGCTTGACGACATCGTGGCTCGCCAGCTGGCCGTCCCGTCGCAGAATACGGCGCTCTCGAGCGCGTTCGCGCTGCTCGCGCTGTTGCTCGCATCGCTCGGACTGTACGGCGTCCTCTCCTACGCGGTGACCCAACGCACCAACGAGATCGGCGTGCGCATGGCGTTGGGCGCGACGTCGAAGGACATCCTGCTCTCCTTCAGCAAACGCGGTCTTGCGTTGACGCTCGCCGGACTCGCGATCGGCGTCGTCCTGGCGGCCGTCGCGGCGCGCTTGATGGCCACGCTCTTCTATGGCTTCCGGCCCACCTATATCCCGGCTGTCGCCGTGGTATCGATCATTCTTCTGTCGGTCGCCGCCCTGGCGTGTTTCGTCCCGGCGCGTCGCGCGTCGCGCGTCAATCCGCTGATCGCCCTGCAGCACGAGTAGGGCCCACGCACCCGCCGAGTCGGCCAACGCCTCGCCTGGCGATTCCGTCTAAGATTCCGCATCGCACCGCACCTCGAGGTGACATATGACGTGGCGGTCATCCGCGGATCTGATCTCTCTTGAAGGCAGGTACGCGGTCAGACGAATCGTGAAGAATCCCGCGTTCGCGATCGTTGCATCGTTGTCGCTGGCGCTCGGTATCGGCGTCACTACCGCTGCGTTCAGCGTCCTCTACGCCGTCCTCCTCCGCGCACTTCCGGTAAGAGACCCCGGTGCCCTCGTCGTCATTTCAGCTCGCAATCCGGCGGCGCAATACAGCATGTCGCACCCCGCGTACCTGTACCTGCGCGACCACACGTCGACCCTCGACGGCGTCGTGTCGTTCCGCTCGACCCCCATCAACGTCAACACTGGCGCGGCAACCGAACGCGCCACGGGCATGCTCGTCTCCGGCAACTATTTCGGCGTGCTCGGCGTCTCGATGGCAGAAGGCACGCCGATTCTGCCGGAGGACGATCGGATACCCGAAAGCGGTGGAGCTCGCGGCGTCGTCGCCGTGCTCGGACATCAATTCTGGACGCGGCGGTTTGGCGCGGACCGGGCAGTGCTCGGGCGCTCGATCCGCGTGAACGGCGGGCCGGTGACGATCGTTGGCATCGCCCCGCCGGATTTTCATGGGACACGAATTGGATCGCTGCCCGATGTCTTCCTCCCGATGATGTTTGCCAACCGCGTTTTCGAGGCGCCAATCTGGGTCCTGAATCCGCGCAACAACTGGCTGCGCATCATGGGACGATTGAGGTCCGGCGCAACGTCGGCGCAGGCGCAGGCGGAACTGACGGTTGCCTATCGCCGGTTTCACCAGGACGTCATCGTGCCCCTCGCCAACAACGACGACGCCCGACGGCGGGCGCGCGAGACATCGATCGCGCTGGAGCCGGGATACACCGGTCTGCTCGAAATGGGCAACACGGTAAGGCCGACGTTGTACGGCCTCATGGGGCTGGTGGCGGTCGTATTCCTCATCGCGTGTACAAACGTTGCCAGCTTGATGGTCACCCGCGCTGAACGGCTGCACCGCGAAACCGCGATCTATCTCGCACTCGGCGCAACTCGAACTCGTCTCTGGTGCAGGCATTTTGTCGAAACATCGATCATTGCTGCGATTGGCCTCTGCCTCGGGCTGGCGCTTGCGACATCGATGTCGGGTCTGTTGGCGCAACTCCTGCCGCCGGGTCAGCAATTTCGGATCGCCGTGGATCGCGAGGTGCTGGCGGTTTCCATGTTCCTCGGCCTGCTCACGACGTTCATGCTGACGGCGGTGACGGCGAGGCACGGCATGCAAGTCGGGATCAGCCGTGCACTTAAAGGAGAGGACATCGCCACCCGGCTGCGGTTGCGCAAGGCGCTGATCGTTGGACAGCTCGCGCTGTCGGTGGTCGTCCTCGCCGGCGCCGCCTTGTTTGTCCAGACCGTGACCAACCTTGGCCGCGTGGACACAGGATTCGAGCGGAACCGCGTGCTGATCGCGTCACTCGCGCCCGGCGGATATTCCCCCCAGCAGCGAGAGTCGTTCTACGCGCGCGTGCTCGACGACGTGAGAGCGATTCCGGGCGTCGTGGCTGCCGCACTGGCGAACGACGAGCCGCTCGGTGTCGGCACGGGCTGGACGATCACGGTGCGGCAGGATCCCGCCGTCACGCCTGAGCAGGAGACGGCATCCGTCACCTTCATCTCGCCGGACTATTTCAAGACGATGGGCATTCCGCTTCTGCGCGGCCGGGATTTCACGAGCCGCGACCAGTCGAATCCCTCGCGGCCGATCATCGTCAATGAGAATTTCGTCAGGACGTACGTGACGAGCGGTGATCCGCTCGGATCCCGCGTCAGGAGTTTCAAAACCACTTACGAGATTGTCGGCATCGTGCGCGACAGCGCCTCCACCGGCCTTCGGGATCTCGATCAGCACATGATGTACGTGCCGGGCGGTGACGGCGTGTTGTTCATGCGCAATGCGGTGCTGCACGTGCGCACCGCGGTGCCGCCGACGAACGTGCAACCCGCGATCGAAGCGGCCATTCACCGGATCGATCCGGACGTCCCCGTGTTCAACGTCCGGACGATCGATCAGCAGATCGAGAGGTTCATGGTCCGGGAACGCACATTTGCGATGCTCTCGTCGACGTTTGGTCTGCTCGCCGTTCTGCTGTGCGCTGTCGGGCTTTATGGCGTCATCTCAAACGCGGTCAGCCGCCGGACCAAAGAGCTCGGTGTCCGGCTGGCGCTCGGCGCGGGGCCGCACCGGGTCATCCGGCTCGTGCTCCGGGAAGCCGGCCTGCTCGCGTTACTTGGCGTCACCGCGGGTGTGCCGTCCGCGCTGTTGATCGGCCGCGGCATCCGCTCGCTGCTGTTCGGCGTCCAGCAGGATGACTGGAGAAGCATTGGAGCTGCGGTCGCGCTGCTGCTGACCGTGGCCGTCGTCGCCGCGTGGTTGCCCGCGCGGCGTGCGGCTCGAGTCGATCCGCTGGTTGCGCTGCGAGCGGAATAGGAGCAGGTCGGCCCTTTTTATCCCTCGGACGCGATCGTCAATCTGAATCCGCTCGGATCGGTAACCTCAAATGCCCGGCTGCCCCACGGCGTGTCATGCGGCTCCGCATCCAGCGCGATCCCGGCTTTCCTGGCATCAGCCGCGAGTTGATCGATGTTCTGCGCCGTGCCGACGAAAATCCGCATACCCACACCTTTCTGCCGGTCACGACCCTTTTTCCAATCGTCCTGACTGAGACTGATCCGGGCCTCGCCTGCGCGCAGCATCACGCCAAGCAGGACTCCCTTCTCTTCCCATCGTTCTTCGATCCCAAAGCCCAGCCCCTCGAAAAAAGCCACGCTCCGTTGGAGATTGTCCACGGTGAGCATGGGGGAGACGGTCTTCGCCTGCAAACGAGTGTCGAGTGTTGTCGCCATGATTGGTACCTCCTCGCCGAAGCTGCTGCGCTACTGCGCCTTTCTTGCATGCAACGAGAACGCGGCTCCCTGCGGATCCATCGCATTCACTATCCAATCGCCGCCGGGAACCTCCATCGGTCCGTTGAGGATTTTGCCGCCATTCGCTTTGACGCGCTCGGTGGCCGCGTTGATGTCGGGCACGCGGAAGTAAATCCCCCAGTGAGGCGGCACGTGCGCCAGCTCGGGCGGTTTGTTCATCATGCCGCCGATCATTCCGTGCGGCCGATTGAACATGTGGTATTTCCCCATCGCGCCCATATCCATCGTTTCGCTGGGCTGCCACTCGAAGACCTCGCTGTAGAACTTCATCGCGGCGGCCGCGTCGGTCGTCATCAGCTCGTGCCACGAGGCCTCACCCACTTCAGGGTCCGTCTCAGGACGCTCTTCGGTTGAAGACGGCTGAATGATGTAAAAGGCGGCCCCTTGCGGGTCCTTCATCATCTGAACGCGGCCGATGGTGGGCACGTCTATCAGCGGCGAAATCTCGCCTCCACCAAGTCGCTTGATGTGGGCCACAGCGTCCTCGAGCTTCGGGACACCGATATACATGGCCCAGAACGGCGGCATGTTCATGCCTTCCCGGCGTTTCATCAGGCCGGCAACCTGCCCCTGAGGAGTACGACTGAATATCGTGTAGGGATTGGGCGACGCCTCAAACGGCGCAGAGCGCCAGCCGAGCACATTCTTGTAGAACGTCTCGGCGGCTGCTGTGTCCGTCGTCATCAATTCGTGCCAGACGGGACGTCCGAGCAAACGTGAAGCGGTCGTTGTCATCGCAAGCCTCCTGATTCGAACGGATGATCTTGAAGAACACTCGTGAAGGTCCAGCGATCGATCAGTCTGCCACACTCGGTCGCGGAAGGGACATCAGATTCGTGCAACTGATCGGCTGGGACGAATGTCGAATCAATCCACAGCGCGCGCTCTTCGCGGAGGCTCAGCCGCACTCCTTTCGTTACGTGTTGGACGGGTGATTCTTGAGAATCTGCACGATCGCCGGCTGTTGAAAGTGTTCGGCCCAGCCGATCGCGTCCCCGTCGTGCATGCTGTCGCGGATGCCTGGATCCGCTCCGGCGCCGAGAAGCAGGCGAACCATCTCCGCGTGGCCACGCGAAGCGGCCACGTGGAGCGGCGTGACGTCCGCCCCCGCTGGCCCAGCAGCCGTTGATATTTGCGCCGTGGGTGAGCAGCCATTTCACCGCCGCCACGTCGTTGCGCTGCGCCATCAGGTGCAGCGCCCCGCCACTCGCATCAATCAATCCGGGATTCTCGTGCAGCAGGTGCGTGGCCGTGTCCCAATCGCGCAGCGCAAGAAGCGCAACGAGGTCCATCGGACCGCCGCGCGGCGGACGATGTCCACGACCGGCACTCACGAGTTCCGCCGACACCATCGCGCCGATCTTCTCCATTACGCGACGATCGGTCTCTGGTGCACGCGCGTACACCGCCACCGGCTGCCCCGAGCCATCCACCGCCAATGGATCGGCGCCGAGTTCGAGCAACAGCGCGATCATCTCCTGGCGATTCTTCAGCACGGCGAAGTGCAGCGGCGTGCGGTGATTTTCGTTGCGACTCTGCCGGCGAGTGAGGGCAGACGGATCGGCTGCCACGATACGGCGAACTTCGTCCGCAAGGTTCATCGCGATTGCGGAGAAGATGTGATGCCGCGCGCCGCGACTCACGAGAAAATCCGCAACGGCACGATGCGCGGCGTCGTCGCATCCGTGCCAGCACGTTGCCCAACCGATTACCTCGAGTTCGTGGTCGTCACCGTGTCCGACGACATCACCGCCGGCGTCGGCCAGCCGCCGCACGACGTCCAGGTGACCAGCTGCCGCGGCCCAGTGCATCGCGTAGGTGTTGTCTCCTTTCTCGCGGGTGTTCACGTCCAGGCCGCGTCTCAGCAGGAGATCCACGGCCGCCAAGTGCCCATTGTTCGCGGCGTGGTGCAGCAGCGACCACTCGTACGGCTTCGATTGGACGTGCAGGCTGTCAGGATGCTTGTCGAGCAGGACCGTCAGGATGTTCACGTCTCCGCTCCGTGCTGCATCGACCAGCTGTCCATTCACCGTCAGCGAATCGACATGCGTCTTGAGTGCCCGCCAGCTCGAAAACCCGTACTGTTTGGCCAGCTCGAACTGCGCGTCGGCGAGTTGCGCGTCCGTGTTGGCCTCGCGCAGTTCTGCGAGACGACGTTTCGCCTGCTTGCGGAGCCAATCAAGATCGGGTTTATCGGGAAGGGGCAGCGGAGCGGGCGCAGACCGGGGCGTCTGATCGGACATGACACACCTTCCTTCCTTGAAAGGGATCAAGCCCTTTCAGTGCCCATCGTCCGCAGTCTGGGCGAGGAACGAAGGTTATGAACGAACGGCGGAGGGCGGGTTGAACCCTTTACGCGGACGGTCGGCCGCCCTCGCGGCACTTGGCCGGATGGTAACGCACAAAGGACGGTGGGACAAGCCAAGAGAAGCCGAACGTGAGCATCGAGTGTACACGCCAGGTCATTCCGTTCGTTAGCTGCAGTTCGTGCCCGGCCCTTCGCGCGTCCGTCCTGGAGAATCAAGCGGCCTCGGTCATCTCTCGTGATGTCGAGATACTCATCGAGGAATTCGATCCGTCGTTTCCAGAAGTCCAACACGTTGGCCTTCCGACTGATGACGTGCCCGCTGGGCGCGACCTCGCGTGATCTCGTCTCCCTCATGCTGCGAGATGCAGGCATGCTCGGCGTCGCAGGAGTCGTGCTCGGCCTCGTCGCGACATTCGCGATCACACGCACCACCGAAAAGCTGCTATTCGGTGTAACGCCGAGAGATCCCGCAACAATTGCCACCGCCGCGGTGCTGCTGATATCGGTCGTCTTACTCGCCAGTTGGATTCCGGCACGGCGGGCGGGCCGTGTCGACCCATTTCGAAGTCGTACGGGAGCGATGACGATATCGCCAATGCCCATAAAAAATGCCCGATGCAGTACCGATCTCCGATGTGGCGTTCGAACGCAACAAGCAACGATCGGCGCTGTTCGAGGCGCGTCGCTTCCGGAAGAGTCACGCGCGGTTCGCTAGACCGCCGACGATCTCATTGATGGCTTTCGTTTGAGGGCTCGCCGGCGTGCGGCCCGACCGACCCATCATCCAGCTCCAGGGCGGCGGATAACTGACCGAGCACCCGTTCGAGACTTCTGTCGATCCGACGGAGATCGGATTTGAATTCGAGACTGTCAGTCCGATTGATCTCGATATCCATTTCGCGGATCCTTTGCCGGAGCAGGTCGCACAGCAATTGCGCATCCTCGCGGCTCAGCCTCAGTTCGATCTGCATTGCATTCACGTCCCGTCTCCTGCTTCACGTGCAAGCGCCAGACCGTCGCTGGATCGACCCGGCGCATCGCAACGGCTGCCGAGCCGCGTCGACGAGCCGGTCAATCAGCGCAGCATACGTATTGTCCAGCCTCGGTCTTGGCGCGTCGTGCATACTCTCGCGGACTGTCAACATATGAACAATCCCGATGCTGCCGAAGTCGATCGTTCGTCCATCATGAGAACAACGGCGGAATTGCTGGCGGCCGTGAATACCTCGGACGCCGATCGCTGCTTGAGAATGGATCCTCTGCGCGTTACCGCTTCGTCTTGACCGTGACCGTCTTGACGGTCGCACGCCGGAATATCATCGTCGGTCCTCCCAGGCGGAGGATGTCGCCGGGCTGGAGCGGATGCGGCTGGGTTACGCGGACCGGGCCGACGAACGTGTGATTCTTGCTCTCGAGATCCTCGATCGTCGCGTCTTCTCCCTCGATGACGATTCGCGCGTGCGCGCCTGAGACGTGGGGATCGGCGATCGCGATAGACCCGGCCGCCGCCGTCCTCCCGATGATGTTCTCACCCTGAAGCAGCGGCAGCTCACGGCCGTCCCACTCCAGCACGAAACCGCTCGGGCCGCGGGATGCCGAGCGTGCCCGCGTGTCCCCCGCGACATCACCGATGAACCGGTAACCGTGGCCGTGATGGGTCCGGATGAACCGCGGCGCCTGCGGCTCGTCGTCCAGCGCGGTCCGCAGCTTCGCGATGTAGGTGGACAGGTTCCCTTCTTCGACCGCCGCCCCGCGCCACACCCGCCGGAGGAGCTCCTCTTTGGTCACAATCCGATGGCGCTCCTCGATGAGGACGCGCAGCAGCTCGGATGCCGTTCCCAGCAACGGAATGCGGCGGCCACCGCGCCGCAGCTCGCCCGAGACGGTGTCGAAGCTGAAAGGCGCGAAAACGAACTTCATCCGGAACTTTTCAGATCGTTTAAGGACATTCGCCGTATTTCTCTAGGATAGTGGAGTCCGGGGCGGAGGCGACATGAACGCACGCAAACCACCGAGCGGACGGGATATCTGGAACGCCGTCAGAGAGGAGCTGACGGCGAACCTGTACACGCTGCCGTTCAGCCGGGTGGCCCCGACCGTGTACCACGTGTATCTGCACCCCGACGACTTCGACACCATCGAAGGGATCGTTCCGCGCATCGTTGACGAGATCTCGAAGGCCGTCGCGAAGGAAATCGGCCGGCTCAATGCCGAAACATCCCGCCGCGGTCGGCTTCGCGGCATGCTGCGCAAGCCGCCGGACGACCCGGCCATCGAGGCGCCCGAGAAACTCGAGATCTTCATCCAGGCCGATCAGGACGGCGAGCTTCAGCCCGGTACGCTCGGCATCGTCTCCAGGCTGATGGTGCCGGCCCCGCGCGAGTTCGTGGGTCCAGCGACCGTCCGCACGGTCAAGACGATCGTCGCCGACGGGCGCCGGACGTCGACCCTTGTCGATCCGTCCGGCGGAACGCGCGCCACGCTGGCGTACAAGGACGACGTCGGGGATCAGCTCGTGCCCATCCTGAAGGACCTGGTGAAGGTCGGTCGCGGTGGATCGGGCGCCTGGGCGGACGTGCAGGTCTTCAGCACGCAGAAGGTGTCGCGTGAGCACTGCTGGATCATCCGGGAGTCCAATGGCCGCTTCTTCATCCGCGACGTGAGCGTCTGGGGGACATCGGTGAACGGGCAGCCGCTGCCGCCGGCGGTGCGCTCGGGGGAAGGAACGGTGTCGGAACCAGGCGCCCAGGCGGAGCTGCCGCCGAACGCCCGCATCCAGCTGGCGGACGCGCTGGTGATCGATTTCCGCGTCGAGGCGCAGCCATGACCTGGCTGCACTTCCTGCGGCTGCCATTCCTCGCGCTCCTGCTCGCCGCGGTGGCCTGGCTCGCCTGGCTGTCGTGGGAGTTCGACTCATGACTGGGGTACGCAGCCCCTGGGTCACCGCCGCGTGCCGCAGCGACGCCGGCCGCGTGCGCAGCAACAACGAAGACCTGCCGGTGTGCGATCCAGACGCCGGCATCCTTGGCGTGATCGATGGCGTCGGCGGACAGACGGCCGGCGAAGTGGCCGCCGGCATCGCGCAGCGCGTCATTCGCGAACGGCTGTCGCGGCCGCTCGGCGCGCCCGCCGACCGCGTGCGGGAAGCGATCGCGCTGGCGAACAACGAGATCTGGAAGCTGTCCGAAGAACACCCCGAGTACGACGGGATGACGTGCGTCCTGACGCTGGCTGTCGTAAACGATGGCCGAATCACGATCGGTCATGTCGGCGACAGCCGCTGCTACAAGGTGACGGCGTCGGGACTGCGAAAACTGACGCACGACCATTCGCCGGTCGGAGAGCGGGAGGACGCCGGCGAGCTGACCGAACAGCAGGCCATGCGTCACCCGCGCCGCAACGAGGTCTTCCGCGACGTCGGCAGCGGCTATCGCGATAAGGACGATCGCGATTTCATCGACATCGTCGAGGACACGCTCGAGCCCGACGCCGCGATCCTGCTGTGCACCGATGGCCTCACCGACATGATCGACACGACCGCGATCGAACGCGTCATCCGCAGCCATGCGGGTGATCCGCAGGCGGTGGCCGACGGCCTCGTCGCCACCGCGAACGACGCCGGGGGTAAAGACAACATCACGGTTGTGTACGGCGAAGGTCCCGGATTTCCCGCCGCGATGCGCGGCGCGGCACCAGCGATTCCTGCGACGGGCGGGCAGAAATCCGCGGGCCCTGTTGTGCGTGGGGCGCGCTGGATCGGCGTTCAGCACGCCACATGGCTCGCGGTCGGCGTTCTGATCGGCGTTTCGGCCGCGCTCGCGCTGTCAGCGCGGCTCGGCGGCAATCCGTCGGCCGCCGCGGGACAGACGCTCGTCGTCGGCGCGAACGCTCCTTTCATCCGCATCGCGGACGCGCTCAACGCAGCGCGTCCGGGCGACGCCGTCCAGGTCGACTCCGGCACGTACGCGGAACGCGTCTCGGTGCCCGACGGCGTGGACCTGGTGGCGCGCGTGGCGGGATCGGTCACGCTGCGGCGAGCGGTGGCGGCGGACGGTGACTGGGTTGCCGTCACTGCGAGCGGACCGGGGAAGATCTCGGGAATCAGGTTTGAATCGACGGCCACGGCCCCAATCGCGGTCGGCATCCGGATCTCCGGCGCGGATCGCCACGTGATGTCGTGCGATGTCGACGGTCCGATGCGGGCCGGCATCGAGCTGACCGACGCCCGCAGCGCCACGATCGAGTCAACCGCCGTCCACATCTCCGGCGGCGCAGCGCTGGCCATCGTGGGCGGCAGCGACATCAGGATCGCCCACAGCACGTTCGTTCGAGGCGGTGGAGTGACGGCGCCAGCGCTCTCGCTGAAGGACACCGTGCGTCTGACGTTGTGGCGCAACGTCTTCGGCGGGTACGGCAACGAGCTGCTGCGCGGATTGACCGCGGCGGAGCGCGATGAGCTGCTCGCCGACGCGCATAACTTCGTCTTCTGAAATGCCGAACCCCGGGTACATCGTCGCCGGCAAGTACCGCCTCGATCGGGAGATCGGCAAGGGCGGGTTCGGCCTCGTCTATCGTGCGGCGGCGCTCGACGGCGGACAGGTCGTGGCCGTGAAGCTCGTGTCGCGCAACGACGAGGGGCATGTCGCGGCCGAGCAGCTGGGCGCGCTGATCCAGCAGACCTTCTGGCGCCAGCACGGGATGGTGCCCGAAGTGTTCGATACGGGCACCGACGAGCACTACCTGTTCATCGCGATGGAGCTGGTGCAGGCGCCGACGCTGGCGGCGCTGCTTCACCGCAAGCCGCTCGACGCGCGTGAAGCCGCGGCTCATGCCATCGGGCTGTGCCGCTTCCTCGAACGCGCGCACACGTTCGAGGCGCTGATCGGCGACGAGCCGTTCGATCAAATCATCCACGGCGACCTGACGGCGAGCAACGTATTCATCCTCCCCGACGGCACGATCAAGGTGCTCGATTTCGGCATCGCAAAGGCGCTCGAAAAGGATCGGCGCGTGAAGACGATGCCGGCCATGACGCCACCCTACGTGTCGCCGCAACGGCTGGAAACCGGACACGGCAGCGAGCAGGACGACTGCTGGGCGCTCGGGGTGATCGTCTACGAGATGATTAGTGGGAAGCGGCCGCACTCCGCGATCGAGGATCCGCAGCACCGCTACGCGGGGCTGTCGCGCGCGATCCGGTCGAATGCGGCGCGCGAGCCGCTGCCGGATTCGTGTCCGATCGAGATCGCGGCGATCGTCGACAAGCTGCTCAACGTGCGCGAGAGCGCGCGATACCGCAACGCGGAGGCAGTGCGCCGCGATTTCGAAGCATTTCTCGCCGGCCGGCCGCCCGCGGCGATGGAGCAGTTCCAGACGCCGGTCACGATCGTGCGTCCACTGGACGCGATCGCGCCGACCCTGCCAGCGTTGACGCCGGTCATTCCGGCGACGCTGCCGCGCCCGGTCGGACCGGTCCCTGGAGTCGACGCCGGCGTGACGGTCATTGAAGCGGCCGCGCCGCCGGCCGTCGCGGTGGCTGGGCGCCGCCGGACGGGGATAGGGCGGCGCGTCGTCTGGATTGCGGTCGTGCTGCTGTTCACCAGCGTATTCACGTCGGAGTCGGTTGCATGGCTTGCCGCCGAGCGGTTCCGCGCCGGCGTCGCGGCGCTGGATCTGCGCGACGTCGCGGCGGCGCGGCAGCAGTACGATCACCTCCGCGGATCGAGCCCGCTTCGCGTCGCCACGCGCGTGCGCGTTGACGATGCGCTCGGGCGCCGGCTGCTATCGCTCGCCGATGGCGTGCTGGCCGACTTCCGCCAGGAGGACCCGACGGTCGCCGAGGCGCAATGGCGCCAGGCGGCGTCGGCGCTGGACTGGGCATCGCACCTGCTGCGCGATCCCGCCGGGCTGCCGGCGAAGGCATCGATCTGTGCCGGGCATCTGGATCGCATCGCGGCGCAGATTCGTGCGCGGACGAACCAGACAGACGCGAGAAAGCTGTATGCGCGCGCGGTCGATGAATTCAAGCAGGCTGCCGCGCTGGATACCCGGTCGCCCGATCCGTACTTGGGCCTGAGCCGCGTCTACATCTACGGCCTCAAGGACGTCGACGGCGGCGCGAAAGCGATCGCTGATGCGGAGATGCGGGGGTACAAGCCGGGATGGCGCGATCGCGCGCAGCTCGGCGACCGCTATCTCAGACGCGCGGACAACACGGCGCAGAGATCGGCCGCGATGCTGGAGACCGAACGCGTGGACGCGCTGAAGAGCGCGCGCGAGGATTACCTGCAGTGCGTCGCCGCGTTCGAGCCGATCCTCGACAAGGCGCGTTCGCGACGCAACCGCGACTACTGCCAGCGGCGGGCCGACACGATCGCGGCCTCGCTCACGAGCGAGGCGGAAGGGCGTTGAGCATGGCGATGCGAGTCATCACTCCGGCTCCGTCCGCGATCTCCACACAGGATCGCGCGACGCGAGCCGCCATGTTCGAGCTTCTCGGATTGGCGGCCGCGACAATCGTCATCGCGGCCGGTGTCGCTTTGACGATCGCCGCACGAACGTCGCCGGAGTTCAGTGGCGGGCTTCGCGCTCCTATTGGCGTGTTCTTCGCGGCATTCTGGGGCGCACATCTCTTCCGCCGCTGGCGTGGCGCGACCGACGATCCGGTTCTGCTTCCCGCCGTCCTGTTGCTCAGCGGCATCGGGCTGATGACGATGATCGCGCTGGCGGATCCCGTGCACGATGGACTGCTGGCGCGACGGTTCGCGTGGGGCGCGGCCGCCGGCGTCGCGACGCTGGTCGGCGCCGCATCGATCGATCTCGAGGCCTCGCCGTTGCGGCGCACGGTCGCGCTGCCACTCTCGATCGCGCTCGCGCTGGCGGCGCTGCTGCTGGTTTTCGGCAGCGGACCGGGCTCGAGCGGAGTGAAGGTGAACCTGCTCGGGGTGCAGCCGGTCGAGGCGATCCGGCTGCTGGTGATCCTCGCGCTGGCGGCATTTTTCGCGCGGCGCATCGAGTTCCTGCGCGAGCTGTCGCGCTTCGGCATGCCGCGATCGAAGGACGTCCGCCCGGTCCTGGTCGCGATGGCGCTCGTGCTCGCGTTCTTCTTCCTCCAGAAAGACCTGGGGCCGGCGCTGGTGCTGACCTTCGTCTTTCTCGGGTTGTACGGGATCGCGCGCGGGCGCGCGGTGTTCGTGATCGCCGGCATCCTGCTGCTGGTCGTGGCGTTCGCCGCCGCCTATCAGCTCGGGTTTCCCCCGACAGTGCGACAGCGCGTGGCGATCTGGCTGGACCCGTGGACTAATGGGCTGCCGAGAGGAGACCAGATCGCGAAGGGGCTCTGGGGCCTGGCGACCGGTGGCATCACGGGAACCGGACCCGGCCTTGGCGATCCGCAGCTGATTCCCGCCGGCCACACCGACTTCGTGCTTGCCGCCATCGGGGAAGAGCTCGGCTTCCTCGGCGTGGTCGCCGTCTTCGCGCTTTATGTTGTTCTGTGCTGGCGCTGCTTGCGCGTGGCGCTGCGGGCGCCCGGAGACTACACCGCCTTCCTCGCTATCGGGATCGCGCTCGGCCTGGTCGTGCAGGCGTGCGTGATCACCGGCGGTCTGCTCGGCATCCTGCCGCTGTCCGGAGTAGTCACGCCGTTTCTGAGCTACGGCCGGTCGTCGATGCTCGCCAACTGCGCCGCGATCGGGATCGTGCTCGGCATCGCGGCGCGCGCCGGGCCGGTGCGGCGCCACATGACCGTGCCGGTTCGCATTCTTGCCGGCATCCTGCTCGCCGCCGGCGTGACGATCGTCGGACGCGCCGCATGGATCCAGATCGTCCGGACGGACTCGATCGCGCTGGCGGCGAGCCTGACGCAGCAAGGGGATGGGGCGCTGCGCTACCAGTACAACCCGCGGCTGCTCGCGGCCGCGCGCGCGATCGAGCGCGGCACCATCTTCGATCGCAATGGGCTGCCGCTGGCGACGAGCCGGGCCGCCGAGATCGAAGGCCTGTCCAATCGGTACGCCGCAGCGGGGCTTCGCGCTGCGGAGGCATGCGCCGACGCGATCCGGTGTTATCCGCTCGGTGGCGCCGGGTTTCACCTGCTCGGAAACGCGATCTACGAGACGAACTGGGCGGCATCGAACGCGTCATTCCTGGAGCGCGAGAGCGACGCGCGCCTGAAGGGCTGGGACGATCATGCGCAGCCCGTCGAGGTGCGCAATCCGCGCACGGGCGCCATGTCGCACACGGTGCGCCGCGACTATCGCGAACTGCTGCCGCTGCTGCGCGCCAGGTACCGGCCCGGCGACGCAGCCGTCAAGGCGCTGCTGGCGCGCAATCGCGACCTGCGCAGTTCTATCGACGCCAGACTGCAGGTCCGGACGGCCGCGCTTCTGGAGCAACACATTCGCCGTGGCGGCTTCGCGCACGGCGCGGCGCTGATCCTCGACGTCGACACGGGAGAAGTGCTGGCGGCCGCGAGCTATCCCTGGCCCGATGCCGCGGACCTGTCCGGCCGTGAGCTGACCGCGGAACACGTGGAGGCGGACGGAGCGGATCGGGCCGAGCGGCTGCTCGATCGTACGCGCTATGGCCTGTACCCGCCCGGGTCGACCTTCAAGCTGCTGGTCGCGGCGGCGGCCCTGCGGTCGGGCGCCGCCGCCGGCGAGACGTTCGCCTGCGTGCGGCTGCCCGACGGTCGCGTCGGCAACTACGTCCACGGATCATCGCGCCCGGTCCGCGACGATCCGATGGACACGGCGCCGCACGGCGCGGTCGATCTCCATCGCGGCCTGATCGTGTCGTGCAACGCCTATTTCGCGCAGCTCGCGTTGCGCATGGGGCCGAAGCCGCTGCTCGATGCGGCATCGCTCTTTCAGATCGACATGGCGCGGCCGTCGACGGCGGCGGAGCTGCGGCGGTCGCTGGCGCATGCGGGCTACGGACAGGGAGAGGTCGTGGTCTCGCCTCTGAAGATGGCGCGCATTGCCGCGGCGATCGCGCGTCAGGGGCGCGTGATGCCGGCGCGCTGGCTGCACGATAACAAGCCGGCGGCTGCCCCCGAGCCGCTGCTGCTGTCGGCAGCCGACGCGGCGATCCTGGCGCGCGACATGCGCGCAGTGGTGGTATCCGGCACGGGTCGCGCGCTGGCGGCGAATCCGACCGCGATTGCCGGCAAGACCGGCACCGCGGAAGTGGCGAACGGCCGCTCACACTCGTGGTTCGCCGGTTTCGCACCATATGGCGGTGCCGCGCGGCGGCGCATCGCGTTCGCCGTGATCATCGAAAACGCCGGCTACGGCGCGCGCGCCGCCGCGCCGCTGGCGGGAGACCTCGTGAACGCCGCGCGCGATCTGGGATTGCTTCGTTGATGGAGTCACCCGTGGACGAACGCATCGCGAGAATGAAAAAGGGCATCGAGGCGGTCCGGCGCTTCCTGGACCCGCCGCTCGAACCGGACGCGCCTCCGATCGAGATCCGCGCCGCGGTCGTCGACGCAGTTGAGCGACAGGTCGCCATCGTCGGCATCGGCGACTGCGTCTTTCCACATGGCGCGGTGTCGGTCCACGTTCTCCTGCCGGGTCCGGAGGACCAGACCCGGTTCGAACTGGTATTCAACGATCTCGAGGCGCGACTGCGCGAGCGCTTGCGCGAGCTCCGTTGTGCGGTTCCGTCCGGGTTCGCGGCACGTGTCACGCTGCTTGAAAACGCTCCGCCGGCGTGGACTGCAGGCCAGCGATTCGCGATCGAGTACTCGAAAGCGGAGCAGGCATCAGCAACGCCGGCGCCGCGATTGCCCGCGCTCACGGTCACGGTCCTGCAAGGGACGGCGAGTCACGAGTCCTACAGCTTTCAGACGCCGCTCATTCTCATCGGACGGACGGCAGCCGCCGTGGACACGCGCGGCCGCGTGCGCCGCAATCACATCGCATTCGATCAGCGCTCGGCAACCGTCAGCCGGGCGCACGCGCGGATCGTCTACGATCGCGAGCGGTCGGAGTATCGGCTACTGGATGAGGGCAGCGCGCGGGGAACACGGCTGGTCCGCGGCGACACGACAATCGACGTGCGATCGCGGCAGGAGGACTCCCGCGGTGTGCGCCTGGAATCGGACGACGAGATCCAGGTCGGCGATGCCGCCATCCGGATCGCCATCGAATGAGCGCGACGGCCTGTCCTACTGATCTCTCAGCATCGCCAGCGGGTCGATCCGCGCGGCGCCGGCGGCGGGCCAGGCGGACACCCCGACCACGACGGCGACAACGAACAATGAGGCCGCTGCGATGATGGCGGGCGCTGTGCTGCGGTCCCACGCGAACGCGCCAACCGATCCGAGCGCCACCCCGGCGACAGCTTGCAGCAGGACCCGCCGCAGCACGAGCAGCACGACGCTTGACGGCGTGGCCCCGAGGGCCAGGCGCACGCCGAGTTCACGTCCACGCTGCGCCACCGCGTCGGCCGTGAGCGCTGCGAGACCGATGGTGGCCAGCGCGAAGGCGATCAATGCGATCGTCGTGATGATCCGCGTTGCGACGCGCGGGTTCCAGCGCGCGTTCCAGTTCGCGCGTTCCAGCGTCATCACCCGGTTCACCGCAATCGCGGGGTCCAGGCGGCGTACTTCGTCGCGAAGCACCGGCGCGAGCGCGGACGCAGCGCTGGTCGTGCGCACCAGTACCGTCGCATTCAACATCTCCGCAGGCGTGAGCGGAAGATAGGCGGCGGGCGCCGGCTGCTGCACGGAATCCAGACGAACAGACGGAATGACGCCGACGATCGAACGAAGCTCGCCGGGCCCTGGCGGGGCTCCCGGCGCGGCGCCGACCCTGATCCGGTGGCCGATAGCGCTGCGGCCGGGGAAGAAGAGCTCCGCCAGACGCTGATTCACGATGATGCCGTGCTCGTCGATTGCTGTGCGATCGCTCCCAAGCGTTCGCCCTTCGAGGGTGTTGAGGCCGAGCGCGCGAAAGTACTCACCGTCTACGAGCACGGTTCCCACGCGCACCGACGACTCGGTCAGAGGCTGATCCTCGGGCGCCATCGCCCGAGGTGTTCCGCCGGACGTCGGCAGCGCGCTCGCGACGCCGACCGCCGTTGTCCCTCCGCCAGCAGCGGTCAGCCTCTCGGTCAGGGTTCGATAGAACGCAAGCCTCCGCTCCGGTTCTCGATAGGCATCGCCGGGCAGGGCCGTGCTGAATGTGAGCACGTGCGCCGCATCGACGAGCCCCTCGCGCGGCTGCCGCCCGTAGAACTCCTGCACAGCGAACCCCAGCTTCGACAGCAGCATGACTGTCAGCGCAAGCTGGCACAAGAGGAACCCCCACGTCCACCTCGCCGCGCCACGATTGTGGGTGATCGCCGCGCTCGTCTCCTTGATCGCGGCGTTCGGGCTGGTGCGGGCCAGTTGCAGCGCGGGTGCAAGGCCGAAGAGAATCACCGTCCCGAGGCACACGACGACCAGCGTCGTCACGACTCGGGCGTCCATCGTCAGGGTGATCCAGTAGGGCAGTCCGCCGGCAGGGATCGATGCGGCCAGCAGGCGCAAGCCGGCCGTCGACACCGCGGCAGCTCCGAGCCCGCCGGCCGCGGCGAGCAGCGCGCTCTCGACGAGCAGCTGCCGGATGATGCGTCCGCGCGTCGCGCCAATTGAGATCCGGATCGCCATTTCACGTCCTCGGCGGGCGCCCCGTGCGAGCAGAAGGTTCGCGACATTCGAACACGCGATCACGACCAGCAGCAGGCCGACGGTAATGAACGTGATCCATGCGGGATTGGTGATATCGCCGACATACCGGTCGTTGATCGGAACCACGGCGATGCGCGGCGATGCCGAGGCGCCGGGCACTGTGAGCAGCGGGATGATCGCGTCCCGTACAGCCGGGATAACGGCGTGAGCAGCGAGGCGGCCGTAGACGCTATAGATGCGGGTGTCGGCGGGCGCGCGAAGGGCGTCAATCGGCCGCCAGACGTCCGCGTTGTCAGGGAACCGGAACTGATCCGGCATCACACCGACGACCGAGACCGTGACGCCGTCGAGGCGCACATCGCGGCCGACGAGGGCAGGATCCGCACCGTATCGCGTGCGCCAGATGTCCGCGCCGAGAATCGCGACTCCGGCATCGTCGTCGGGGCGAAACTCGCGTCCGATCATCGGCTGCTGTCGAACGACGGCGAACGCGTTGTGCGTCACGTATGCGACGGTGACGGTTTCGGCGGCGGACTGGTCGTCGCGCAAAACCGCGGGGCGCGCGGCAAAGGCGGAAAACGCCGCGACGGCCGAAGGACGCGCGGCAAACAGCACATCGACCTGGTTTCGCGTCAGCGGGACGCGCCGGCCGTTGACATCGAGGTTCGATACGTCGATCACCCGGTCCGCGTCCTCGATCGGCAGACCGCGGATGCAAATGGCGTTCACCACTGTGAACAGCGTGTTGTTGACGCCGACGCCGAGCGAGAGCGCCACAACAGCGATCGCCGTAAACAGGCGTTCCCGCGCCAGCAGTCGTGCACTGAAACGGACGTCCCGGGCAATATCGTGAAGTCTGTTACCCATGAGTCACTCCGTGGTCAGCGGCGCGTGGTCGGATAGATCTCGCGCCAGGCGAATGTCGATGGACGCGACGCGTGCAGCGGCCGGCCGTAGCACTTCCCCGCGATCGCGCCGCAGACGATTCCAGCCAGCACGAGCACGGCAAGCACCCACGACGGATCGTGCGGTCCGAGCGGCGCCGCGGCGGGCATATAGGAGTAGTGAAACTGCGCGGCGAGCCACGGCAGCAGTCCGGCAGCGGCCGCCGCTGTTACGCCGACGAGCACACCTGCCGCCGTCCCGATCAGCCACCCGCCGTACTCCGTCACGTACTCGAAGACGAGCGCGCACACGAACGCGGACGCGATCCCGAGTGCGATCGCGACCGCGAGCAGGACAGCGGGCGACACGTTCAACTCGAGGAGCCATCCCGCCGCGATGAGCATCGCGACGGCAGCGATCGCCGCAATGCCTCCTCCTCGCAATACAGCAGCCAGTTTCATAACTCGCTCAATGTGTCTCGTATCGTATCGACCAGTCGAGCAGTGGATCGCCAACCGGGACGGACGGCAGTGTGGATTGCCGCCAGATCGCCATGGCCGCGGCGCTTCCCACGACGAAGAAGAGTGCTCCGAGATCCCACAACGCGGAGGTGGAGCTCCGATCTGCCTGCATTGACGGGACCAGAAGCCAGTAGACGTCCAGGTAGTGCACGCCAAGCAGCCAGATGCCGATCGTCGCCATTACCGTCGCGGAACGTCTTGCGACGCGCAACAGGAGCACGAGCGCTGGCATCGCGAACCCGCAGGCGAGCACCATCCATCCCAGCGGAGCCCACGCTCCGCGCAGCCGGACGATGTACCACGGAATTTCGCGCGGCAGATCGGCCATCCAGATGACGAAGAACTGCGCGTACCAGATGTAGCCCCAGAAGAGCACGAACGCCAGCGTCAGCTTGCCGAGCGCGTGCACGTGCTCGGCAGTCGGGGCCCACTGGTCGCGGCGCAGCACGCGGACCCAGGCCAGTGTCGCGAGGAGCGCGAGCGCGCCCACCATCGCACCGGACAAGTAGTAGGCGCCGTACACGGACGAGGACCAGCCGGGAGAGACGGACATCATCCAGTCGAACGCCGCGAAAGTCATGGCTGTCGCGATCGCCGGAATCCCTGCCGCGCTCAGGATGCGAAGCGTGCCGGACGCCGCGGGATCGGCACCGCTGTCCTGACGTCGTGACGCCCGGCGCAGCAACTCGCCGGTACCCAGCCAGGCAATCCAGTACAGGAAGGCGCGAGCGACGAAGAAAGCCCCACGGAAATCTGTGCTCCCCGGCCAGAACGCGCGCGGTACCACGACCAGCGGCAGCCCCATCACGGCGAGGGCAGGCAGCGAGCTCACTACCCCTTCGGCCTGGCGGCGCAGCAGCACGAACCACGTGGCGCCGCTGAGATGCGCCATCATGACGACAAGCAGCATGCCAGTCACGATCGCAAGCGTCGCGGTATACGCGACGAGATATGAAATGGCGACAACATGAGGCGCAACCAGGAGACCGGCCACGAGCGCAATCGCACCAGCGATCGCCGACACCACCGCCGCCCTGAGACCCTTGCTCATTGTGGTCGCGCGCCTTGTGACGCGGCAGCGATCTGCAACGTACGCATGTATGCGATGACGGCCCATCGTTCCGCGGGCGGCAGGGCCCAGTCGTAGGCAGGCATGCGGTTCCTCCCTCGCGATATCACCGCGAACGCGTCGGCAGAGGAGTGCGCGGCGACCGGCGGCGCCAGCAGCGAGGGAGGCGGATTCCCTGGCATGTTGGCCGCCATCACCGACCGGCCGGATCCGTCGGGCCCGTGGCAGACGGCGCAGAACACGTCGAACTGATGCTGTCCGAGCGCGATCACGTCCGGTGTCACCACGATGGGCATGTCGGGCGCCTCATGCGCCACCGTGCCGGACGGTGGCACCCGCATCGCCATCCCGTCGGAGAATACGCGGCTTCCCTCGTACGGATCCGTTCGCTGCTGCTGTCGCATGCGTTCGAAGTCCGGAAGCCGGCGTGAGCACCCGATGCCTGCGCATCCAATGGCCGCGAACGCAATCGCGAGGACGATCCGCCTCATACCGCATCCTCGCTCGCAACAATCCGGATCGGATGCATCGGTCTGATCTGCTCGACCATGAAATCCGCCAGCTCTGGAGACTGCAGATCCATCACGATCCAGAAGCGATCGATGCTGGCGCGTTCGAATCCGTCGATCTCGAAGATCGGCTGCCACAGGCGCGGCAGGCGTTCGGCGATCAGGAACCCGATGAAGAGCGCGGACGCGGCGAACAGGCACATCGTCTCGAACGTCGCTGGAACGAACGCCGCGGCCGCGTGGGCGGGACGCCCGCCGATATTGAGCGGGTACGAGCGCGCGGTCGCATACCACTGGATTCCATAGCTGAGCGCGGCGCCTACGGCGCCGGCGGCAAACGCCGGCAGCGCCAACATGAACCAGCCGCGCGGCGCATGCGCATCATCATCGGTGAGCGGGAACGGCGAGTAGGTCTCGAGGCGCCGATACTCGCGCGCCCGCAGCGACTCGAGCGCCTCTGTCGCGTCCTCGGCCGTACCGAACTCGAGGAACAGCTTCACGGCTTTGTCTCCACGAGCATCTCGAACCGGCTGCGGCGCAGCTCCCCCATCGCGGCGGCCGGCACAAAACGCAGGAACAACAGGAAGAACAGCCCGAAGATGCTCAGCGAGCCGAACAGGATTCCCCAGTCGACCCACGTCGGCACGTAGTCGTGCCACTTCGACGGAACGCCGCCCCGTGAAAGCGATGCGACAACGATGACGAAGCGTTCGAGCCACATGCCCATGAGGATTGCCACGGCGGCCCCAAACAGGATCGAGACGTTGCAGCGGAACCGCCGGAACCAGAAGAGCTGCGGCGTGAGTACGGTGAGCGCCAGCATCGTCCAGTACAGCCAGCCGAAAGGACCGAACGGCCAGTGCACCATGTGCATCGCGCGTTCAACCGGGTCGTGGCTGGATGCCGCCGTGTACAGCTCGATCGCGTCGCAATAGACGAGAAGAAGCCCGATCGTGAGCAGCAGCTTCGCGAGCCGCTCGAGATGCAGAAGCGTGATGACGGCTTCGAGGCGATACGCGGCGCGAACCGGGACGGCGAGCGCCAGCACCATCGCGAGCCCCGAGTAGATCGCGCCGACGACGAAGTACGGCGGGAAGATCGTCGAATGCCACCCGGGGAGCTGCGCGATGCTGAAGTCGAGGCTGACGATGCTGTGCACGGAAACGACCAGCGCCGCTGCGATGGCGGCCATCATCTTCAGCGCCGCACGGCGGCGGCGCCATTGGCGGCCGCCGCCGTTCCAGCCGAGGGCGAAGACGCCGTAGATGCGGCGCCGCGTCGTTCCGGTCAAACGGTCGCGGGCGGTCGCCAGATCCGGAACGAGGCCGAGATAGAAGAACATCAGCGAGACGAGGAAATACGTCGTGATCGCCGCGACGTCCCACGGCAGCGCGCTCTTGAAGTTCGGCCACACGCCCATCGTCGATGGATAGGGCGTGAGCCAGTAGAAGAACCACGGCCGTCCGAGATGGACGAGCGGGAACGACGCGGCGATCGCGAGCGCGAACAGCGTCATCGCCTCCGCCATGCGCGCGACCGCGTCGCGCCAGGGCTGATTCAGGAGCAGCAGAAATGCGGAAATGAACGTCCCTGCGTGGCCGATCCCGATCCACCACACGAAATTCACGATGTCAAACGCCCACGCGACGGGGATGTTGTTGCCCCACGCGCCGATCCCCATCCACAACGTGTAGCCGACCGACGTGATCCACAGCAACGTGCCGAGGGCGCAGACGGCGACGAGCACGATCCACAACCGCGGCGGCTCGTCGAGAGGAGCGAGGATCGTCTGGATCATCGCGCGGTCGTTCATTTGCGCCGATCCCCCTCCGAAGCGCTGTTCCGGACGCGCGCGAGATAGAGGACGCGAGGTTCGGTGCCGAGATCCTCGAGCGCGGCATACGCGCGCGGATTCCGGCGATCTCTCGCCACCTGGCCGTCCTTCTCAGTGAGCGAGCCGAAGACGATGGCCCTGGTGGGGCACGTCTGCTGGCAGGCAGTCTGGATCTCCCCCTCGCGCACCGGCCGGCGGCCGTCGAGTCGTGCGGCGATCTCGGCCTGGCGGATCCGCTGCACGCAGAACGTGCACTTCTCCATCACGCCGCGCTCGCGCACGGTGACATCGGGGTTCTTGACCAGCCCTTCAATCGGGCTGAGTCCGGCGCTGTAGTCGAACCAGTTGAAGCGCCGCACCTTGTATGGACAATTGTTCGAGCAGAAACGCGTGCCGACGCAGCGGTTGTAGACCATCTCGTTCAAGCCGTCGCTGCTGTGGACGGTTGCCTCGACGGGACACACGTACTCGCACGGCGCCTTCTCGCATTGCTGACAGAGCATCGGCTGAGCGATCGTTGCCGGCTCGCCGCTCCGCGCCGCGTACCAGTCGATCCGCAGCCAGTGCATCTCGCGTCCGCGGACCACGTCGTCGTGACCGACGACCGGCACGTTGTTCTCGGCCTGGCAGGCGACCATGCAGGCGCCGCAGCCGATGCAGGCGCCGAGATCGATGGTCATGGCCCACTGCTGCCGTGCGGGGCCGTCGGGCAGCGACGCCTGCGGCTCATAGAGCGTGAGGGAGCGAGACGGCTTCCGCGGGCCGAGACGCGAGTACTCGTCCAGGGTCATCGCGCGCGCCGGCTTCGACGCATCGAGCGTGTGATGCGGCTGGGTGATCGCCAGTGTGCGGTGGGAGGCACTCGGCATTCGCGTGACGGACGCGCCCGCAGTGAATGCGCCGTCCGGCCACAGCGGATACACGTCCACGCCGACGCCGCGCGCCAGCGCCTCAGAGCCGTCGCGACCGTACCCGAAATGCACGGTGACAGTGTCGTCGGCGTGCCCGGGCATCACGAGCGCGGGAATCCTCACGGTCAGGCCCGCTGATTGAATATCGAGCAGGTCGCCGGTGACGGCGCCGAAGCGCTGCGCTGTCGCGGGACTGAGGTGCGCCGCATTGCCCCATGTGAGCGTGGTCACTGGATCCGGCAGTTCCTGCAGCCAGCCGTTGTTGGCGAACGCGCCGTCGCGGACGCGCGCGTCCGGCCGAAACAGGATTTCGATCGGCAGAGATCGCTGCCGCTGCGCATCCGGCGTCAAGGCAGCGGATCCTGCCTGCTCGCGCGGGAAAGAGGATCCTTCGACCACGCCTCGTCCCAGGATCTTGCGCCAGCCGTCTTCGAAGTCGCTGCCGTCGCCAAAGTTCCCGCGGCCGCGCCATGCCTGGCGCAGCAGATCGTAAGGGTGCGCATCCGGCATCCCGAGCAGCAACGACAGCAGTTCGGCTGAAGTCTTCCCGCCCGCGAGCGGTTCGATGAGCGGTTGCACGATCGACAGCGTTCCGTCATACGCGCGCGCGTCGCTCCAGCTCTCGAGAAAGTGAGCGGCCGGTACCATCCATTGACAGTCCCGGGCGGTTTCGTTCTCGTACAGGCCGAGATAGACCGTCTGAGGCACACGCCGAATCAGTGAGGCGACGCCGAGTGCGCCGGGCGTCGCGTAGCTCGGATTGCCGCCCACGCAGATCAGCGTGTCGACGTGACCGGCACGGAGCGCGTCCACCAGCCGGGCGAGCGAGTGGCGCTCATCGCCGGCGCCCAGCAGCGGAGATCGAGAGAACCAGATGGTTCGGCCGATGTTGCCCAGTGCGAGGTTGATCTGGTGCGCCAGCGCTCGCGCGCGCTCAGGCAGGTATGGACCTGCAACGATCAGACTGCGGTCGCCATGCGCGCGGAGATCGCGCGCGATCGGTGCGACCCAGTCCGGTCCCGGCCCCGATCTTTGACCAGGCGTACCGCGGATCGCAGCCAGCAAAACCTCGAGCGCGGGAACGATCTCGCCCGGCCTGACCGCGATGCGATGATCGGCCGCCGTGCCGGTCACCGTCACGGATGGCTCGATTGCATACAGGCGGTTCATGCCGCGCGACGCCTCCGGCCGGCGGCGCGCCGCGAAGTCACGCGCGTAACGGAGATGGAAGGGACCGGTCGCGAGAAAGTCCGCGTCGACGGCGACGATGACGTCGGCCTCGCTGACGTCGTATTGCGGCAACAGGGAGTCGTTCAACCGAGCGAAGGGCGAGTAGAAATGCACGCCGGCGGCCGGGTACATCCCGATCAGACGATCGAGCAGCTCGCTGTCGAGCGGAGAGGACGTCGGCTCCAGCAGCAGAAACAGCCCGGCTCCGCCCGCTCCGACGCGTGCGCGCAACGTGGAGGGCGCCAGCACCGCCGCGAGCTCCTTCCAGCTGGATGTGCCGAGCCGGTGGCGCACGCGGCCGGCGCGATGCGGATCGTAGAGCTGCAGCACCGATGCCTGCTCGTACACACCGGCAGCCCCGAGACTCGCAGGGTGATCGGGATTGCCTTCGACTTTCGTCGGACGCCCCTCGTGGCTTTCGACGAGCAATCCTGTCGCGAAGCCATCGAGCACCATCGACGTGGCGTAGTACTGCGGGATGCCGGGCGTGAGCTCGGGCTGGTCCGCATACGGAAGGATGTTGGACGCCGGCATGCGCGTGCACCCGTCGAGGCCGGCGAGCGCGATGCTCGCGCCGAGCAGCTTCACGAAGCCGCGACGGCTGACCGTGTCCGCCCCTTCGGGGCACTCGCGATCGACGCCCAACCGCCGCGCCATCTCCTCCTGCCGCACGCTCACGTGGCGCTCCTCCTCATCAATCACTCAGCGGTGACACGTCGTGCACGACGTCAACCGGCCGCGGTCGTACCCCGCGGCCGCCGCGCGATGACATCCAAGGCACGACTCCATCGTCAGCGGCGCCGCCTGATAGAGCTCGTGCATCAACTGCACTGGACCATGGCAGCTCTCGCACGCCACCCCCGTGCGGACGTGCACCGCATGATCGAAGAACACGAAGTCGGGCAGGCTTGTGACGCGTCGCCACGCGATACCGCGTCCGCTCGAGAGACTCTGCCTGAGCGGCGCGAACAGAGAAGTCTGCAGCAGGTCGTCGCGGTGGCAGGGCACGCACGCCTTCGTCGGCGGCATGCCGGCCATCGTCGAGCGCTCCGCGCCGGTATGGCAGTACCGGCAATCGATCTGCAGCGCGTTGACGTGCAGCGGATGCGAGAAGGGAATCGGCTGTTCCGGCCGGCGATACTGCCCCGTGGCAGCGGGACTTCGCGCGAACGCCCACACGGCGAAGGACGCACAGACGGCGAGGGCGCCGGCCGCGACCAGCACGCTGCGAACGACGACGTTCGCCCTCGGCGCGAACAACTGCGCCATCCCTGCCGCTCTCCTTTAACGGGCTGCGCGCGCGGCGGCGACGGTGAGGCGCGCCATGTGAACGATGTCCTGGAGCTGCGCTCCTGGTCAGCTTGGGCTGACAACAGCAGCGGACAGAAGCACGTCATGTGCCGTCACATGGCTGAGCTTGTTCGTCCGATCACTGCGACTACACCACACCAGCGCGGCGGGCAGTCGGGCGGCTACTCCTGCCTGAGCGCGACTATCGGATCGACCGCCGTGGCACGACGGATTGGCCAATAGGCCCCTACGCTCGCGGCGACCACAAGAAGCAGGCAAACAATCGCATATGTCACAGCGTCGGCCGGCGTGACGCCGAAGAGCAGTGCGTTCATGCTCCTGCCCGCGATGCGGCCGGCGATCGATCCCATCAGAAGTCCTGCTGCGATTACCCGGGCAGTACGCAGCGCGAAGGACCGCACGATCTGCTCGTGGCGGGCGCCCAGCGCCATTCGAATGCCGATCTCGCGCGTGCGGTCGGCCACTTGGTGCGCAAGCAACGCGTACAGTCCAACCACCGCCACGACCATCGCGAGCGCGGCAAGCAGCGAGAAGAGCAGCGCGGCAAACCGCCACGGAGCCAACTGACGGTCGACGACCTCGCGCATCGGCCGGATGGCGCCGATGACCGCATTGGGGTCCACTGAACGGATCTCGAACCGCAGCCTTCCCATAAACGTCGAGGGGTTCTCTGACGCCTGCACGATGAAGTGTTTGACGGCGTCTTCCGACTGCAGATACGGCTTGTACAAGTCGAACGTCGCTTCCGTGAGACCGCGGTAGCGGACGTCGCCCACTACTCCGACAACGGTTTGCCAGTTTTCCTTGGGCCGGTCATAGCTGGCCATGAGACGCTTGCCAATCGGATTTTGCCCGGGCCAGAGACGGCGGGCAGCTGAGAGGCTGATAATGACGACCGGAGGAGAATCCTCTGCGTCATGCTCGCTGAACGCGCGTCCTTGCAGAACCGGAATCTGCATTAGCTTGAAGTAATCAGGCGTGACGGCTTCGGCATTCAGCGTGGGGTTCTTTCTCCACGCGTCCCGATCGCGCGGCGACTGTCCTTCGAGCACGACCGCCGCACCGGAGCCGATCGGCCCGAACTCAAAAGGTCGCAGGTATAGTGCCGCCACACCCGAGACTCCGGGTATCCGGCGGACGCGTTCGATCGCCTCGCGGTAGAACCGGTGATTCGTCTCGGACTTTCTGTATTTTCCCGGTGGTGCCAGGACATCGAACGTGACGAGATTGGCGGGATCGAAACCAAGGTGAATTCGTTGAATGGCGTGGAAGCTCCGAACCGTCAGGGTCGCGGCGACTAGTAGCACGACCGCCAGCGCTGTCTGTGCGACGAGCAGGCCGCTGCGAACGCGGAGCGTTGTCGTCCGGCTCGCCGTGTCATTCGACGCGACGAGGATTGCCTGCGGGCGTCGCAGCACGATGACCAGTGGGAACATCCCGCACGCGATCGCCGCCAGCGCGCCGGCTCCCAGGGCGAAACCTGTGAGCGCGGGCGTGCGCAGTGTCACCTCATTGAGGCGCGGGATGCTCTCGGGCGCAAGCGCCGTCAGCAACGGAACGCACCAGAGTGCGAGCACAGCGGCGGCTGCCATTCCGACAACCACCAGCGCTGCGCCTTCCACCAATGCCTGTCGCATGAGATGCGACCGCTCTGCGCCGAGCGCGATCCGTATCGCAAGGTCGCGCCGATTGGCCGATAAGCGCGCCAGCAGCAATCCGATCACATTCGCGCATGTGACGAACAGAACGAGCCCGGCCGCACCGATGAGCAGCAGCAACGCCGGACGCGCCTGCCCGAAGATGTGATCGGCGAGGGGCGTCACGACGATCGACCGGCCCGTACCGGGCTCGCCTGTTCCCGTCAGACGGCCGACGATGGCATCCATGTCGGCGCGTGCTTGCAAGAGAGCGACGCCGGATCGCAGGCGCCCGAGTACGTAGAGAATCCCGAGGTCGCGCGCCTCGAGCATGTCGAACCCGGCTTCAGCAGAAAGATGGCCGAGGGTCGGTGCAATCGGCAGCCACAGTGCCGCCCCGCGTGGATAATCGAATTCCGGCGGCATCACGCCGACAACCGTGATCGCCCGCACACCACCGCCGTCGTCCATCATCGCGGTGCGGCCGATTATGCCTGGATCCGACCCGAAGTGATGGCGCCAGGTCGAGTCGCTGAGAACTGCGACGCCGGAGCTTGAACGGATATCATCAGCCCTCGTCAGCCCGCGGCCGAGCGCCGGCCCGGTGCCCAGCACATCGAAAAAGGCTCCTGACACCGCTGCGAAGGGAAGGACGACAGGCCCCTCTTCCTGCATCAGGCGCAGCGGCCAGTTGATTGAGCCGGTCGCCGCCAGCTGCGTGAAGGACGCGTTCTGTGATTCCCAGTCCCTGAAGTCGCGGTACGACACCTCCCACACTGATGCTGACCGGTCGGCGCGCTCCCACAGGATGACGAGCGACTGCTGGTCCGCGACAGGAAGCGGGCGGAGCAGAACGGCGTACGCGACGCCGAATATCGCGATGTTCGCGCCCAGCCCCAGCGCCAGAATTCCCGCGGCTGGAATCGCGACGGAGGCATCGCGGCGAAACAACCGGAAGCCTTGCGCGAGACTCTCGCGGAAGAGTGGCATGGCTGGGACCTCTGAGAGCAGCTGACGGAATCATAAACCAGTGGACGATTACTT
>DASPXV010000092.1:0-2744 GCA_035637115.1 Vicinamibacterales bacterium
ATCGGCGGCGCGATTGCCGTGATCGGCGTCGGCCTGGTCGGCGCCGCGCTCGCGCGGATCCGCTCGCACCGCGCGCTTCGCCACGGCGCGCTCGCGATTGCGATCGCCTGTGCGGCCTGGTATTCACTGGCGGAGGCCACCGGCGTTCCCGAAGTGGACGTCGTGCAGCGCTTCCACTTCATCGAGTACGGCATCATCGCCTTTCTCTTCTACCGTGCCTGGCGGCCGCTCGCGGACCCCGCCATCGTCGTGCTCCCGTTCACCGCGGGACTGCTCGTCGGCACGTCTGACGAGTGGCTGCAGTGGTTCATCCCGAACCGCGTCGGCGAGATGGCAGACATCTTCCTGAACGGCATCGCGATCGCGTGCGGCCTCGTGTTCAGTCTCGGCGCGACGCCGCCGTCGACATTTTCATGGAGCTGGCGTTCCGGATCGTTGCGGCGAGTCGGACACATGGCCGCCGCCTTCGTGCTGGCGTTCGCCGTCTTCTTTCATGTGGTCCATCTGGGCTTCGACGTTCGCGACGACGAAATCGGTGTGTTCGAGTCGCGGTACTCGCGCGCGTCGCTCGAGTCGATGATGACGGCGAAGACAGAGGAGTGGCGGGCGCACCCGTTCCCGCTGGTGCTGCGGCGCGTGTCGCGCGAAGACCAGTACATGACGGAAGGCGTCACGCACGTGCAGAAGCGCAACGAGCTGCTCGCGGCGAACGACACCGCCGGTGCGTGGAACGAGAATCGCATCCTCGAGAAGTACTACGCGCCGGTGCTCGACACGCCGTCGTATATTTCACGCACCGGGCATCGATGGTCGGCGCAGCAGCGTGCCGATGTGCGGTCGCGGGCGCCTGCGGTGCAGGCGGCATATGTGAGCGCGGCCAACCCGTATCCGATTTACGCGTGGCCGCGCGTGCCGTTCTGGCTGGCGTCGACCGGCGTCGCCGCCCTCGTCTGGCTGCTCTGCGCCCGGCTCGATCCGGACCGCTAGTGCGATCCGCCCTTGCGGCCGCCCTTGCGCATCGGCTCGTGATCCTCGGATTTCCCGTAGCCTCCGCCGCCGGGTTTCTCGCCCCCCTGATGAACCTTATTGACCGTCGCCCACGCCCGGCGCTTCGCTTCATCTTCTGACAGGCCCCGCTCTTCGTAGCCTTCCTCGATGTGCTCCGCCTGGCGCTTCTGCTTGTCCGTGTAGTGGCTCTTGTCTCCGCGCGGCATGTTGAACCTCCCCGCCTTCGCTAGGAGTCCGTCCGAGTAATCGCCGTGACAATCACGATTTCTCCTGCTGCGCGTTCCCGATGCCGGTCGCCAATCTCGGCGATGGCTGCATCGCTCGACGGTGGGTACCCGCGCGCGACGATCGCTCGCCGCTGCCCATCAGACGCAGAGCCGATACAGTTTGAGAATGTTGTGCGTCGTGCACACCAACGACCATTCCCCTTGCACCTTGTCGAATCCCCGCAGCAAGAATTGCCGGAAGCCCCGCGCTTGTTTGATCTGTCCGATCACCGGTTCGACGATGCCCTTGCGCGCGGCATAGACCGCCGCGCCGGCCTTCGTGTGCAGCTTGCGGGACATCCGGTCAACGACCGTGGCGGTCTGCGGCAGCGGGCCTCGCGGGCAGGGCCCTGGCCGCTCACCATGTTTCTGCTTCCGCGTCGAGATGTACGCGTCGATGATCGTGCCGGCAATCGCCGCCAGGTTGACGTCCGAGCAATACCCCGCGTCCGCGAGCAGCTGCGAGGGCGTCTCACCCGACTGCTGCTCGATGGTGGTGATCATCGGCATCAGCTGTTTCTTGTCGTTCGTCTCCTGCGTCACAGCCTGGCCGACAATCAGTTGCAGTTCGTCGACCGCGACCTGCACGTTGTAGGCCTGGACGAATCCATCCGGGCCCTTCATGATCCGCGACTCGGGGTCAGTGAAGTTATATTGCGCTTGCGGATTCGGCTTCGCCGACTCGGCGGCCTCGCCTTTGGCCGCCGCCTCCTCTTTGGCCCGCGCCTCCAGCGCGCGTTTGGCTTCGCGAATCCGTTTCAGGCGACTCTCGCGACGCTGCAGTTCTGCTGGCAGCTCGTCACCGCGTCGATCGGTCCCGTACTCGGCGTCTTCGGCGGCATCCGCCGCTTCCGCCTGCGCGAGCAACTGCGACACTTCGTCCCGGAGTTGCTGCTGCGTGTCTCGCATCCGGTCGTAACTCATCGCCTTGTGCTTGGAGGCGTTCGCTTTGATCTTGCTTCCATCGAGCGCCACGCGGCCGACCCGCGGGGCGCCCATTTCGCGCGCCAGGCGCAGCACCTGCTCGAAGAAGCCTTTCAAGGCCACCAGATGCGTCTTGCGAAAATCGGCGATGGTGCGAAAGTCCGGTTCGTTGCCGGCCGCCAGCACGCGGAATGCCACGTCTTCCATCAACCGACGCTGAATCTTCCGCGACGAGAAGACGCCGACGCAGTAGGCATACACCAACACCTTCGTCAGCATGACCGGGTGATACGGCGGATACCCGCGTTCCTCGTCTTCATAAACCGCGGTGATTGCCGAGAGGTCCATTTGATCGATCAGGTCGCTCACGAAGAACGCCAGATGATCCTCGCGCAACCAGTCCCGCAGGCTCGGCGGCAGCAGCAAATCCTGCTCCGGAACGTACGGACGATACGTTTTTGCCATCGCCCGCAGTGTAGTACATGTTGATCGCTGCGCAGCAGGAGATTCACATGTCACACGCGATTACTCGGACACGCTCCTAGG
>DASPXV010000093.1:0-4679 GCA_035637115.1 Vicinamibacterales bacterium
CGCCGTCGCCAAACAGCACGCACGAAATCAGATTCGCCTGCGACACGTCGCCACGCTGGAACGTCAAGGTCGCGAGTTCCACTGAAACAACCAGTACCGTCTTGTCTGGAAACGCCCGCACGAATTCTGACGCCCGCGCCAGGGCCATGGCACCGGCAGCGCAACCAAGTTCGGTAATCGGCAGGCGGCGAACGTCCGACCGAAAGCCCATCAGGTTGATCAGATGCGCGTCGAGTGACGGAATCATGAATCCCGTGCACGATACGGTCACAATCATGTCGACATCTTCCGCCGATATGTTGGCCCTGGTCAGGCAGTCTTCGGCAGCCTTCTGTCCGAGCCGAACGGCATGCTCTCGATATTCTTCACTCTTCACGTCCTCCCGCTCGAGCGTGTACGCCGGCACGGCGGTGGCCGTGGCAGCGATGGTTGGAAACGGCCTGTTAGTTGCCCGCATGGGGCGTGACGACCCAGCCGGGCGCGCCACGATCGAACTGATCCTATCGGTTCGTCAGCTTCAAGACTTCCTCTGGCAGCCGGGCTCCCTGCACCGGGATCTTCGACGCGGCGTCGTTGACGTCACGCAGATCATCTGGCGTGAGTTCGATTGACGCGGCACCGAGATTCTCCTCGAGCCGCGACAGGTTGCGCGTTCCGGGAATCGGCACGATCCAGGGCTTCCGCGCGAGCAGCCAGGCCAAGGCGATTTGCGCCGCTGTCGCATGCTGCGCCTCATTAGTGAAGGGACCATACGCCTCGGCCGTATCGACCAAACTAACCCCGCGGTCGACTGCGGCCCGGATGACGCGGATACCTTCCTGCCGATCGACGGTGGCACCGTAGGTCCCCGTGAGGCCCATCGCGCCGTATCCGATCGCAGACACTTCAAGCGCGTTCGATCCGAGTCTTCGTTTCTGCACTGTTGTTCTCCTTCGCGGCCTGGTTATCGTCCGACGCGTTTCTGCAGGTGCTCAGGATATCGAGCGCCGTGCACCGCGATCGCGGCTGTGGCATCCTCGATCTCCCGCAAATCCTGCGGCGTCAGCACGACGGCGCCTGCGCCAATGTTTTCCTCGAGACGGTGCAGCTTTGTCGTGCCGGGAATCGGCACGATCCACGGTTTTTGCGCAAGCAGCCACGCGAGCGCGATCTGTGCCGGCGTTGCCTGCTTCCGCCCGGCGAACGTCTTCAGCCAGTCAACAAACGTGAGATTCGCTCTGCGATTTTCTTCCGTAAATCGCGGAACGATGTTGCGGAAATCGGTTGCATCGAATGTGGTCTTCTCGTCGATCTTGCCGGTGAGGAATCCCTTGCCCAGCGGACTGAAGGGGACGAAGCCAATCCCCAACTCCTCGCATGTGGGGAGTACTTCTTTCTCGGGCTCACGCCACCAGAGCGAGTATTCGCTCTCGACCGCCGCCACCGGATGCACTGCATGGGCACGTCGGATTGTCTGAAAGCCGGCCTCCGAAAGGCCGAAGTGCTTCACTTTCCCCTGGCGGACGAGATCTTTCATGGTGCCGGCGACGTCCTCGATCGGCACGGTCGGGTCGACGCGATGCTGGTAGTACAGGTCGATCGCGTCCACCCGCAGACGCGTCAGCGATCCATCCGTGACTTTGCGGATGTTCTCCGGCCGGCTATTCAGGAGCTGCCGGCCGGCCGGAGCGTCGAGGTCGAAGCCAAACTTGGTCGCGATCACCACCTGCCCGCGGTACGGCTCGAGCGCCTCGCCAACGAGCTCTTCGTTCTCGGCGCCGTAGATCTGCGCGGTGTCGAAGAAGGACACCCCACGCTCGACAGCCGCGCGAATCAGCGCGAGCGCTTGCTGTTTGTCGGTGGCCGGACCGTAGCCGTGGCTCAACCCCATGGCGCCGTATCCGATTGCCGATACTGTGAGGCCGCTTCTGCCCAACAGGCGTTTCTCCACGGTTTTCTCCCTAAGGATGGAGCAGTGTCTTGATCGCGCGGCGTTCGTCCATTGCGCGATAGCCTTCCGCGACCTGGTGCAGCGGCAGTGTCTGGTCGAACACCTTTCCAGGATTGATCTGGCCCTTCAGAACACGATCGATCAAGTCGGGCAGGTAACGCCGCACCGGCGCCGGGCCGCCATGTAGCCGAACATGCCGGAAGAAGAGATCGGCGCCGTCGAGCTCCACTCCGTGCGGAACGCCGACGTAACCGATCGATCCGCCCGGACGCGTCGCGCCGATAGCCTGCGCCATTGACTGCTGTGTGCCCACGCATTCGAGCACGGAATCGGCGCCGACACCCTTCGTCAGTTCCTTGATGCGTGCCACGCCGTCTTCGCCGCGCTCGGTGACAACGTCGGTCGCGCCGAACTCGCGCGCGAGCTTCTGGCGGGACTCATGGCGGCTCATCGCGATGATGCGTTCCGCTCCCATCTGCTTCGCGGCGAGCACGCCGAGCAGACCGACCGCACCGTCACCGACAACGGCAACCGTTGCGCCAGGCTTCACATTGGCGGCGTCGGCCGCAAACCACCCTGTGCCCATCACGTCGGACAGCGCCAGCAAACTTGGGATGACATCGGCTGCAGGTATGTCACGAGTCGCCACGAGGGTCCCATCGGCGAGCGGCACGCGCACGAGCGGCGCCTGCGCACCACCGACAAGCACCCGATGCTGACACGACGTCTGGTAGCCGAACTGGCAGTGCGGGCACGTGTTGTCGGATGCGAAGAACGATCCGATGACGAACTGGCCCTTCTTGATCGACGTCACGCCGCGGCCGACGTCTTCGACGATGCCGCAGTATTCATGCCCCATCGGCGTCGGCTCGGTGATCGGATTCGCACCGCGATAGGGCCACAGATCGGACCCGCAGATGCATGTCGCCGACAGTCGGATGATGACGTCGGTCGGCTCGACGATGGTCGGTGCGGGGCGCTCTTCAAAGCGCACGTCGCGCGGACCGTACAGAACTGCTCCTTGCATGACTCGCTTCCTTTGAATGCCGATGAATTCACATCGTGTACCCGGGCTTCTTGTACAGAAGGTCGCGTTTACCCACGATGTCTGGTTGATAGACCTTGTCGGCCCAATCTGCTGCGTCAATTTCCTCGAACGCGACTGACAGGGACTCGTCGCCGTAGTGCAGGACGGTCATGACGTCCTTCGTGATCGCCTCGGCGAGCCGTCGCTTTTGCTGTTCCGACTTGCCTGGCCAGAGTTTGACGATGATGTGAGGCATGGCCACTCCTACTGCTAGCGCCGACCCTCGTACTGGTCGTCGCTGACGTGCTCCATCCAGTCGACCGCTTTGCCATCGAGCTTTTCCTGGATGGCGATGTGCGTCATCGCCGTCGTCGGCGACGCGCCGTGCCAGTGCTTTTCACCGGGCGCAAACCACACGACGTCGCCCGGTCGAATCTCCTCGACCGACCCGCCCAGACGTTGGACCCGTCCCATGCCGCCTGTGACGATCAACGTCTGTCCGAGCGGATGCGTGTGCCAGGCTGTACGGGCTCCGGGCTCGAACGTGACGCTCGCGCCGCCGACCCGCGCCGGTTCAGGCGGATCGAGCAATGGATCGATGCGCACAGTCCCGGTGAACCAATCTGCGGGACCCTTGCCGGAAGGTTGTGACCCTGCTCTCTTGATTTCCATGAGCCAAGGTACGCCTAGTCGCAGGACGTGAGTAGACGCGAAAATCGAGAAGCCTTTGTGAGTACGATTCACAAATGGTCCGCGACGAATTGAGCGTGTTGGCAGCCTTTCTCACGGTGGCTCAGGAGCGGAGCTTCACCCGAGCCGCCAAACGGCTGGGCGTGTCCCCATCGGCACTCAGCCACGCGATTAAAGGGCTCGAGGAGCAGATCGGCATTCGGCTGCTGGCGCGGACGACGCGGAGCGTGGCGCCAACGGACGCAGGCGATCAACTCATCGCTCGCCTGGACCCGGCGCTGGCAGATATCCGGGATGCATTAGGGCAAGTCGCGGGTCTTCGAGAGCGGCCGGTGGGTCGCGTACGTCTCGTTGTCTCGCCGCTGGCGGCGACCATGGTGCTCGCGCCGAAGCTCGGAGCATTCGCGCGCGCCTATCCCGACGTCGTCCTCGACGTCACGACCACAAACGAGATGCGCCTCGATCTCGTGGCCGGCCATTTCGATGCCGGCATCCATCTTGGCGAGTTCATCGAACGCGACATGATCGCGGTACGAGTGTCTCCCGACCAGCGTGCGGCGATCGTCGGCGCACCGGAATACTTCAACGCGCATCCGAAGCTGAAGTCGCCGCACGAGCTCACGAAGCACCGATGCCTCAACTTCCGGCACGGCGCAGACGAGACGTACCGCTGGGAGTTCGACAAGGGCAAGCAGTCACTCGCCGTAGCCGTCGACGGTCCGCTCGTCGTCGACGACGTGCAGTTGTTGATTCGCGCCGCGATCGACGGCGTTGGCCTGACGTTCCTGATGGAGCAACACGCCGCGCCATATCTCGCGAACGGGCAGCTAGTGCGCGTGCTCGAAGACTGGTGCGAGCCGTTCGCCGGTTACTTCTTGTACTACCCGAGCAGACGGCAGCAGCCCGCGGCGTTGACGGCGCTGATTGAGACGCTTCGCCTGTGAAAGGGTGGACGATGAACCGAGGACCCTGATGTTCGTGGCATCCCTCACGATGAAGCGGAGACCCTCGGCCTGCGATTCGCTGTCGAAT
>DASPXV010000094.1:0-21805 GCA_035637115.1 Vicinamibacterales bacterium
AGCACGTGAGCAAGGCCGGCGCCGCGCGGCACCGGCCTCGTTCGTGCGAACGACTACTGGATGAAGATGAACCGCACCTGGAAGATGTTGTCAGAACGATCCGGGTTGATGCCTCGCTTGGTGTTCTTGTGCTGGTACTCAGCGATGAACTGCAGGCCGCTCTGGAAGGGAATATTCACGAACCCGAACACGCCGCGGACCTGATTGTCGGCCTTGGCGGTCGAGGGGTCGAACCAATCGTAGCGAACTCCCGCCGTTGCATACTCGTGCAGCGGCACGTCGGCTTCGGCAAACGCGCCGCGGCTCGTGAACCGGCCGCCGGTCACCACGTCATCCTTTCCTGTCTGGAATGCCGCCAAGACGTGCAACTTCGGCAAGACCGGGTAGCCGCCGTATAGCGCGAACCGATCGAACGAATTCTGGAACGTGTTATCCAGACTGCCCGCGATCGGAAGGTCCAGCCTGCCGTGATAGTAGTAGGCCGACACGCCGCCGCCGTCCGGATTGAGAATGCGATTCGCGAACAACTGGAAATCCAGCGAGTTGGCCGAACTCGTGCCACCCGGTTTGCTCAGCGGGCCGCCCTGAGCCGGAAAAGCCAGCAGCGCCCCTTCCTCCTCACGGACGAGGAGACCGTTGAAGACCGTCGCTCTGAAAGACGTGCGGCCGGCCGACACGCCTCCTTCGATTCCCGCCTGATCGAATCCCCATGGCGTGAAGAACGTCGATTGATTCAGATTCGCTGCCGTGGTCTGGAAGTACGGCCGCGTAATCGCGATCGGACGATCCGACGCGCCGTAACCTTCAAACGGATGGAACACGCCAAACCGTCCCTGGAAGAACCGCGCATCGTCCCCTTTGTTGAGCCGCACGTACGCGTTCTCCACTTCCGCCGGTTCCTCCGGCGCAAACGACAGCTCGACGAGTGATGAGAAGTACTTTCCGAACGAGCCGGTCATGGGATACAGCGTCAATTCGTGAAATCGAATTTGACTGCGGTGACTCGTCACCGGACCGGTCTTTGTGCGGCTCGCGTCGTAGCGTGCCTGGATTCGGCCGGAGAAATAATCCGCGACGTTGTACGCTGTGGTTTCCGGCTTGCCGATGTCGGTCGGCATTCGGAACCCAGCTTCGCGGAACCGGTATCCCGTCTCGTTCAGCCGTGGGATGGTCGTGTGGCACGTGCCGCATGGCACACCGAGCTTCCGCGCGAACATGGGCATCGCGCTCGCGGAGGTGGCGCCGCCGATTAGTAGAGCGGCGCTCATGATGATGACTGGGATCCAACGCTTCTGCATAAAAAGGCCCCTCTTCTGGCGGTATCGCACCACCTGAATGCCAGTCTAAGAGCTGCGATTGGCGGGTGAACTGAAGACTTCCTGAATTCGTGTTCAGGGACGGCTAACTGTCGGGTCGGCGGCCGGCAGCGCGAGCACGACGCGCGCGCCGCCGGCCTCGTTGTCGTCGATCCGGACGGAACCATGGTTGGCCGTCATCGCCTCATTGACGATGGCGAGGCCGAGACCGGATCCTCGCGAGGCTTCGGCGCCCCCTTCGTGCAGTCTGTAGAACCGCTCCAGCACGCGGTGACGGTGTTCCATGGGTATTCCAGATCCTTCGTCATCGACGATGAGGAGCTGTTCGTGCCGCTGCGTGTCGCCCGATACGCGGATGCGGCCGCCGGGACGCGTGAACTTGATCGCGTTGTCGAGCACGTTCATCACGGCCTGGCGCGTCATGATCGGATCCGTGGAGACCATCAACGGCCGCGGAAGGTCGAGCACCATCGTGACGCTGCGATCCTCAGCGAGCACCGACAGCTGCGCCATCGCGTCCCGTGCGACCTGTCCAAAGTCCACCCGCTCAGGGCTCGGACGCACGCGGCCGCTTTCCCACCTCGAGAGCGTGAGGAGCGTGTCGACGACCTGCGTCAGGCGATCGGCTTCCTCGAGCATGCTGCCGATGATTTCCTGGTAACCGCGCGCGTCCCGCGCTTCCCTCAATCCGACCTCGCCGACACTCCGAATCGCAGTCAGCGGTGTGCGGAGCTCGTGCGAGGCGTCCGCCGTAAACTGCTTCAGGCGATCGAATGACGCCTCGATCCTGGCGAAGGTCTCATTGAACACGACGGCGAGCAGCCCCATCTCGTCTTTCGTGTTCTCGACAGGCAACCGCTCCGACAGATGATCAGCGCTGATGAAGCGGGCACGATCGGCCATGCGGCCGAGCGGCGAGAGAGCCCAGCCGGAGATGAAGTAGCCGGAGAACGCCGCGGCGAGTACGGCGAGCGGCGCGCCGATTAGAAAGAGGATCGTGAGGTGCTGAAGATCGCGCCGGAGGGCGTCCTCGCTTCGTGCCACGCGCAGCCACACGGTCTTCGGGCCGATGGCGTGTTGCGCGGTCAGTGTGCGCACGTAGCCGCCCGCGGGGGTCCGCACGGTCCGGAATCCGCTCGTGGCTGGCGACGGAGCCGCGAGCGTCGCGCGGATCGCATCGTTGCTCGGAACGCCGCGGAGGAACGCGAGGCGCCCGTCGGTATACACCTCGACCCATCGCTGCAGTCCGGCGTCATATCCGACGTCGCGGGTGGACTCCATCGCCCACACGATGCCGTCGTCCTTTGCGAGCAGCATCTCCCCTGCGACTTCCAGATCCTCGCTCAGGTGATGGTCCAGGGCGGCGCGCATGGATCGCGACTGCAGGACCAGGATGCCGATCAACACTGGCGTGAGGATCAGGAGGATGGACGCTGCGAACCAGATCGTCAGCCGCGTGCGCAGCCGCGGCTGGATCACGGCTCTTCTTCTTCTTTCATCACGAAGCCGACGCCACGAATCGTGTGAATGAGGCGGGAGCGCGGCCCCGGATCCACTTTCCTTCGGAGGCGGGTAATGTGTACGTCGATCACGTTGTCGAGCGGCGTGCCGCGCGAAGGCTCCTTCCACACGTCACGCGCCAGCATCTCACGCGAGACGATCTGCCCCTGATGCCGAAGCAGATAATCGAGCAGCTCGAACTCACGCTGTGTGAGATCGATCGGCTCATCCCCGCGGCGCGCCGTCCTCGTCATCGGATCGAGCTCGAGATCCCCGAGCCGTACTCGAAGCGCGTCTTCCGGACGCCCGCGCCGCAGAAGCGCGCGCACGCGGGCCAACAGCTCCGCGAACGCAAATGGCTTCACCAGATAGTCGTCCGCGCCGCTCTCGAGGCCGAGCACCCGGTCCTCCACGGCATCGCGCGCCGTGAGCACGAGCACCGGAAGCGTCAGGCCGCGGCCTCGCAACGCGGCGAGAATCTCGAGGCCGCTCCGGCCGGGCAGTCCAAGATCCAGCAGGATGATGTCATATGGCTCGGTGGTGGCGCGGAAGAACCCATCCTCACCCGTTCTCGAGACGGTGACCTGGTAATCCTCGCTGCCAAGGCCTGATTTGACCGCAGCCGCGACCTTCGGATCGTCTTCGACGATGAGCACACGCATCGCAGGCGTTCGATCTCATTCTCGCCTACTCCAGCGGCACTCGAGGGCCCGGTTGCCTGACAACTTCCTGAATTTCTCGTCAGGCCGGCGGTTTATTTGAAGAGGATGCGGAACAGTTCCTTCTGGAGCAGAGAGGCGTTCCGCTGGTTGCGGTGCCTGACGGGTGCGGCGGGACGCCGCTTGACGAGTCGCGAGATGCGCGCGTGATGCTCCGCCAGCACGACGACCACCAGCGCCGCGGTGCGGGTCGGCTCAGCGAGTGGCACGACCGCGGCGGCGTCGGCGCGCGCGAAGCGGGGAACCGGAGGCGCCGTGCTCGACGTCGTCAGAGCCCTCGCGCTCAGGATCGCGAGCAGCAGCGCTGCAGCCGCTGAGGAAATCCAAGCGACATACCGACGATGGTTTGTTACAGAGCGGGGACGAGGAACCACCGCGATCGTCTGCGGTCCTGACGGAACCAGGGCGGTGACCGGCGCCGCCTATTTCCCTGCCAATGCGTATGCGGGCATCGCCCGTTGTGATCAGGAGCAGTTGAGCCGCACGAAGGACGGCCGGACGGCCGCGGTGTACTCGCCGGCTAGTTGCGAGTGATGTTGATCTGGATCATCTTGCGGTACTTCACCGGCTTGCCCTGAAACGTCGCCGGCTGGTAGCGCCAATCGCGCGCGGTCGAGAGCAGCTCGCTGTCGAACATCGGATGTACCGAGCTCCGCACGGCCGCGAAGGACACACGCCCCTGCTCGTCGATGACGACTTCAATGACGCCGCGATCTCTGGCCTGTGACTTCATCGCCGGTGTCAGCGAGGGCATGCCCTGGCGGATCACCACAGGAGGCAGCACCTCCTTGTCGAGCATCGTGTAAATGCGAGCGGGATCCGACTGCGGTACCGGCGGCGGAGGAGGCGTCACCACCGTCGGCTTCGGCGCGGGAGGCGGAGCCGTCGCGGCGACCGCGAGGTCGAGGAAGCCGTTCGCGAGCGTCCGCATGTCCGGCAGCTTGCCGCCCATGTCGGGATCTTCGAGAAGCTTGATCACCAGGCGGAACTGCTGCGCTGCGGTCGCGTGATCCTTGCGATCGAACGACGCCTTCGCCTCGGCGTACCGCGTGGTGGCGATCTCGGGCAGCAGGCGCTTGCGGACATCCGAGAACGCCGTGCGCACGCGGGGCGAGGCTTCCGCGTCGCCGGGAAGATATGAGGGGTCCGCCGTCACGACCGCCGCGATGGCGCTCTCCGCTTCCGAACCACGGCCGAGCGCCAGCAGACACAGCGAGCGGTACTGTTCGATCGACTTGCGGTCCGACACCGCGTTGGACGCATCCGCCGGACGCAGATCGTTCAGAACCGCGAGCGCTTCATCGTAACGAGCCGACGCATAAAGGTCGCGCGCCGCGCCGACCACATCGCGTCCGGCGGGCACCTGGCCGACGGCGGTGTGCGTGAACGAGGCCGCCAGCAGGAACGGAATGATGAGGCGTCGAAGGGGTGCGAACATGGTGTTGCTCACTTCATGTCGACGCTGAGGCGGACGGGCGCCTTCAGCGTGACGGACACCGCCTGGCGCTTCTCGCCAAGCTGCGGATGACGGAACACGATTTCATGCGGCCCGATCGAGATCGGAAAATTGCCAATCGGCGTTTCGCCGGCGCGGCGGCCGTCGATCCAAACTTCGGCCCACGGCGCCGCGTTCACGTTGATCATGCCCTGCGGCATCTCGACGGAGATCGGCACGGTTTTTCCGGGAGGCACCTGGATCGTCCGCGTCGCGTCGTACCCAAGCGTCTCGTTGACGAGGTGAATCTCATGGCGTCCGGCCGCCATCATGATGCGGTCGGAATCGGTGGTACCTACGAGGCGTCCGTTTTCGTGGATCTCAATCGCGACTGAAGACTTTACTGACAGCCAGCCGGACACGGGACCCGCACTCGCGGTGGTCACCGGCGCGAGCACTGAAGAGGTCACGCCCGCCTGGATGACGACGCGCTGTTTCACCGGGGGGCCGCCGTCCGCCTGCAACACGACGTCGTGCTCACCCGGCGCGAGGTCGGCGACGCTCACGGGCGCGATGCCCTTGTCAACGCCATCAACACTGACGCGCGCACCCGCGGGATCCGACTGCACGAGCAGACTTCCCGCCGACGGCGTCTCGGGCAATTCCAGGTACTGCGACGCTTCGACACCGGCCGTCACCGTCACGGGAATCACGCGCGGCACGCCGCGCCCGCGGAGCTCGACGATGTGCGAACCCGGGGTAAGGGACAGGCGCGCCGGCGTGTTGCCGCGCGAGACGCCGTCAACGAAAACGGCGACACCCGGCGGGTTCGTCTGCATCGACAACGTGCCGAGCGTCGGCGCGACGGGCTTCGTGTTCCCGCGCCACGCGAAGTAGCCGCCGCCCACCGCGATCGTGGCGACCACGATCGCCGCGATGCGCATCCATCCGGCGAAGCGCGGACGCCGAGGTTCGAAATAGGGCACGGGATCCGGGCGCGTATCGTGCGCGGCCGCGGGCTTGGGGATGTCGAAGTCCTTGAGCAGTTCGGTGATATCGCGCGCGGGGACGACGGGAGCAGGAGCAACCGGCGGTGCTTCCACAAGGGCCGGCGGCGCAGGAACGGCGGGCTTCACTGCAACCGGCTTTGGCGCAGGCGGCACGACAACCGGCGGTGCGCTCACGATCGGCAGATTCATGGGCGCCGCGATTGGAGCGGGCGGTTCGACGCGCGCCGCGGGCTTTACTTCAGGAGTTTTAACTTCAGGTGGCGCCACGGCGACGGGAGGCGCTGGCGGTGGAGGGGGCACCGGCACGGGCGCAACGGTCGGCGCAATCGAGACGGGCGCCGGAGCGGCCACGACGGACGGCACAACCGGTTCGAGCATCGCCGCGATATAGCGCGAGAGGAACGTTTCGAGCGCGACGGGCGCCGCGACGAACTCCGAGTCCTCCGACAGTGCATCCTCGAGGGCGACCTGCGCATCCGTCGCGGACGTGAATCCCTGTCGCGGATCGAGCTGCAACGCACGCGCGATCCAGTTGTGGAGCGCGGCAGGCAGCGGCTGATCCGCGGTGCCCGCAGAACGCGCACGCGCGCCGTTCAGCAGCTGGCCGACCCGATGCGGATATTCATCGGCCCCGATCGGGCGGCCGAGGACGAGCGCGAGCGCGACGAGACCGATCGCCGTCACGTCCGCGCGATGATCGAAACGGCCGGCGCCCACCGACGGCGGGAGCGACACGCGGAGCTCCTGCCACAACCGCTCGCGATTGAACTGCAGCTGCTCGACCGCCGATCCGAGCACGTGCTCGACGACGACGAGCCGCGCACGCGGGGTGACGATCAGCCGCTCGGGGCCAACGAGGCCATGCGCGACATCGCGTGCATTTTCGTGCAGCAGCGCGAGCGAGGGGACGAGCTGCCGCAGCAGGCACAGCGCAGCGTTGAGATCCAGCTGCAGCTTGCGCTCGGAGGCGACGCGCAGCATCTCGGAAAGCCGAACACCCTCGACGTGGTCCGACACGATCGCGAGCCCCGCGGGTTGGCGATCGATTCGGCGCACGCGCCCGTAATACGCGTGGCGGAAATTGGCGAGGCGCGCCGCGCGCTCGCGCAGTGCGAACTCGAATGACGGGACGGCCAGCAGCTGCGGGCGCACCCGGAGGATCTGCAGCAGATCGCCGGTCGCCGCGTCAACCGCGACGACGCGGTCGCCGAGGCCGTCGGTGAAGAGCGGAGCTTCCGGCTGCTCGGCGGTCGCGGACAGGGGTGTCATTGGTCTCGATCCTTCGTCCAGTGGCGTTCTGCAACCACCGGACCACGCCGGTCCGCGCACACGGATCGCCGCAACTTACGCCGCCAGCAGCAGTTCCGCGCGCGCTCACAAAAGTGTCCGCCGTGTGCGCGTTTACAACCGTGTCGAGCGGTTTGCGTTTCTGTGATCAAGTTCTTATGCTCTGCCGCGGAAGCTGATGATGAAGAACGCCACGATCGCCGCGTCGTTCGCCGGCCGAGGCGGCACTGGCCAGTAGCGTTCATATCCGGCCGCGAGTCCTCGCGCCTGCGGCCGTCTACCTTCTGCTGGCGCTCGCGTGGACGTGGCCTCTTCCTCTCCATCTCAGTAACCGCTTCGCGCACGATCCCGGCGATCCGCTGCTCGTTACCTACCTCCTCTGGTGGCAGGCGCACGTCGTCCCACTCACGGTTGCGATGTGGCAGGCGCCGTTCTATTGGCCGCTGCGCGATTCGCTCGCGCTGACCGAGCACGGGGCAGGGATGGGGATCGTCTCCTCCCCGATCCAGTGGCTCGGCGGCTCACCACTGCTTGCGTACAACGTTCTTTTGATCCTTTCGGCGTGGTGGTCCGCGCTCGCCGCGCACGCACTCGTCCGACGGTTGACCGGCAGCGGCGCGGGGGCGTATTGCGCGGGAATCGCATTCGGATTCGCTCCCTACCGCTCATCGCAGCTGGCGCACCTGCACCTGCTCGTGACGTGGTGGCTGCCGCTCGCGCTCGTTGGCCTCCACGCGTTCTACGAAGATGGCCGCCGCCGCTGGCTTGCGCTCTTCGGCGTCTCGTGGCTGTTGCAATCGCTCACGAACGGCTACTACATGTTCTTCCTGCCGGTGCTGCTCGGGGCATGGGTCATCTTCTTCACGCCGTGGCGCACGCAGCCGCGACGCGCCGTCACCGTAGCGATCACCTGGCTGCTGTTCTCTCTTCCGCTCGTGCCCGTGCTGCTGAAGTATTACGACGTGCAGCATCGCCTCGGCCTGGGCCGCACCCGGACGGAGATGCAGATGTTCTCCGCGCACCCGGGATCGTTTTTGAATGCGGGGCCGCTGCTGCGGTTCTGGCCGAAGCGCGAAGCGATGACGCAGGAAGACTTCCTCTTCCCGGGTATCGCGATAGTGCTGATCGTGGTGGCGGCAATCCCGATTGCATTGCGGCGCGACGCCGTGATCAGCCGTCGGGTGTTGGCCTTCTATCTCGCAGCGGCATTGCTGATGACGTGGATGGCTTTCGGTCCCTCGGTCGAGCAAGTGTCGGTCGCGACGCTTTGGCACGCGTACGCATGGATCGCGTGGCTTCCAGGCTTTTCCGGTCTGCGCGTGCCGGAGCGGTTCTTCATGTTGACGACCCTGTGCCTGGCCGTTGCGGCGGGTATCACGATCTCGGGGATTGCGCGTGCGTATCCGCGGCACGGACGATGGGTCGGCGCCGTGGCGGTACTGGGCCTGCTCGCTGATGGTTGGATCGTTGCGATGCCGCTCGGCGCGCCGCCGGGACCCTTCGGTGTCGCCACCAGCAGGAATGGACGGGTGCTCGAGCTGCCGATTACCGACGACAACGTGAACGTGCGCGCGATCTATCGCGGCATGATGCACCGGCTGCCCGTCGTGAATGGCTATGCGGGCTATGTGCCGCCTCACGCCAACATTATCGAGTGGGCTCTGCGGCGCAAGGATCCTTCAGTGCTCACGGAGCTGCGCCGCGGGCATCCTCTATATATAGCTGTTGCCAACGGCCCCGAGGCGCCTGAATGGACGGCGTTCATGGACGCGCAGAACGACGCGACGATGATGGGGGTCAGCGCTGGAGGACGTCTGTACTCGCTGCCCGCAGCATCGTATCCACGACAGATCACCGTGGGCATGGCGCTGCCTCTGTCGCACGTGAGCATCGATGCGGGGTGGATCGTCGTCGACCTTGGCCGATCGCAGACGATCCGCGCCGTCGATCTTCGCACCCGCGGACACGTTTCACTGCTCTACCGGACGGTGCGCGTCGAGACGTCGGCCGATGGCGAGACGTGGACGATCGCAGCGGACGAGCCTCCGGGAGGCCTGGCACTTATCGGCGCGCTTTCGGAGCCGCTTGTCGTTCCGCTGCGGATCCTCATTCCGGACATACACGCGCGATTCGTGCGCATCAACGGCGCTGCCTTTGGAACAGGCGCCGTGACAATCTACGCGCCGTAACACGCTTTACTTCGACGCCGTCTCTTTCACCGCTTCGAACAGGATCTGGATGGCCGGTCCCAGCGCGTCGATCGGTATGAACTCCGCGTCGCCGTGCATGGAGAGGATCGAGGCCGAGGGAATGATCCCGGGAAAGAATCCGTAGGTCTTTACGCCGCGCGGGCGGAACCCATTGCCGTCCGTGCCGTACGGGACGGTCATCGGCGTGACGACAGCGTCCGGGTGATGCCGCTTCACCGCGGACTCGAGCGCGCGATAGAGCGGTGTGTCCTGCGGGCTCACGACCGGGTCCTCGCCCGCGTTGATCACTTCGATCTTGATCGTCGGGTCAGCGAGCCGCCGTTCGATTTCCTTCAGCCACTGCTGCGCCGACGTTCCCGGCAGCACTCGGCAGTCGATCGTCGCTTCGGCGACGGATGGAATCACGTTGACGCGCGGCGGATCACCCACGCCGGAACGGAGGCTTGTCAGTGAAATCGTCGAGTGCTGGATGGCGTTGTTGAACTTGTTCGCCGTCAGCGGACCGCCTATCCGCTGCTTCATCGTGGTCACGACGCCGAACGGCGCGGCGCTTACCGGTTCGGCGAACAGGCGTGACAGCGCTCGCAGCAGGTGATCGTTCGGGTTCTGATCGTGCGGCTGCGATCCATGTCCCGCGACGCCTTCTGCGCGCAGCTTGAGCCACATGATCTTTTTCTCGGCGACGGAGATGCCGAAGACGAGCTTTCCAGCCGTGAACATGTCGCGACTGCCGAACCCCCCTTCGTCGATGACATACTCCGGATCGAGTTCGCCGTAGTGGTTCTTGCGCATCCACTCCGCGCCCAGCGCGCCGCCGACTTCCTCGTCGGGCACGAACATGAGCAGCACGTCGCGCGTCAGCGGCACCTTCAACCGGTGCAGCATGATGAACGCGTAGAGATACGACGTGCCGATCCCTTTCATGTCGATCGTGCCGCGGCCCCAGATCTTGCCGTCAGCGATCTCCGCGCCGAACGGATCCTGCTTCCACCGCGATGGATCGGTCGGGACGACATCCATGTGGCTTTCAAACAGGATTGCGTTTCCGCCGGTCCCGTTTCCCTTCAGCCGCGCGAGAAGGATCGATCGTCCCGGAGCGGATTCGTACCGCTTCACCGCGATGCCTTCGCGCTGGAGGATTGCAGACAGATAGTCCGCGGCCTTCGTTACGTCACCGGGCGGATTCGATGTGTTGATCCGCACATAACCCTGGAGCGTCTTGAGCGCTTCGGCTTCAACACCTTTCCAGTCGGTTGTTTGAGCGGAGACGAGGGTTGACGACAGCGCGAGCGTGATAGTCAGGCAGCGAAGCATCGGGGGATTCTACCCCTGACATCAACGCCGGTAGGTGAGGTAGTTGTCGCGCGTGATCTCGAATTCGCGAACTTCGTCCGGACCGCCCAGCAACTTGCCCGGCACGCCGTTGATCGCGTAGATGAACGCGCCGGCGTTGCCGATCCGGAACGACAACTCGCGCTGGGCGTCGACGATGACGTGTTCCCCCGGCTTGAGCAACCGGTAGATCACGCTGTTACCGTCGGCCGTGGCGGCGACCCAGATGGGCGCGGTCGGCTGGATATCGATCGTAAGCTTGTCGGCTGGCGGCGGATTCCGTCCCGAGGTACCGGCTGGTGCTGGCAGCTCCGCGACCCCGGCGGTGGCCACCGTTCCCGGTTCCGCGCGACGCGCATGTGTTCCGGGACGGAATGCGAGTGCCGCCCCGACGGCGACGAGCCCGACAAGGACGGCGCCCGCCCACACGTTGGAATCTCGCGGTATCCGCACAATGAGCGACCGCGGTACTGGCAGGATTTCGCGCGCATCCCTGAGGTCAATAGTCTCGTCCGGATTCTGCTGAGCTGTAACCCTTGGTGACACACGGCCCGCTGGGATGGCTGGCTCAGGCGGCGCGGTGATCTCGTCGTACTCGCGGACGATGTCCTCTGCAGAGAGGTGTACTTCGCGAGCGTAGGTTTTGAGAAACGCACGGGTGTAGAAATCACCCGGAAGACGGTCAAATTGCCCGAGCTCGAGCGCATGAAGCGCGGCAACGCTGATCTTCGTTCGCGCGGAAATCTCCTGGATCGAGAGCCCCGCTCGCTCCCGCGCCTCCCGGAGCCGCCGACAGAGATCCGCCACCCCGGCTTGTGTCGCAACACGCGTACCAGAGGGGTTATAGTTCCGCCATGAAATTCAGGGTCGTCGCGGCAGTCTGGATCCTCGGTTTCGCGGCCCTGGTCGCGGGCGCGCGCATCGCGGCGCAGCCCAGGCCTCCCGTCGCCTACCGGGACGTGGCGGTCGATGCGGAGAAGTGGATTCGCTCCTCTCGCGTGACCACGTTGTTTGGATACGCGTGGCCCTCGGACCCCAGCGATCCGAAATCGATCAGCACTGCCCTCTACAGCGGCTCGCCGGGGGTCATCCTGTTCCTGCTCGAACTGCATCATGCGACGGGTGACCTCGCGTATCTCGACGAGGCGAAAAAGGGGGCAGACGAACTGCTGACGAAAGTGCCGTCCGAGAGAGGCATGGGCCTCTACGAAGGGGTTGCAGGCCTCGGGTTCACGCTCGGCGAAACCTGGCGCGCGACGAATGACGAGAAATATCGCAAGGGGGCGCTGGATGCGGTTCGCGTGCTGTCGGAACGCGCTGGTTCTGTCGGGAACGGCGTGCAGTGGAGCAACACGACCGACATCATTGCCGGCAATGCCGGGATCGGCCTGTTCCTCCTCTATGCCGACCAGACGCTGCACGATCCGACGGCCAAGCCGCTTGCGATCCGCGCGGGCGATCGGCTGCTCGCGCTCGGTATCGCCGATAAGGGAGGCATCAAGTGGGCGATGGATCCCGCATTCCCGCGGCTGATGCCGAATTTCTCCCACGGTACTGCCGGGATCTCGTATTTTCTCGCGACTCTCTATCGCGCTACGCGCGAGCCGCGGTTCCTCGACGGCGCGCTCGCGGGCGCGCACTATCTGCAGGCTATCGCGAAGACTGACGGGGACATCTGCCTCGTTCAGCACAATCAGCCGGATGGCCTTGACCTCTATTATCTCGGGTGGTGCCATGGCCCCACAGGCACGGCACGACTCTTCTATCAGCTGGCGCTGGCGACGGACGACAAGACCTGGCTGTCGTGGGTGCACAAGTCCGCGAACGCAATCCTGACCAGCGGCATTCCGGAACAGCGCACCCCCGGCTTCTGGAACAACGTCAGTCAATGCTGTGGATCCGCCGGCGTCGCGCAGTTCATGCTCGATTTTTACGGTGTGACCAGGGATCCGAAACACCTGGAGTTCGCACAAAAGATGACGGCCGATCTCCTGGCGCGCGCGACGCGCGACGATCACGGCACGCGATGGATCCAGGCGGAGCACCGCATTCGACCGGGGCTGCTCGTCGCGCAGACAGGCTACATGCAGGGTGCGGCGGGGATCGGGATGTGGCTGCTCCGCATGGATGGCCTGGACCGCAAGCGCGCGCCGTTCGTCCGCTTCCCCGACTCGCCGTGGTGAGCGGATGACCGACGCCGCGATCGCCGCGCGATGGCAGTTCGCGTTCACGATCATGTTCCATTACCTCTTCCCCATCCTGACGATGGGGCTCGGGGTGATGATCGCGGTCCTCAAGACGATCGAGCTCCGCTCCGGCAATCCGCTCTACGGCACGGCGGCGCGATTCTGGGCGCGCATCTTCGCGATCACGTTTGCCGCCGGCGTGGTCACCGGCATTCCAATGGAGTTCCAGTTCGGCACGAACTGGGCGAGGTTCGCGAAATACGCGGGACCTGTCGTCGGCCAGACGCTCTTCATGGAAGGGGTCTTCGCCTTCTTCGCGGAATCGTCCCTGCTCGGCGTCTTCCTGTTCGGCGAATCGCGAACGCGGCTGCGCCGCCGCACAGCCTGCGCATCGCGCTGGTGATCTATCTCGTCGGGCTCGCGATAGTCAGTATTTATCTGGTCAACGTGTATCGAATCTGGAAGGGCAAGTCTGGCAGCGTCTATCATTAGCGGCACTATCGGCCGTGCTTCTGCGTCAGCGCGCGGGTGAAGGCGGCGCGTTCGCGTCCCTGCGGCTCGCGCGACAGTTCCTCGATGGGCCACGGCAAGCGCCACGTCCAGTTACAGTCGCTGATCACGGCGGGCGTGTTGATCCGATCCCGCCATCCGAAGATGTCGTTCACCGGGAGCAGGACGATGTCGGATGCGGAAGCGTAGAGGACCTGCAGAATCGCGTCGCGCGTCACGTCGTTGAACGGCGTCTCCGGATCGCAACCGGGCGGATCCATGCACACGATCGATGCCGCCGCGCGGCGCTCCTCGACCGGCGCCTCGTCCCACCACTCCGCCAGAGGTTCGGTATCGTGCGTGCCGCTCGTCGCCACCGATATGGGCGGGTACTCGGCCGGATTCTTGAACGGTTGCCCTTCCTCGTCCCACGACCGCTCCCATCGCAGCACCTTGAAGCCGGGGATTTCGAGACGCTTCAGCGTCTCGCGGACGAAGTCGGGGATCACGCCGAGATCCTCCGCGATGATCCGCGCGCCGGTGGCGCTGAGCACGTCGAGCACGCGCTCCCCTTGCAGCGCCTGCTCGTGCTGCTCTGCAGGCACGAACGCCGCTTCGCCGCTTCTCTCCCGGACGTAGGTGCGGAAAAACCCGACGAGGTGATCGACGCGATAGCCGTCGTACAACTCCGCGCTGCGCCGGGCGCGCGCCGCCAGCCAGCGGAACCCGCCGGCCGCGATCGTCGACCAGCGATACGCGGGAAATCCCCAGTCCTGCCCCGTCTCCGAAAACGCGTCGGGCGGCGCGCCGACGGACGCGTCGAACCGGAAATCATGCTGGCGCGCCCAGACATCCGCGCTGTCGCCGCTGACCATGAACGGGAAGTCGCCGAACACGCCAACGGCGCACGCGTCGCGCGCCTCAGCCCATTGATCCGCGGCGATCCACTGCAGATACGAATAAAAGAGGATCTCTTCCGACAGTTCCTGGCGCGCGCGCATCAGCGCGGGCGGAATGCGATCGCGAATTGGCTCCGGCCACTCGCGCCAGTAGCGCCCCTGCTCGCGCGCGTGGAGCGCCCGATACAGCACGTAGTCGTCGAGCCACCATCTCGCGCGGTCGAGGAACAGTTTCAGCCGATGCGCGCGCCGCGTATTCTTCTCCCACTCGTTGACGCGGAACCGTTCGAACGCGGCGCGCAGCGCTCGAATCTTGATGCTCCTGACCGTGCTGTAATCGATCGCCGCCGCCTCGCGCGCCTGCTTCAGCGCCGCGCGCTCGTCATCGGTCAACAGCCCCTCGCCGCCGAGCGCCTGGATCTCGGGAACCGCCGCGGGCGCGATGAAGATGGGATCGATCGCCATCGCGCTCATCGCCGAATACGGCGAGTTCTGCCCGTCCGCCATTTCGTTGATCGGCAGGAGTTGCACGAACGAGAATCCCGCCTCCTCCATCCAGTCGCCCAGCTTCGGCAGGTCCGCGATCTCGCCGATGCCCCAGCTCTCGCGCGACGGAATGGAGAACAGCGGCACGAGCAGGCCGGCATGCCGGCCCTGGAAGAAATCACGCGGCATTCAGGCGATCCTGCACTAACCCCACGCCGCGTGCGAATTCATCCGCCGTCGGCAGCAGGCTGACGACGAGGAAGGCCTCGTGCGGGAAATCGAAGAAATACCCCGGATGCACGACCACGGCATCCTTTTCGAGAAGATCCAGGACGAGCGCCTCTTCGGAGCGCGTCGCCGGAACGCGTATCACCGCCGACCATCCACCGTCCGCAGGAAGCACAGTTCCTCCGCCGCTCCCCATAGCAACGATCGAGCCGAGCGCGGTGTAATTGCGGCGCACGCGTTCGAGGATCTGCGCGCGGACCCCCGCGCCGCGATCGAGGAGCCGCCGTACGGCGAGCTGGACGGGCGTGGAAACCGACAGGTAGGTGTCGCAGATCAACTCGAGCCGATCGAGCGCCTCGGTAACGGCCGGCGCAGGACCATGGACGGCGATCCATCCAAGCTTCACCTGCGGCAATCCAATCGTTTTTGATAGCCCGCCGAGACGGAACGTGAGACATGGCGGCGAACGCAGCGCCGCGGGCTCCTCGAACGTCCCGCCAAGCGGAAAATCGCAGAACACTTCATCGAGAATGAGTGCCGCGTCGCGTGAGGCGCACCGCTGCGCGAGCTCGTCCGCGTCGCCGCTGCGCAGAATCGATCCGGTCGGATTGTTTGGTGTGACGGCGAGCACACAATGTGTCGCCGGTTGCCACACGTGGTCGAGCGAGTGGAAATCGATCGCCCAGGCGCCGTGGTAGTCCAGCGCGTAACGGGCCTGGTGGACGCCGTCGAGCGCAGTCAGGTGATCGAAGAGCGGGTAGCTTGGAATCGGCGTCAAAGCGGTCGACGCTCCGGGCTCGCAAAGCAACTTGAAGAGGATTGAGTACGCTTCGCTGGTGCTCGCCGTCAGGATGATGCGGTCCGCCGCAATGTCGAGTCCGCGTGCCGCAAACGTTTCTGCTACCGCCTCGCGCGCCTCGGGCAGTCCGAAGGCAGCCGCGTTGTAAGTGAGACCCGCCGCGTCACCGAGGGGCGTCAGCAGATCGCCGGGATACGAAAAGCCGGCACGCGTAGGGTTGCTGATCGTCAGATCGATGAGCGGACCGCGCTCCCTCGCGCGCGCCAGCGCCAGGGACAGGTCGTTGGGCCGCCGATCGATGGGGACGCGCGTCGAGAACACCATGCCTAGCGTATTCTTAATCAATGCTGCACACCGCGCTTCTTGTCGGGCTGTTGCTTCAGGCCACGCCGCAACCGGCGGCGGGACCACGCCTCGAGGTCCCGTTTACCCAGTTCACGCTCCCCAACGGCCTGCACGTGATCCTGCACGAGGATCACACCGTGCCGCTGCTGACGGTCAACGTCTGGTATGAGGTCGGCTCCGCGCGCGAGAAGCCCGGACGCACCGGGTTCGCGCATCTCTTCGAGCACCTGATGTTCATGGGGTCGAAGAACGCCAAATACGGCGACTTCGATCAGCTGCTGGAGGCCGCGGGCGGGACCAACAACGCGTCGACCGCGGAGGACCGCACGAACTACTACATCGACATCCCGTCCAATGCGCTCGATCTCGCGCTCTTCCTCGAATCGGACCGCATGGCGTACTTGATCGAGGCGATGTCCCCCAAAACCGTCGACGCGCAGCGCGACGTCGTCAAGAACGAACGCCGCCAGAGCTACGAAAACGCGCCGTATGGAATGTCGTCGATCGAGATCGCGGAGATGCTCTACCCGAAGGGGCATCCATATCGATGGCCGACGATCGGCTACACGGAGGACCTCACGGCCGCGAGCTACGAGGACGTCGTCCAATTCTTCCGCATGTATTACCAGCCCGCGAATGCGAGCCTGGTCGTGGCCGGGGATATCGACCCCGCAAAAACGCGCGCCGCCGTAGAGAAATGGTTTGCCGACGTGAAGCCGGGAAAGGCTGTCGTGCCGCCGATCGACTATCCGCACCCCACGCTCAACGAGGTACGCAAGAAGACGATCCAGGATCGCGTGCAGCTGCCGCGGCTTTACCTGACGTGGATCACGCCTGCGCACTTCGCGCCGGGTGACGCGGAGCTCGACGTGCTGTCGTCAGTGCTGGCGGGGGGAAAGAACTCGCGGCTCTACAAACGTCTCGTGTACGAGCTGCAGATCGCGCAGGACGTCACCGCGTTCCAGGCGTCGAAGGCGCTGAACTCCGAATACCAGGTGATCGTGACCGCGCGGCCCGACGCCGACATCGCGCGGATCCGGGCGATCGTGGACGAGGAGATCAAGAAGATCCAGCAGGCGGCGCCGGCCGAGCGGGAATTCCGGCGCGCCATCAACCAGATCGAGTCTTCCTTCTACGACCGCATGGAGCGCGTCGGCAACTTCGGCGGCGTCGGCGATCAGTTGAACAGCTACTACGTCGGTGCCGGCAATCCCGGCTACTTCAACGAGGACCTGTCGCGCTACCGCGCGCTTTCGCCGGACGACATCACCGCGGCCGCGACGCGGTTCCTGCCGCTCGACAAACGAGTTGAGCTCGTGGTGGAGCCAAAGAAATGACTGCTGGACGCGCTGACGGCTGGACGCGAAGGCACAAAGGCACGAGGGTTCGAAGCCTCTTCGTGTGGTGCGTACTCAGCGGCGCCATTGCGAGTTCCGGGCTCCTTGCGCAACAGCCGGCTGACCGATCGAAACCACCCGCGGTCGGGCCCGCCCCGTCGCTGAAGCTTCCGGCGATCGAGAAGCGGACGCTTTCGAACGGTCTCCAGGTCTGGGTGATGGGCGTGCACAAGGTGCCGACCGTACACCTCGAGCTCGCCATTCGCACGGGCGTCGCCGCCGATCCCGCCGGCAAGTTTGGACTCGCCAGCTTGACGGCGGACATGCTCGACGAGGGGGCCGGGTCTCGGAACGCCCTCGAGATCTCCGACGCGATCGATTTCCTTGGCGCCGCGCTGTCCACTAGGGGATCGGTAGATGCGACGTACGTGGACCTGCACGTACCGATCTCCCGCCTCGGCGACGCGCTCCCGATCATGGCGGACGTCATCGCCCGGCCGACGTTTCCGGAGGCGGAACTGAAACGCCTTCGCGACGAGCGGCTCGCGTCTCTCCTCGAGATGGAGGACGATCCGGAGGAGCTCGTGCAGGTCGCGTTCCCGCGGCTGGTCTTCGGGCCGCAGCACCGTTACGGCACGCCAGTGCTGGGAACCGCAGCATCGCTCAAGTCGTTCACCGTTGCCGACCTGAAGGCGTTCCACGCGTCACAGTTCAATCCGGCGAACGCCATGCTCGTGGTCGCCGGTGACGTCACCGCGGCGAAAGTGGTGCCGATGCTGGAGCGCACGCTCGGCGCATGGAAGTCAGCCGCCGCCGCAAAGACGGCCGCAGTCGCACCAGCGCCGCAGCTTACCGCCCGCCGCGTGTACGTCGTCGATAAGCCCGGCGCCGCGCAGTCGCAGGTCCGCATCGGCTGGATCGGCGTGCCGCGCTCCACGCCCGATTACTTCGCGCTGCGGGTGCTGAACACGATCCTCGGCGAGGCGTTTACATCACGGCTGAACAATAACCTGCGTGAGGTCCACGGGTATGCGTACGGCGCCTCGTCGCGCTTCGACATGCGGTTGAGCGCGGGCGCGTTCTACGCGAGCGCGGGCGTGCAGACCGACAAGACCGCGGAGGCCGTGAAAGAGTTCTTCAACGAGCTCACGCGGATCCACGAGACGGTGCCTGCGGGTGAGCTCGAGAAGGCGAAGAACTATCTCGCGCTGCTGGTGCCGCGCAGCTTCGAGACATCGCGCGGAACCGCCGATGCTCTCGCCCAGGCCTGGATCTACGATTTGCCGGCCGATTACTACACGACGTACGCCGATCGCGTCCGCGCCGTCACGGCTGCCGACCTCAAACGCGTCGCCGACAAGTACATCCAGCCAGACAAATTTGCCGTGGTTATCGTCGGCGACAGGAAGACCATTGAGGCAGGCGTGAAGACGCTGAACCTGGGTCCGCTCACGGTCGTCGAACCGGGGCAGGTCTTCAAGTAATGCACATCGATTTCGACGAGCTCGCGCGATACACGCAGGAAGAGCGCGACAAGTGGCGCGGTTGGTTCGTGATGCACCCCGAGGCGATGGAAATCGAGCTACAGCCCGGCGGCCGGTATCCGTCTGTCGGCTCGATGATCGATCACATTTTCCTCGTCGAGCGGCGGCACCTGCAGCGGCTGCGCGGCGCGACGCTCGACACCAGAACGGGGCTGAGCGGCTTGAACGCGTCGCCGCTGTTCGACTACGGCGCGTCGGTCCGCCGTGAGCTGGAACAGTTCGTCTCCGAGCTCGATGAGGACGTCGCCAACGAACCGAGGACGTTCACCGTCCAGAGCGGCGGCGATTTCGTCCTCACGCCGCGCAAGCTGTTGTTCCACTGCCTGCTGCACGAGACGCGGCACTGGGCCCAGATCGCGCTGTCGATCCGCTGCGCCGGGCTCGAACCGCCGGGCAACCACGATCTGTTTTACAGCAAGGCCTTCAAGTAGTCGGCGGTGAAAAGTACACGGTAAGCGGTAATGGGTGCGATAGACCTTGGATTGCGAGGACTCATGTTGAAGACCACGCTCGTCGTCCTTGCGGCGCTTTCAATGCATGCCGTTGCGGCAAAGGCCCAGAGCGCGCCAGCGGAGTCGGTCAAGACGGAACTTGCCGCGTTGATGGCGGATTTGAACAAAGCATTTCTCGCGAAGGATCGCGCGGCGCTCGAACGTATCTACGCCGACGAGTTCCTCTTCATACACGCGCTCGGCGGGCCGGTGGACAAGAAGGGACAAATCGACGCGATGATGGCCTCGACGGGCAGCGCGGGACTTCCGGTTACGTCGTCCTTTGACGGTCTGATCGTGTCAGGCGAGACCGCGATTCTTCGTCGGCCGGTCGAAGGGCGCTTCGGGACGACCATCTATATCAAGCGCGCCGGGCGCTGGCAGATCCTGCAGCTGCAGGGTACACCGATTCCGACGACGCGTCCGACCGTCGACGTGTCGCCAGACGTCCTTCGCAGCTACGCCGGTCGGTATAAGCAGGACAACGGATTGATCGTGAACATTTCGGTCGAAGGCGCAGAACTCGTCCTCCAGGTCGAAGGACGGCAGAAGCTCACCTTGACGGCAGATTCTGAAACGCGGTTCACGCTCCCGGCAGCCGCGGGACAAATCACCTTCAAGGCCGGCAACGGCGGCACGATGTCCTACGAGCTCGTCCGCGGCAACGGCACGGTCATCAAAGGCACGCGCCAGCAGTAATGTCCCGCGAAATACGGCGCCGGTCGCGAAGGAGCGCGCGAGAACGATGGAGATGATGCGCCTGCCGGCGTTTGTCGCGGCCCTTGCGATCGTCGATCTCTCGGGCGTCGCGGCCGTCGCGCCCGCCTCTCCGCAACAGCAGCGTTCCGCGGGTGCCATCGCCGGCCGGGTCACGTTCGCCGGCACCCCCCGGCGCCGACCGCCGTCACCCAGGACGGCGGATCGCAGCAGGTGCTTTATGTGTCGCGCTCGGGCGGCCTTCGATATGCCGTCGTGTTTCTGCCGGACAGCCAAGGGTCCGGCCGGCCGCCTGAGAAACCCGCGACGATGAACCAGCGGAACTTCATTTTCGAGCCGCAGGTGCTTGCCGTCCGCGCAGGGCAGGTAGTGCGCTTCACGAACGACGACCCGGCCAGCCACAACGTGCGGTCGCGGGACGCGAACGCGGCCAACACGTTCAGCCTCAACACTGCATCGGGCTACGTCGGTCCAGATGTTCATCGATTCGCATCGACGCCGGCGGGCCATCCGATCGAACTGTCCTGCGATATTCATCCCTGGATGGCGGCGTGGGTCTATGTCTTCGATCACGACCACTTCGCCATGACGGACGCCGACGGCAGCTTCCGCATCGAGAACGTGCCGCCGGGGCGCTACCGGATTGCCGTGCGGCAACCGTCCGGGCGCCTGGCGAAAGATCTGGCGGTAGACGTCCGGGCCGGGGAGACGGCGCCGCTGAATGTGCGTTTCACGCCGTCTGACATTGGCATGCCGTCACGGTGAGGACGCTCAAGTAGGCTTTGGATCGTCCGCGGCGCGAATGTTAGCTGACTGTCAGGATGAGGTCCCCGCAGTCGAGGTCGCCACTGCCGTTGTCGACGTAAGTCATTGGGACCTGCACCAGGCGTTGAAACGTGGCGGCCGCAAGGCGTTCAAGTGAATTTGCAGTTCGCAGTAAGCGGTTTACCGTAAACGGACATGAGTGCGATAGACCTCCGAGGTTCTTTGGAATCGTCATTTCACTGAACTACAACGATCATCCGCCACCGCACTTCCATGTCCGCTACGCTGAACAGAAGGCGATTGTGGCAATCGACTCTTTGACCGTGCTGGAAGGGCACCTTTCGCCACGCGCGCTCGGACTCGTCGTTGAATGGGCATCGGCGCACCAGCAGGAACTGATCGAGGATTGGCGTCTCGCACGCCAGCAGCAGCCGCTGAAGCAGATTGCCCCATTGGAGTAACGCCATGTTGAGAGATGTCGTCTCGGTCCAAGCGCTTCCCGAGCATCGGCTTCGCGTCGCATTCGATGACGGCACCGAGGGCGTCGTCGAAGTGGCGCAACTGGTGGAGTTCACCGGCGTGTTTGCGCCGCTGCGCGAACCCGAGTTTTTCGCAAAGGCTACCGTCAATGCGGAACTGGGAACGGTTTGCTGGCCGAACAATGCCGACCTCGACTCCGACGTGCTATACGCAAAGGTCGCCGGCGTTCC
>DASPXV010000095.1:0-16064 GCA_035637115.1 Vicinamibacterales bacterium
TCGTCGACGAGGATCCCGAGCGCGGTCGCGGTGAACGCCTTCGTATTCGACGCGATCCCGAACAACGTTCGCGCATCGACCGCCGCGGGCTCGCCCAGCCTGCGTACGCCGTAGCCCTTCGCCACGACGACCTTGCCGTCCTTCACGATGGCGAGCGACACGCCTGGAACTTCGAACGCGGACATCGCCCGTGTGACGTAGGCATCGAGATCCGCCGGCAGCTGCTGCGCGTCACTGCGCGCCGGGAGAGTGAATGCCGATATAAAAAGGAGAGCGGCTACTATGAAGGTTCTCGCCATATGTCCGCTATCCTAGCTGAACGGTGCCGGTGCCACATATCAAACTCGTCCGTTGGTTCATCGGCATTTTCGGCGGTGTTCTTGTCGGCCTGTGGATCGCGCTGAGCGTCGTCTCGCGCGCGCCCGTCCTCCAGCAGAAGCTTGTCGAGGCGCTGAACTATCACATGGACGCTGACGTTCAGCTCGAGAGCTTCACCGTCGACTCATTCCCGACGCTCAGGATTCACGGCGACAATCTCAAGCTGCGCCTCAAAGGGCAGCAGCAGCCCGCCCCGTTCATCGAGATCCGCCATTTCGAAGTCACCGGTGGTGTGCTCGGCCTCCTTCGCAAGCAGCGCCGTTTCCGATCCGTGGAGCTCGATGGGCTGCGCATCACCATCCCGCCGCGTACGCAAAACGACAAGGAAGTGGGCTCGCGCGCTGTCACGACCGTCGAGGGTCCCGTCCTCATCGACCATGTCGTTGCGAAGGACGCGCATTTGATCATCGTGCCAAAGGATCTGCGCAAGGAGCCGAAGGTCTTCGCGATTCACAACCTGGACCTTGAATCTGTCGGGTTCGATCGCGCCATGCCGTTCGAGGCGACCTTGACGAACCCGATTCCGAAAGGGGAGATCGCCACGCACGGCAAATTCGGACCATGGGTCAAACGCGAGCCGGGCCTGACGGCGCTGGTCGGCGACTACGCATTCAATCACGCGGACCTGAATACGATAAAAGGCATTGGCGGCATCCTCACGTCGAGGGGACAGTTCTCAGGGCGTCTGGAAGAAATCGACGTGAAAGGCACAACGACGACGCCCGATTTCAGTATCGACATCGGCGGGTCGCCGATGTCGCTCGAGACGCGGTTTCATGCTCTGGTCGATGGCACGAACGGCAATACGTATTTGAAGCAGGTGGATGCGAAACTGCAGGAGACAGATATCGAAGCATCGGGCGCGATCGAATCGCATCCAGACGTCAAGGGACGCACGGTCAATCTGGACGTGACGATCCGCAACGGCCGCGTGCAGGACGTGCTGCGTCTCGCGGTGAAAACGCCGAAACCGGCGATGCTGGGACAGATTGCCCTGGAGGCGGAGATGCTGCTGCCGCCGGGCAAGTCGAAGGTAGCCGACCGCCTGGAGCTCGTCGGCCGCTTCGCCCTGGAGAACGCATCGTTCACCGATCCGATCGTGCAGGACCAGGTCGCAATGTTCAGCCGCCGCGCGCAGGGAAAGAAGCCGACCGACGACGTCGGACGGATCCAGTCGGATATGCGCGGAAACTTCACGCTGCGAAACGGCACCGTGCGTTTCGATCCGCTCGGCTTCGACGTTCCTGGCGCCGACGTGCGGATTCACGGCAGCTACACGCTGCGCAGCCAGCAGCTCGATTTCACGGGCACGCTGATAATGGATTCGACGGTTTCCGACGCGGCGGGTGGTGTCAGGGGCTTTTTCCTGAAGCCGTTCGATCCGCTCTTCCGCAAGAAAGGCAAAGGCGCGGTCCTGCCGATAACGATTCAAGGCCCGCGCGAAAACCCGAAGTTTGGATTGAATTGGGGGAAGGTCTTCAAATGAGTTTTCCGATTACCAAGACAGACGAAGAGTGGAAGCGCATTCTCACGCCCGAGCAGTACCAGATCCTCCGGCATCACGCTACGGAGCGGCCGGGAAGCTGCGCCCTGCTGACGGAAAAGCGCGCGGGCACCTTCGCGTGCGCCGGTTGTGGCCAGAAGCTGTTTACGAACGACACGAAGTTCGAGTCCGGCACCGGCTGGCCGAGCTTTCACACGCCACATCCGGGCGCCCTCGGAACGACGACCGATCGAAGCTACGGAATGAGCCGGACCGAAGTGCACTGCTCGCAGTGCGGTGGACATCTCGGGCACGTGTTTCCCGATGGGCCGCCCCCCACCGGGCAGCGCTACTGCATCAACGGTGCGGCATTGAAATTCGAACCGAAATAACTGTCGTATCCTAGCGGCCATGTCCCCCGACGCCAGCGCCCTGCACTGCCCGAACTGCGGCGGGCCCGCTGCGCCGGGGCAGGCGTTCTGCGGTTACTGCCGCGCCGCACTTGCGACCGTCAGCTGTCCGACCTGCTTCGGGTTGATGTTCGACGGGTCTCTCTATTGTCCGTCGTGCGGCGCCCGGCGATCTCGAACCACCGGTGCCGTCCAGAAGGTGGCATGTCCCGGTTGTCGTGCCGCGATGCGTGACATCCACCTGGGGGAGACTGGAATTCTCGAGTGCGAGCGATGCCGCGGGATGTGGATCGACGCGGCGACCTTCGAACATATCTGCGCGAACCGCGAAGTGCAGGCGGCCGTCATTCACCAGGGTGCCGACCGCAGACCCGATGTGAAGGCCGAAGTGCATTACCGCAAATGCGTCGCCTGCGGCAAGGTGATGAACCGCCTGAACTTCGGCCGCCTGTCCGGCACTGTCGTCGATGTCTGCAAAGGACACGGCACGTTCCTCGATGCCGGGGAGCTTCATTCGATCGTGCGGTTTATCCAGAGCGGCGGACTCGATCGCGCACGCCAGCGGCAGATCGACGAGCTGAAGGAAGAAGAGCAGCGGTTGCGACAGGCCCAGGGAATGCGGCATCCTGCCGGGGCCGATTTGAACATAGACTCGAGTTCGGGCTTCGATCTACTGTCGTTGCTGGATCATTTGCGAGGATGACGATATGGGTCTGATGGATTTCATCAAGGGTGAGCTTCTCGAAGTCATCGAGTGGACCGATGACTCGCGCGACACGCTGTCGTTCCGGTTTCCCGACGATGACAAGGCGATCAAGAACGGCGCGCAGCTGATCGTCCGCGAATCGCAGCAGGTGCAGTTCGTGTACCTCGGCGAGTTCGGCGACACGTTCCGACCCGGGAAGCACACGCTCACCACGGAGAACATCCCGGTCCTCACGAAGCTGAAGTCGTGGAAGTACGGCTTCAACTCGCCCTTCAAGGCGGACATTTACTACCTGAACACGCGGCTCTTTACCGGCAACAAGTGGGGCACCGCGAATCCGGTGATGATGCGCGACGAGGACCTGGGCATCGTTCGCGTCCGCGCGTTCGGCACCTACGACTTCCACATCGTCGATCCAAAGTTATTCCTGAAGGAAGTCGCCGGGTCGGATCAGAACTTCCGTCTCGACGAGTTCGCCGACACGATGCGTTCGCGCATCGTCAGCATTTTTGCCGACGCGCTGGCGACGGCGAAAATCCCGGTCTTCGACGTGGCGAGCCGCTATACCGAACTTGGCGAAGCGCTGCTCCCGCTGATCAATCCCGTCATCAAGGCGAAGTACGGGCTCGAGATGCCGAGCTTCATCCTCGAAAACGTATCGGTGCCGCCCGAAGTCGAACAGGCGGTGGACAAGCGTTCCAGCATGGCCGCGGTCGGAAACCTGAACGACTACGTCAAGTTTCAGATGGCGCAGGGAATGGAGAAGGGTGGCAGCGCTGGCGGCGTCGCGACGGAGATGGCCGTCGGACTTGCGATGGCGCAACAGATGATGCAACAGGGCCTCACGAGCGTCGGCCCTACCGTCTCGCCGAAGGCGGGGGTCACGGCTACGGCGGGCGCAGGCGCACTGCCTGAACTCCTCTCTCCGGGGGACATTGCGAACGTGCTGAAGGTGTCGGAAGGGGACGTACTCGCGATCCTCGAGTCCGGCGAGCTCGCCGGCAAGAAGATCGGATCGACGTGGCGCATCAAGCGCTCCGCGCTCGACGAATACCTGACCAAATGATCGGCGCGCGCAGACGCGACGCGCTGGTTCTGCTGTTTTTTCTGTGTTTCTTCGGCGTGCTCTCGAGCGGCCGCCTCGCGAGCTCTGATGCGGGCGAGCAGCTTCGTGCGTCGATTCTGGTCGCGCGAACGGGATCCGCAGGCGCGGATGCCCCACCGGCCGGCGGCTGGATTCGCGCGCCGGACGGCCGCTACTACGAGCCGCACGATCTCGGGAATCTGCTCCTGATGCTTCCGGCGGCGTGGCTGGGCGCTTCGCTGTCCCCCGCACCGCTCGCGGCGCAGATCGCGAATCCTCCTCTCCTCGCTCGAGTCGTCGTCTCATTGTCGTGCGCGGTTCTCGCGGCGATTGCCTGCGCCTGGATGTTCCGCCTGCTGGCGTTCTACACGCGGACACGCACCGCTTTCCTAATGGCCGTCGCGTTTCCGGTTACGACGATCTTTCTCGCGTACGCGCGCGCAGCGTGGGACGTGCTCGGCGCGTGCTGCCTGATCTGTGGCGTTCTGTATTACTCGATCGCGATCCTGCGCGACGTGCATCCCCGGCGCAGCGCGCTGCTGCTGGCGTCGACGTTGGCTGCGGCATTCGCCTTCCGCTATTCCCTCGCGCCGTTTCTCACGCCGGCCGCGGCGTACATCGTGTGGACAGCGCGTCGCTCGATCGGTTCGCGAGGCTTGGTCGCAGCGGTTGTGGTCTTCGCGATTCTGATGGCGCCGTCGTTCGCCTATAACTTCATTCGGACTGGCTCGGCACTCCGTCCCGCTGCGGCGAGCGCGCGCTACCTGGCGGGCGCCAACGCGTTGACAGGCAGCATTCCGCACGGCGCGTACGGGCTGCTGTTGTCGCCGAACCGCGGCCTCTTTGTTTTCTCTCCCGTCCTGCTGGTGTCCGCCGGATTACCCTTCGCCTGGTCCCGCCTTCTTCGGGAACAACGCGTCGTCATCGCTGCGTACACTCTCGCGGCCGCCGCATATATCCTGCTCATCTCGAAAATGGCCGCATGGGGCGTATTCGGGTGGGGACCTCGGTACCTGGTCCCCATCCTGCCAATCGTGTTCCTCGCCGCATGTTTCACGGCGCTCAGCTCCCGCGGCACCGCTCGCGTCTTCATCGGGGTTGCGGCGGTGCTCTCGGCGGTGCTGACGCTACCGACCGCCGTCGTGAACTGGCACCTTGCCACCACCACGTGGCCGGAGGCGATGAATCCGGACGCGACGATGCCGTACCAACAGATCGCAGGCTGGAAAGCGCTCGCCGGTGGACTCGCGGGGAGATCGCTTCCCGTTCCGGATGACATCAAGCAGGATCGTCTCCGCACCACGACGGCTGCGTTTCCCGATCTGCTCCTGGCACGGCTTGCGCGACAGTCGCGAAGCGGAGCCCTGGCGGCGGCTACGATCCTGATGGTGGCGCTTGGCGCCGCGGTGTCATGCTCGCGACGGTTGATGGTCGATGGTTGAAATTTCCGCACTCCAGAAGTACCCGTGCCCGGCATGCGGCGCGCAGGCCGAGTGGAATCCCGGCAAGCAGAAACTCGTGTGCCCGTTCTGCGGCACGGAATCCCCGTACAAGGTGACGGCAACCGGCGAGATCGAGGAGCTCGATCTCGTGCGTGCGTTGCGCGAGATGCCGGAGGACGCGCGCGGCTGGCAGACGGAGCGCCGTACCGTGCAGTGCCAGAGCTGCAAGGCGGTTTCGGTGTTCGAGCCGGACCGCGTCGGACAGCGCTGCGAGTTCTGCGGATCGCCGGCGCTCGTACCGTATGAAGAGATCAAGTCGCCCATCCGTCCGCAGAGCCTGCTGGCGTTCCGAGTGGCGGACACGGCGGTGCGCGAGCAGATCCGCCGATGGTACAAGAGCAAGTGGCTCGCGCCCGGCGCGCTGAAATCACGCGCTCTCGTCGATACCGTCAAGGGCGTCTACATTCCGTACTGGACGTTTGACGCACACGCGGAATGCCCATGGGAGGCGGAGGCGGGACATTACTTCTACACGACTGAAACGTACCGCGACGACAAGGGACATACGCAGACGCGCCAGGTGCAGCACGTGCGCTGGGAGCCCGCGTCAGGCGTAGTCAATCATTTCTTCGACGACGAACCGATTCCCGGTACGCGCGGGGTAGACCACGCGCTGTTGCGGCAGGTGGAACCCTTTCCGACAAACGAATTAGTCGCGTACGACACGTCGTACCTGTCCGGTTTCATCGTGGAGCATTACCAGGTCGTGCTGCTCGAGGCGGCGCAGGCATCCGAAGCCGCGATGCACGAGAAGCTGGAGGCGCTGTGCGCGGCGCAGGTGCCTGGCGATACCTACCGCAATCTCGTCATCCATCCGACCTTCTCGGCACAGACGTTCAAGCACATCCTCGTGCCGATCTGGCTGCTGACGTACACCTACGGCGCGCGCGTGTTTCACGTGCTGGTGAATGGCGCGACCGGGCGCATGGCGGGCGAATATCCGAAGAGCTTCTGGAAGGTCTTTTTCCTCGTCGTCGGAATTATCATCCTGGTGTTGCTCGTGCTGCTGATGCAGGGCGAGCATTAGCGAGCGCCTCCCGGGTTCAACTCGCCGCATCTGAATATTGCAATATTCAGATATTCTGCTAGACTGGGCCTACCGCAGCATGAGTGGACCGGGGCTTCAGGTGTTCAAAGCGGATTTCTTCCGCGCGCTCGCGCATCCGGTCCGCATCCGGATTCTCGAGACGCTGGCCGCCGGCGACCGCAGCGTCCAGGAACTGCAGCAGGCGCTCGATTTGCGGCAGTCCGTCGTGTCTCAGCAGCTTGCCGTACTCCGCACCCGCAACATCGTCGATGCTCGCAAAGTCGGCACCACGGTCAGATACGAACTGAGCGACCCGCTCGTCACCAAGCTGCTCGCTGTGGCGCGCGAAATCTTCAACCGCCACCTTGTCGGCACGCAGTCGATGCTCAAGGAACTTCAGCGTGAACGCCGTCGCTAGTCCGCGCCCACCGGATGGCAAAGCTCCGGTCCAGGCCATCTCGTGCTTCGTACGATGACCGGGAGCCTGACTGTCGCACTCGCGATCCGCGCGGCGGTCGTCCTCGTCACGCTACTCGTCGCAAGGCGGACCGGGTTGGCGCGCCGGCTGTCGTTCCTGGGATCTGCCGCGGCGTCCACCGTGACGGCGCTGGCGGCTGTCCAGGTCCTCCGCACCGGTTCCACTGTGCATCAGACGCTGTTCGTGCAGCGCGCCTCCGGATGGTCACTCGGGTACAGGATAGATCCCCTTTCGGCGTGGTTTCTGCTGGTCCTGTCCGTCCTCGCGATCCCCATTGCGCTCTACAGCGTTGGATACGCCCGCCACGGTCGCGTCGGATCCCGATCGCCATTCATGGGCACCGCATTCACCGTGCTCATCGGCGCCGTGGAGCTGGTGTTCTCGGCCGTCGACGCGATTACGTTCCTCTTTGCATGGGAGCTGATGACGCTGACGAACGCGGCGCTCGTCGCGACCGAGCACGAGGACCGCAGCAGCCGGCGCGCGGCGTTTCTCTACCTCGTGATGTCGCATGTCGCCACCGGATGTCTCATCGCAGGATTCCTCGTCGCGGCATCCACCACGGGGACCATCTCGTTCGACACGCTGTTCTCGGGCGCGCTCGCGGCCGCTCCGGCCCGCGACATTCTCTTTGTCCTGTTCTTCATCGGCTTCGCCGTGAAGGCGGGCATCATTCCGCTCCACGTGTGGCTCCCGGAAGCGCACCCGGCGGCGCCGAGCAACATCTCCGCGCTGATGTCGGCCGTGATCATCAAGACGGGCATTTACGGCATCGTGCGCATCTGCGCGTTCGGACTCGGAACGCCGCGTCTGTCCTGGGGCGTGTTCGTCGTCGTCCTCGGCGGCGTCTCCGCCGTGCTCGGCGTGCTCTATGCCTTGATGCAGCACGATCTCAAGCGCCTTCTCGCGTATCACAGCATCGAGAACATCGGGATCATCCTGCTGGGTCTGGGGGCCGGGATGATGGCGCTCACAGCCGGACGCAGCGATATCGCGGCGATCGGCGTCGCCGCGAGCCTCTATCACGTGCTCAATCACGCCGTGTTCAAGGGCCTGCTGTTCCTTGGCGCCGGCGGCGTCGTGGCGAGCTGCGGCACGCGCCAGATCGAGCATTTCGGCGGACTCCTGCGGCTGATGCCATGGACCGCGTCGTTCTTCCTCGTCGGCGCCCTCGCGATTTCCGGGCTGCCGCCGCTGAACGGCTTTGCGAGCGAGTGGCTGACGTTCCAGGCCTTCCTCTTCGGCTTTGCCAACTCAGGCGATCCTCTCGTCCACTTCCTGTTTCCCGTCGGCGGCGCGGTTCTGGCCCTGACGACGGCGCTGGCCGCGGCCTGCTTTGTGAAGGCGTTCGGGATCAGCTTTCTCGCTCTGCCGCGCAGCACGAACGCGGACCAGGCGCGCGAATCGCCGGCCGGGATGCTGGTGCCGCAGGCGATGCTGGCCGCGATGTGCATCGTGCTGGGTTTGTTCCCCGGACGCGTGCTACGCGTGCTCGAGACCGTGATGCCGTCGCTGCCGGGACTTCACCCGGAACCCGCTCTGGCGCCGCGCGCCATAGCGATGGCGACAGGACTGGCCTTCGATCGTGTGACGCCGATCTTTCTCGCGGGCGCGTTGGCCGCTGGCGCCGTCCTCGCGATCCTGCTCACACACCGACCGCGCGTCGCCACACGCCGCGTCCCGGCATGGGGGTGCGGCGGCGAGCTTACCGCCGCGAATGAATACACCGCGACCGCGTTTTCGAAGCCAGTGATGATGATCTTCGGCGCGCTCTACCGGCCGACGCGAACGGTGCAGGCGCTTACCGAGGTGTCTCCCTATTTCCCGCGCGAAGTGATGTACCGCTCGACGATCGAGCCGACGTTCGAGCGCTACGTGTACCGGCCGCTGCTTCGCGTGGTACTGCGCGTCGCGCAAGGCATGAAAGTGGTGCAGGCCGGGAGCCTCCATGCCTATCTCGCCTATGTGATCGCGCTGGTCGTGACGCTGGTGCTCTTTGTCTGGTGGACGAGTTGAGTATGACCTTGACGGCGGCGATCGTCGTTCGCCTGTGCACGATTGCGGGCACCTTCGCGGCCGCGCGCCGTCCGCGCGTCTGCCGCTGGATCGCATTCGGCGGTTCGGTCGCGGCTTCGGTGATGACGCTCGGGATCGCGGTCCGCGTCCTCGGCTCCGGCCGCCTTCTCGACGGCGTGCTGTTCCGGCACGCGGCTTCCGGCATGGTCCTGGGCTATACGGTGACACCGTTGTCCGCCTGGTTTCTGCTGGTGCTCGGCGTCGTCGCCGTGACGATTGCGGTCTACAGTGCCGGCTATTTCGCGCACGCCGTACCTGCTGCGCGGATGGCGTTTGCCGGCGCCGCCTTCAACACGGTGCTCGGTTCCCTGGAGATCGTGTTCGTCGCCGCAGACGTCCTCACCTTCCTGTTCGCGTGGGAAATGATGTCGCTGGCGACGGCCGCGCTCGTGGCGACCGATCACCAGTCGCGCGACAGCCGCCGTGCCGCGTTCCTCTATCTCGTGATGTCGCACGTTGGCACGGGGTGCCTGGCCGCGGGATTCTTTCTGCTCGCGTCGCGGGCGGGCTCCACCGCGTTCCCTGCCGTGCTCGCGGGAACGCTGATCGGAGGATCGGCGCGCGACGGCGTCTTCCTCCTGTTCCTTCTCGGGTTCGGCGTAAAGGCCGGCATCATCCCGCTGCACGTGTGGCTGCCCGAGGCGCATCCCGCGGCGCCGAGCAGTATTTCCGCGCTGATGTCGGCCGTTCTGATTACGGCCGGTATCTACGGCCTGTTCAGGGTGTGCGGGTTCGGTCTGGGCGTGCCGTCGATGCGCTGGGGCCTGGGCCTGCTGGCCGCCGGCACGCTGTCTGCGATCCTCGGCGTCCTGTACGCGCTGACGCAGACAGACGTGAAGCGGCTCCTCGCCTACAGCACGATTGAGAACAGCGGCATCATCGTGCTCGGCCTTGGCGCGGCGATGACGGCGCTGGCCGGGGGGCACAACCGGATCGCGGCGATTGCGGCGGCGGCGGCCCTCGCGCACGTCCTCAATCACGCGCTGTTCAAGGCGCTGCTGTTTCTCGGCGCGGGGGGCGTCGTGATGTCGACGGGCACGCGCCAGATCGAGGATTTCGGCGCACTGATCGGCCGCATGCCCTGGACCGCGGGTCTCTTTCTCGTGGGAGCGATGGCGATCTCGGGGCTGCCACTGCTGAATGGCTTCGTCAGCGAGTGGCTGACGTTCCAGGCGCTCCTTCTCGGGTTTTCGTCGACGCCGGGACTGCTGCGGCTGAATTTCGTCGTGAGCGCCGCGGTGCTGGCGCTCACGTCGGCGCTCGCGGCGGCGTGTTTCGTCCGGGCCTTCGGCATCATGTTCCTCGCGCGGCCGCGCAGCAGTGCCGCACAGGACGCGCATGAATCGCCGGCGATCATGCTCGTCCCGCAGGCGATCCTGGCCGTCCTCTGTGTGGCGCTCGGCGTGTTTCCCGGACTCGTGGCCGGGGCAGTGACGATGGTCGTGCGCACATTGCCCGGGCTGCAGCCCGATGCCGGCGGAATCCGCTTTGGCTCGGGGATGTCGTCCGGGCCGTTCGATGCCGTGATCCCGGCTGCGCTCGGCCTCGTCGTGGCGGCCGCGCTGTCGCTGGCGGTCCTGGTCACGCGGCGGCGGACGGCGCCGCGGCGTGTCCCGACGTGGGGATGCGGCGGCGAGTTGAGCGCCCGCACGGAGTACACCGCGACCGCCTTCTCCAAGCCGATAGTCATGATCTTTCGCGCCATCTATCGGCCGACGCGCGAAGTGGAGACGCTCGCCGGCGTCTCGCCATACTTCCCGCGCGAGGTGCGCTACCGCGCGGCTATGGAGCCGACGTTCGAACGATTCCTGTACGGACCGCTCGGACGTGCCGTACTGAGACTTGCCGCCGGTATGAAGGTCGTGCAGGCGGGCAGTCTCCACGCATACCTGGCGTACGTACTCGTCCTCGGCGTCCTGCTGTTGTTGTGGCTCGGAGGTACGGCGTGAATCAAGCCGTGCTGGTTGCGCTTGGCGGAGTGTTGCAGACGCTGGGGCTGCTCGCCGCGGCTCCGCTGCTGAAGACCGCCATTCGCCGGATGAAGGCGCGCCTTCAGAATCGGCAGGGGCCGCCGTGGCGGCAGGGTTACTACGACCTGGCGAAGTTGCTGCGGAAGGAACCGGTCCGCTCGGAGACCGCCTCGTGGATCTACGTCGCCGGCCCGCGCGTGTATTTCTCGGCGGCGGTAGCCGCCACGACGCTGGTTCCGGTGGTCGCCGCCGCCGCGCCGCTCGAATCGGCGGGGGGCATCCTGCTGCTGGTGGGCACGCTCGCGCTTGGCCGGTTCGCACTGGCCACCGCCGCGCTCGACACCGGCAGCCCGTTCGGCGGCATGGGCGCGAGCCGCGATATGACGATCGCGGCGCTCGCCGAGCCCGCGCTCATGCTGGGGCTCTTCACGTCCGCGCTGGCCGCCGGCTCCTTGAACCTCGGCGTGCTCGTACGGTCCCTGCTGCAGCACGGCGTGTCGTTCCATCCGGCGGACCTGCTCGCGTTCGCCGGGCTCTTCATCATCGTGATCGCCGAGACCGGCCGCATCCCCGTCGACAACCCGGCGACGCATCTGGAGCTCACGATGATTCACGAGGCGATGGTCCTGGAATACGCCGGACCGGATCTGGCGCTCGTGGAATGGGCATCGGGCGTGAAGGAGCTGCTGTATCTCACGCTGCTGATCGATCTGTTGATTCCCGCGGGGATGGCCACGAGCGCGGCGCCGGGCGCGCTCCTGCTCGGCGCTGCGGCATGGGCGGGCAAGATCGCGATTCTCGCGGTCGCGGTCACCGTGACCGAAAGCGTCAACGCGAAGCTCCGGCTGTTCCGTGTTCCCGAGCTCGTCTCCGTATCGCTGGGCCTCGGGTTCCTGGCGCTGGCGATCCGGTTCCTGTGAGGTCCACATGACAGGCGACATTCTCATTCTGTCCGCGGCCGGCATGCTTGTGACCGCGTACCTCATGGTGGGGCAGAAGGCGCTGTTCACCGCGATCCGCCTGTTCGCCGTGCAGTCGCTCTTTCTCGCAATCGTCGCGGCGACCATGGCGATCTCCGCGTCGCGCCACGAACTGTTCGTGATGGCGGGCCTGACGGTCGTGCTCAAGGCCGCGCTGATTCCGTGGTTCCTGATGCGGGTGATCGATCGCATCGGCATTCACCGCGAGATCGAGCCCTTTCTGAATGTGCCGGCGTCGCTCCTCGTCTGTCTCGGCCTGACGGTTGTCGGTTACCGCGTCAGCACCGGTTTTCCAGAGGGGACCGGCGGCGTCAGCCACCACCTCATTGGCGTGGCGCTCTCGATGCTCCTGATCGGGCTGTTTCTCATGGTCACGCGCAAGAAGGCAATCACCCAGATTCTCGCGCTGCTGACGGTCGAGAGCGCCGTGTTCCTCGTGGCCGTAGGGGTGACCTCAGGCATGCCATTCGTCGTGGAGCTGGGGATTTCGTTCGACGTGATTCTTGCCGTCCTGATCCTCGGCGTTCTCGTCCATCGCATCGTCGACCGCTTCGAGTCGATGGACGTCAGCCGTCTCTCGAAACTGAAAGGATAGCGTGGACCTTCTCGTCTGGATGCTCGCCGTACCCCTGATCACCGCCGCGCTGGGCGCGACCGTCGCGTCGCGACGGGTCAACGAGGCCGTCATGGCCGGCGGGCTGCTGTTGACGTTCGTCCTGTGCGTGGTGACGGCCGGCCGGTTCCTGCGGGGCAGCATTCCGGCGGCCTTTGGCGACGCCTTGCGCGTGGACGGCTTGTCGGCGCTCGTGCTGGTGCTCTGCGGCTTCGTCGGCCTGCTCTCCGGCGTATACGGGATCGGCTACCTGCGGCGGAATGAGGCGCGCAATTTCGTTACACCGCGGATGCGCCGCGAGCTGTACGGCCTGATCCCCGCGTACGTATTCGCGATGCTCCTAGTAGCCGTGTCCAACAACCTGGGCATCCTCTGGATCGCCGTCGAGTTGACGACGCTCGCGTCCGTGTTTCTGGTGACGTTCCACGATCGGGATACGTCGCTCGAGGCCGCGTGGAAATTCCTGATGCTGGGGAGCCTCGGGCTCGGCTTCGCGCTGCTCGGCACGGTGCTTCTGTTCGCCGCTGGCCAGGGGCATCTCGGCGAGGGGTTGTCGGCGCTGCACTGGACGCGCTTCATGGAGGCCGCCCCGCGGCTGCACCCCTTCACGCTCCGGCTCGGCGTCGTGTTTGCGCTGATCGGCTACGGCACGAAGGCGGGACTTGCGCCGATGCACACATGGAAGCCGGACGCGTATCGCGAAACGCCATCGCCCGCGGTGGCCCTGATGGCTGTCGGTATGCTGAACGGCGCCGTCTATTGCCTGCTTCGTATCCATCTGATTTCCACGGCCGCCCTGGGCGCTGAGTTCTCCGGGAGGCTGCTGCTGGTGCTGGGCCTGCTGTCGGTACTCGTCGCGATGCCGTTCATCCTGATCCAGTGGAACGTGAAGCGGCTGCTCGCGTATTCGAGCATCGAACACGTCGGCATCATGGCGGTGGGGGTCGGGCTCGGAGCGGAAGCGGGCGTGTTCGGCGCGCTGCTGCACATGACCTACCACTCGGTTGCGAAGCCGGTGTCGCTGTTTTCCGCCGGCACCCTCGCCCAGCTCCACAGCTCGTCGGACTTCAATCGGATTGGCAACGGCACCTTCACGCGCGCGCCGATCGCCAGCGCGCTGTTCGTGCTTGCCGCCGTAATGATCACGGGCTCGCCTCCATTCGGCATGTTCTTCAGCGAGATGACCATTCTCAGGGCCGGCTTCGCCGGGCCGCACGTGACGGCGACGGCGATTTTCCTGATCGCTCTGGTGGTGCTCTTCTGCGGCTTTGCTTATCAGGTCGGGGGGATCGTCCTCGGGACTCCACGCGATCCGTCCGAGCGCCGGGTGCCGCATCCGGAACGGATCGATCTCGGGATGGTGACCACGATCGCGGCAGCGGCTCTCGCGATTGTCTCGGCGTTCTATCTGCCTGCTCCGCTGCTGGCCCTGATCCATGCGGCGACGCGCGTGGTGTGGGAGGGCCGATGACCACCGTCATTCCAGAGGTGGCCGCTGCGCTGGGCGTGGAGGAATGGGCGGTGCGCGAGCGCCGCGACGGCGAGTTGATCATGGACACCGAGGCCGCCGTCCTCCCAACGCTCGCCCGCCGCGCCGTGCGCGACCTGGGCGGACGGCTGATGTCGCTCTTTGCGAGCGACGAACGTGAGACGGCCGGGCGCTTTCTGCTGCATCACGTCTGGTCGCTGCCGGCGCAGCGGACATTTCTGCAGGTCATCGCGCCGGTCGATCCGGCGGCGCCCCTCTTTCCGTCGATCGCGGCGGCGCATCCGGTCGCCAACTGGTTCGAGCGGGAAGTGATGGACTGCTTCGGACTCGTGCCGGACGGCCACCCGAATCCCGTGCGTGTGGCGCTGCACGACGACTGGCCCGACGGCGCCTGGCCGCTCCGGAAGGATTTTCCCGCGGACGCGCACGTGCCGCGCGTCGAGGGTGAGTTCCATCCGTTCCGGCCCGTAACGGGCGAAGGAGTGTTCCAGGTCCCCGTGGGGCCGGTGCACGCGGGCGTGATCGAGCCTGGCCACTTCCGCTTTGGCGTCGCCGGCGAGCCCGTGCTCTATCTTCAGCTTCGGCTGTTCTACGTGCACAAGGGGACCGAAAAGCGCTTCGAACGGTTACCGTGGCGACAGGGGCTGTTTCTCGCCGAATCCATCTCCGGCGATACGGCCGTCGGGCATGCGCTGTGCTACGCGCACGCGATCGAGCGGCTGGCCGGCGTGGACGTGCCGCCGAGGGGGCGCGCGCTGCGCGTTGTGCTGCTGGAACTGGAGCGGATCTACAACCACGTGGCCGACATCGGCGCGCTGGCGACCGACGTCGCCTTCACCGTGCCTGCGAGCCGCGCGCAGGCGCTGCGCGAGGGACTCGTGCGCCTGCAGGACCGCCTGTTCGGCACGCGCCTGCTGAGACGTACGATCGCGCTCGGCGGTGTCACCCGCGACCTGCCGCGGAAGGATCTGGACGTTCTGCGCGCGCATCTGTCCGCCTTCGAAAAGCGGTTCGACGATCTGATCACGCTCCTGATCGACGCCGGGACGTTCACCGATCGGGTCGACGCGACGGGCATTCTGACCAACCAGGCGGCGCGCGATCTCGGGATCGTCGGGATGGCGGCGCGCGCCTCGGGCATCGACACCGACTTCCGCCGCGACCACCCGCACGGCGGCTACGAGCGGCTGCGCTTCGAGGTACCGGTCGAAGTGGGAGGCGATGTCCGGGCCCGGCTCATGGTGCGCGCGCGGGAAGTCGAGCAGTCGCTGTCCATCCTTCACCAGGCGCTCGACACCATGCCCGACTCGCCGATTGCGGCGGCGCTGCCGGAGCGGCTGCCCGCGCGATCGTCCGCGCTCGGCTGGGCGGAGGCGTGGCGCGGTCCGATCACGCACTGGGTCGCGACCGACGCGGAAGGCAGGCTGACGCGGGTCAAGGTGACCGATCCGAGCTTTCTCAACTGGCCCGGACTCGTGCACGCGGTGCCGGGCAACATCATTCCGGACTTCCCCGTGATCAACAAGAGCTTCAATCTCTCGTATTCAGGGAACGACCGGTAGGCGATTCATGTTCAACATCATCACGAAAAGCCTGCGGACAGGAGTGCTCACGGAAACCGAGCCGTTCGGCACCCAGGCGTTTTTTGGATTCCCGGTCATCGACTTCAGCCGGTGCACCGCCTGCGGCGATTGCGCCGGCGCGTGCCCGACGGGCGCCATCACCGTCGCGGCCGAGCGGCCCGGACACAAGACGCTGACGCTATCCTACGCCGCCTGCATCCAGTGCCGGGCCTGCGTCACGGCGTGCGGAGAGGAGGCGGTCGGGGTCTCGACCGACGTCGAGGTCGCCGCCTATACCCGCGAACA
>DASPXV010000096.1:0-17073 GCA_035637115.1 Vicinamibacterales bacterium
TGGGGGCTGTATCTTCCATGGGTTGTCCTCCGTCTACACGTTCAAGAAAAGGAGGTCAGTATGTGCGGACCACTGTTTTTGGGCTTCTGGTGGATCTTTGCGCTGGTCGGCTTCTTGATGTGTCTCGGCTTCATGGCGTTCCGCTTTCTAGGCACAGGACGGGGCTTCATGTGCATGGGCGGCCACCAATCCACGCCGACCGACCAGGTCACGCAGAGCCACAGTTAGGCCATGCGGTTACTCTCTGTCGCGATCTCTTGTCGGCGTCTCGGGCGCCGCGCGCAGCAATCGAGCGCCACGGCGCCCGCAACCACACCATCGCGCTAGCCCTTCATGTCAGACATGCACAGAGCCGGCTCGTTGGCTGCGCATCGAAATCCCGAGTAGCACGTAAGCCGGGCAGAACCCGACGAGGCTGGTCACGAGAAAGACGACCGCAACGACGGCAAGCCCGATCGCGACAACTCCGCTGATGCTGCTGGTGAGGTAAAGCGCCGCGATGGCAATCGCGGCCAGGATCCGAATCACGCTGTCGGCCGTTCCCATATTCTTCGTCATCAGCACAACTCCAATTCGCCCACTAACCCCGTCTTGATTTTGTCCGCCACTTGACGAGCGACTGCTTTCCGCTCCGATTCTGGTACATCGTCCATGAGGAAGATGTTCGTGAACTTGTTGTACAGCGGGAGCGCATCGATGTGGACGATCTTCTCCTCTCCAACCAACTTGTTCAGAATGCGCCCGTGGCACTTCAGGAAGCAGCCATCGATCATGACGATCTTGTCCGCACTCTTCACCCACGACGTCATCGTCGAATGCGGAACGAAGAAGGCCTCTGCATGACAGGCGCGCGCGAGGGTCGGCATTTCTTGCGCGATCAGATTCCCTGCAAGGCGCGCGATTTCCCCGCGGATGCACGGCCCTTCGCAGGTCAGAACAGGGATTGTCTTCGCTGCGACTTGCTGCTTCGCGTACGCCTCACCAGCCGGACACGAGCCCTTAATGCCTTGGACCTCCAGTGAGAAGTCGGGCGTGTGCGCTGCTTCCATGTTGAACCTCCAGTCGTGAAGTGTCTCTAAGCCGAATCCCGAACGTGCAGAATCGGCGGGTCTGTCTGGAGTGTTGGTTTGCGGCAGGCAGGCTCGTCGGCGGTGCACTATGCCGAACGACTGATTGTCTTATAGGCGCGGTCGAGAGCACTGTCAACGCAAATGGCGCAGTTCGCACTGGACATTCAGGTCCCCCAAGAAGCAATCGAGATAAACCGACGCTGGAAAGTAGAAACGACGATAGGCGCCACCTTCAGCCGCCGATAAACCGGCACTGCCGGCCTATCGGCGACATGGCGCCGACGCCCTATGGATCAGGACTTCGCCTCGCCGTGGTCACGGAACGGAAATCCTCCGGACCCGGCCGCCATCGCGCTGAACGGCGTGGCCAGCCTTTGCCAGGTGATACTCCACACACGACTGGCAGTTTGCAGCCATCGAGGCGCCGATTGCGATCAGCTCCGTTATCCGATTGTCGAACGTCACCGTCTGACCTCCTTTGCTCGAACGTGTAGACGGAGGTCAGTCCCGGTGGGATACACCCTTCGGCTTTGGCTCGCAGGCGAATTCGTTTCGATTGTCCCGATAGAAGTCGCAGCCGCCGCCCAGCTCATTCCGCAGGCGGGCGCGAGCGCGGTGGAGCCTGATTTTCACCGTATCAAGGCTGACGCCGAGCGCGTCGGCGATCTCCTTGTTCGTGAATCCCTCGTGCTCACTCAAGATCACCACCGAACGATAGCTCGCCGGCAGGCGCGCAATGTACCCGTCGATGCAGTCGTTCATTTCTCGTCGAACAAGTGTCTGGTCGATGCCTGGTCCTTTATCGGCGACGGCCGCCTGCTCGTCGATCGGCGCGTCGCCGACGCGATGAGATGAACGGCTCCGCAATCGGTCGTATGCCGCATTCGTCGCGATACGGTAGACCCACGTCGAGAGGCTGGAGTCTTCTCGAAACTGCGGGAGACCCTGGCCGACTTTCGCGAAGACCTCCTGCGTGACGTCCTCAGCGTCCGTCGGTCCGAGCAGACGGTCCAGATAGCGGCGGATTTTGGCGTGAAACTCCCCGTAGACGTGCTGAAAGTCGAGGCGATCGCGGTCACGCGTTTCACTTGCAGTCATGGTGACCTCCTTCTCTCGCGGCCCGGTATTTATGTTGGCGTGCTGGGCTCTAACCGTTTCCGCATCACGGTCGCGCTTGACGGGCACGCCGACGTGAATTCGACAGACGATTGCACCGTCGCAGGTACATCAGCTCGCGTGAAGCGCTCGAACCCAAATTTGGGAAAGTAATCCGCAGCCGTCGTCGTCAGCAGGTAGATCGCCGGCACACGGCACTCCTGCGCGAGGCGAATGGCGGCCTCCGTCAACTCGCGCCCAAGTCGCTGCCGTTGCAGCGTTGGCGCGACCGCGACCGATCGCAGCAGCGCGCCGTCCGGATAGATCTCCAGTGCCGCGCTGCCGATGATTCGTCCGTCATCCCGCGCGACGAGCATCGTCCCAACGTGTTCATGCAAGCCATCGGGCGGCAAATGATGCTCCGCCAACAGCCGGAGCACTTCGTCTACATCTTCAGGGCGTGCGCGTTCGATCTTGGTAGGCATCTTCAGCGCCTGAGCGTGACCGGGACGGGCTGCGACTGCGGTGCGCAGCACGACACGCCTGCCACATCGTCTGGACTCGGTATACAGCAACCGGTGCGCTTCTGGAGGCGCTCGGCGTCACGCTGCACGGTCTCGGTGTGGGTGAGTGCGTGATGGACTGCATCCACGATCGCGTTCAGCACCGGATCGTCCAGCTTCCCGAGTCGGTAGTGAATCCATAGCCCCTCGCGGCGCGTGTCGACGAGTCCTGCACGACGCAGGTACGCGAGGTGCCTGGAGGCCTTCGGCTGCGGGATCTTGAGACTCTCGTGGATGTCGCACACGCACACTTCACCGGTGAGCAACAGCCCCAGAATCCGCAGCCGCGTCGCATCGGCGAGCGCTTTGAACAGGCTCTCCATCACTAATATTTGCTTCGCCATATATTGGTGTTGACAAATATATCACGGCGGCGTATGGTTTGTATATTCGTTTTGACAGATACAGGAGGAGCGCATGTCGGACATTCAGCAGGCGGTTCGCGAGAAGTACGGCGCTATCGCTAGCGCCGTCACCCAGGCATCAACCAAGACCGGCTGCTGCGGCCCGACGGCCTGCGGCTGCGGCGACCCCATCACATCCAATTTGTATTCGGACGCAGAGACCAGTGGGCTTCCGCGCGAGGCGGTCGCGGCGTCGCTCGGGTGCGGCAATCCGACCGCGCTGCTCTCGTTGCAGGCTGGCGAGACGGTGCTCGACCTCGGGTCCGGTGGCGGTATCGACGTCCTGCTCTCGGCCAACCGCGTCGGTCCGGCGGGAAAGGTCTACGGCCTCGACATGACCGACGAGATGCTCGCGCTGGCACGCGAGAACCAGCGGAAAGCGGGCGCGACCAACGTCGAGTTCCTGAAAGGCACGATCGAAGCCATTCCGCTGCCCGACAACTCAGTGGACGTCATCATTTCCAATTGCGTGATCAACCTGTCGAGCGATAAGGACGCGGTGTTGCGCGAAGCGTTCCGGGTATTGAAGCCGGGGGGGCGCTTCGCCGTCTCCGATGTCGTCGTCCGCGGCGAGGTCCCGGCCGATATCCGCCGCAGCGTCGAGCTGTGGGTCGGCTGCGTCGCCGGCGCGCTGGAGGAACAGGAGTACGCGTCGAAACTGCGCGCGGCCGGATTCGCCGACGTCGAGGTCGAGCCGTGGCGCATCTACAAGGTCGACGAGGCGCGCGCGTTTCTCTCCGAGAATGGCATCGATGTCAATCGCATCGCGCCGCAGGTGGACGGCAAATTCGCGAGCGCGTTTGTGCGCGCTCGCAAGCCTGAGGCGAAAAGCTGCTGCGGTCCGAGCTGCTGCAATTGAGGGCAAGATGCGTCTCGCGGTGTTCAGCGATGTTCACGGGAATCTGGCCGCGCTCGAGGCGGTGCTTGGCGACATTGCGCAACGGCGCGTGGACGCCGTCTACTGCCTGGGCGATTTGGTCGGGTACGCACCCTTTCCGAATGAAGTCACGGAACGCATCCGCCGGCAGCAGATCCCGACCATCATGGGCAACTACGACGATGGCGTCGGGTTCGACCGGGACGAGTGCGGGTGCGCCTATCGCGAGGCTGACGAGCGGATGCGCGGTCAGCAATCGCTGGAGTGGACGAAGGCACGTACAACGCCAGATAACAAGGCGTTCCTGCGCAGCCTGTCTCCGGAGATCCGGATGGAGGTCGATTCCAAACGCGTGCTGCTCGTCCACGGCAGCCCGCGCAAGATGAACGAGTACCTCTTCGAGGACCGTCCCGACTCCAGTTTTCAGAGGCTCGCGGCGTCGTCGAATGCCGACGTCATCGTGTGTGGCCACACGCACAAGCCGTACACGAAACGGATCGGCGACGTGTGGTTCATCAACGTTGGTTCCGTCGGCAAGCCGAAGGACGGTAATTGGCACGCGTGCTACGCCATCCTCGACGTCGCTGCGGACCTGCCAGCGTCGTTCGTCCGTGTGCCGTACGACATTGCCACGGTAACCCGCGCAATCCGCGGGAGCGAGCTGCCCCACGAATTTGCGGATGATCTCGAACGGGGCGGCGCCCCTACGTAGGAATGTCAGGAGTGAAGCAATGACTCATCTCGACGTGTTCGATCCTCCCATGTGCTGCTCGAGCGGCGTGTGCGGTCCGAGCGTAGACCCACTGCTGGCCACCTTTGCCGCCGACGTGGACTGGCTGATCTCACAAGGCGTGAGCGTCACGCGGTACAACCTGGTGCAGAATCCCGAGGCGTTTGTGGCGCATCCGCTCGTTAAGGATCTGCTGCAACGCGAGGGCGACGCCTGCCTGCCGCTGGTCATCATCAACGGAGAGATCGTCGGGCACGGTGCATACCCGCGGCGCGAAGAACTCGCGAGCCTGGCGGGACTCACCGCCTCCGCTTCTCGTGCGAAGCCTCGGATTCGCCTGTCGGATGCGGGTGGCTGCGCTCGACGCCGCGGAGGCATATCACCGCGACGTGTCACGCACGCAGGGCACAGTGCCAGACGCCGTTCGCCAGCTGTTACCCCGGTTGCGCGATCCGCGCTTCACGAAGGTGCTGCTGGTGACCCTGCCCGAAGCGACACCCGTGCATGAAGCGGCAGCCCTGCAGACGGACCTGCGGCGCGCCGGGATCGAACCGTTCGGCTGGATTGTGAATCAGAGCTTTGCCGGCGACGCTGTCTGCGACCCGGTGCTCCGCGAGCGCGGCGCGCGCGAGGAGCGGTATCTGACGGAAGTGCGCGATCACTTGGCGACTCGTCTCGCATGGGTGCCGTGGTATCCCGATGCACCCGTGGGTCCCGAGCGGCTTCTTCAAATGGCACGACGGACGAATGAGATCCCGCGTGGCTCTCTGGTTCTGGCCGCAACCGCTGAATGAAGCTATTCGCCGATGCGCTGCCTCAACGAACCGCTGACGCGCCTCGCGCCATAATCGACGCATGGCTGGTCTACCCGTTGCCTGCACGTTGAGTCCCGCTGCCTACAGGCTCGTCGAGAAAACATGCTGCACGGGCTGTTGCGGCGTGCGCAGGCGTTGACGCGAAGACCGTTGCGATCGTTATCGTCGCAGCACTCAAAGGAGCACTGATGAAGAACACCTGGAGCGAAATGAGGACGCGCTCCGACGCGTTGAACGGCCGTCTGAATGAGTATCTTGACCTAGTGAGGATTTTGATGCCGCTATTGCGGCACTTGCCCTCGCTGTCGATGCGACGCTCGTCACGGCAAACCTCGGCCACATGGTCGGCGTCCCTGGGCTTCGCGTCGAGTTACTGGAGCCGCTGAACTCGATCGGACACCCCGATGCAGGCCCCGGCGGTGCGGCGATTCGAACGCGCCGTGGGCGTTGCGCCGAAGCCTGCTGAAGATCAGTGTGCGCGATGCCGCGCGGCTGCTGGGGCAGTCGCACCAGCGTGTGCATCAGCTCACACAAGACGAGGCGGCGAGGGCTTCTCACTGACGATGATCAAGGGCTGCGTGCCCGTGGACGCCGACACTTTCCGCCTTCGTCGCCGAGGCGCTCAAGCGATAGGCGGGGCGGTCATTCAGCCTGTGATGTCCGGGTTCGGGAGCATCAGCTCTCGAATCTGTCCGTCAAGGTCGTGGCACGCGGCAATGAACTGGCGCAGCGTCCGGCGGGTCGGGGGAAACATGTCGAACTCCGCGCGTGAGAGGCCCCCCTCCGTAAAGGCCCGGCGGAAGTCGGCGAACTTGTCCAGAGCGGAAAGAACGGCCGGCGCGATCGCGTTGTCGATACGCGGCTCGACGAGGACATCGCAGGCGTTGAAGCGCTTCTGCCATGCGTGGGGCGGCGAAATGACGACGTCTCCGCCAATCAGCTCGCTCCAGTGCATGTGGTTTCGAAACGCCGCAGAGAGGAGGCGGATGCGATAGCGCCGTTCGTGAAACAGCTTGTAGGTCTTCTTGAACACCGCGAGCCCGGCCCACTCGAGTACTCCAGGATCGACGCTGATGTTCTGCCTGTCGGCGGCCACCTTCAGCCAGTCGTCCAGCCGGCCGACCATGATCGTGCAGACCGGGCCCATGGTCGCGACATCCTTGCCGTCACGCTCCCGCCGCTGCAGCCCACGTTCGACCGCCTCCGCCACCTCGACGCATTGCGGCAGTGAAAAGCAGACGGTCGCATTGATGCTGATCCCGCGATACGTCGCTTCCTCGATCGCGGGAATCCCGGCCGCGGTGACCGGAATCTTGACGATGATGTTGGGCGCAAGCTGCGCGAAGTGCTCCGCCTGCCGGACGATGGCGCCGGTATCGCGATAGAACCGGGGATCGGTCTGCACCGACAGCCTCCCGTTCCTGCCATTGTGAGCATCGAAGATCGGTTTCAGGAGCTCCGCGCCCTTCGTGGTCACCTCGTCCACGACCTTCCACGCGATGTCGTGTTCGGTGGCGGCCGGCATCGAGCGAATGAGCTCCTGGATGCGATCTTTCCAGAGGTGCATTTCCTTCTTGAGTACGTCCACCACGATGACGGGATTGCACGTCGCCCCGACCGCCCCGTGCTCGATGGCGTAATCGAGCTCCTGCAGGGACGCGGAGTCGTTCCACAAGCACGTGCACGTGGTCTGGGTCATCCGATGGAGAGGACTCTTGTACTCCGTCGCGGAGGTGATCATTGTGTTCTCCATATCCATCACAGGCCGACTTGCCGCAGGTATTGACGATTCCGAGTGGCACTTGCGAGCGGCGCCCCCATCGCCGGCAGCACATCCTGTTCGACGACGATCCATCCGCTGTATCCGGACGCCGCGAGCTCCCGCAGCAGCGCCGGGAAGTCGACGCTTCCACGACCCAGTTCGCAGAACACGCCGTGACGGAGCGCCGTCTGGTAATCCCATTCCTCCGTGCGTGCGCGCGCGGCGATCCGCGGCTCGCAGTCCTTGAAGTGGACGTGCCACGTGCGCGCGCGGTGGCGCGACAGCAGGTCGACGGGCGAGCCGCCGCCGTACGTCGCATGCCCGGTGTCGAGGCACAGTCCGAGCAGCGCCGGATCGGTGCGCTGCATGAGCGCGTCGATCTCGGCGGGCGTTTCGACATAGCCGGCGCAATGATGATGGAATACGGTGCGCAGGCCCGTTTCGTCGCGCACGGCGCGGGCGATCCGTTCGATCCCTTTGGCCGCGGCGTCCCACTGCGGATCGCTAAGGCCCATGCCGGCCTGGACGCGTCCCGCCGAGCGCGCGCGCGCGGGATCGGCGGTCGGTTCATCCGACAACACGATCAGCGGTGGCGTGCCGTCGCTAACGGCCGACAGGAGTGTCGCCGTCTTCACAGCTGTTGTGAGGCTGGGCTCGTGCGAGCCCGAATCCGCGAGGCGCGTCGTCACGAACGCGCCAACCATCGCGAGATGGCGCCTTTGCAGCTCGTCGCGCAGGAGGCCGGGGTCCGAGGGCATGAATCCCCAATCGCCCAGCTCGGTACCCGCGTAGCCGGACGCGGCGATCTCGTCGAGCACCTTCGCGTATCCTGGGCTCGCCGTCTTCGACTCGAATTCGAGCACCCCCCATGAGCAGGGCGCATTTGCAACAGCGATCATCCCCGCTTGCCCGCTCGGCATCACAAAAACCGGCGTTCCGCGGCGCGTGCCCGCACGTACTCGGCTCTCGCGGCGCCGACGGCATCGATGGTTGACACCTCCGCAATGGGCACGTCCCACCACGACTCGTAACCAGGGACCCGCTGGTCGGGATCGACGGGGATCACGATGGCGGTCGTGCGGTCGGCGCTGCGCGCCTGCTCGAGCGCCGCGCGGATCTCTCCGGGCGTGCACGCCCGGATTGCGCGTGCGCCGAGCGACTCGGCATTCGCGGCGAAATCAATCGGCAGCACGTCACCATCCAACAGTCCCGTCTTGCCGTTCCGGCGCCGGTGCTGTGTTGCGAATCCGCCGCACCCGACGGACCGGGAGAGTCCTCCGATGCTCGCGAAACCGTGGTTGTCGAGAATCAGGATCGTCAGGCGGACCCCTTCCTGAATCGATGTCACGATCTCCTGCGCGAGCATCAGGTACGAGCCATCCCCAACGAGTACGTATACCTCGCGGTCGGGCGCGGCCATCTTGATGCCCAGCCCCGCCGCGATCTCGTAACCCATGCACGAATACCCGTACTCCAGGTGGTACTGCTTTGGATCGCGCGCGCGCCACAATTTGTGCAGGTCTCCCGGCAGGCTTCCGGCTGCGTTCACGATGACGTCTCGCGGACCGGTGAACTCGTTCAACAGTCCGATTGCCGCGCCCTGACTGATGACCGGACCGCCGTTTCCGGCGTAGATTCGGCTCAGTTCCTGTTCCCACTCCGCCTTCTCGCGCGACACGCGCTCCTGGTAGCTGGCGGGCGTCCGCCACCCCTCCATCAGCGGCAGCCATTCCTCCAGCGTGGCCTTCGCGTCGCCCACGAGCGGAAGTGCCGCGTGCTTCGCCGCGTCGAACTCCGCGACGTTCACGTTGATGAACCGGACGCCCGGATGCTGGAACGCGGTCTTGGACGCCGTGGTGAAGTCGCTCAATCGGGATCCGACAACGATCACCAAATCTGCATCGCGCGCGAGTCGATTAGCCCCGGCCGCTCCAGTGACCCCAACGGCACCAAGCGCCTGCGGATGATCGAACGCCATCGTCCCTTTGCCGGCCATCGTTTCGACGACGGGCACGCCGGTGGCGGCGGCGAAGCGCGCGAGCGTGTCGGTCGCTTCGCTGTAGATCGCGCCGCCACCCGCGACGATCAGAGGAGCTGATGCCGAACGCAGCCAGGCCGCCGCCTCGCCCACCACCATCCTGTCCGGACGCGGGCGCGCCATCGTCCAGACGCGTTTGCGGAACAGCGCCTCGGGATAGTCGAATGCCTCGGGCTGAACGTCCTGGGGCAGACACAGCGTGACGGCTCCTGTTTCTGCCGGCGACGTCAGGATGCGCAGCGCCTCGGGCAGCGCGGTGATGAGTTGTTCGGGACGGTTGATGCGGTCCCAGTACCGCGACACGGGCTTGAAGCAGTCGTTCACCGAAATATCCTGCGACGCGGCTGATTCCAGCTGCTGAAGCACGGGGGCCGGGCCGCGTGTCGCGAAGATGTCGCCGGGCAGGAGCAGGACCGGCAGCCGGTTGATCGTGGCCAGCGCCGCCCCCGTCAGCATGTTCGTGGCGCCGGGACCGATCGAACTGGTGCAGGCGAACGCCCGCCGGCGGTTCGCCATCTTTGCAAAGCCGACCGCGCTGTGGACCATGGCCTGCTCGTTCCGCGCGGCATAACAGCGCAGGCGATCCTTTGCCTGGAGCAGCGCCTGGCCAAGACCCGCCACGTTCCCGTGGCCGAAGATGGCGAACACGCCGCCGAAGAACTGCTGTTCGACGCCATCGAGGCTGGTGTACTGCTGCGTCAGGAACTCGACGAGCGCCTGGGCCATCGTCAGGCGTCTGATTTTTGCCATGTTCGGTTGTTCTCCCTTTGCCTTACCGCTTCAGCGACGTCGCCCGCTCGTCCGCCGGCATGGCGACCGGCGGGCCGGCACGCAAGCCATAACCGCACGATTCCCGGATGCAGAGAGATGTCTTGAGGGTGACGGTCCTCGGGGCCCGCCGCTTCGTGGCGCCGTTGGATGGCTCGAGCGATTTCACGAGCAATTCCGCGGCGCGCCGGCCGATTTCATATTTGGGCAGGTTGACGGTCGTCAGTCGGGGTGCGAACGAATCGATCCACGGATGGTCGTCACAGGTCACGATGCCGATGTCTTCGGGGCAGCGGAGCTGATACTGACGCAGCGCCTGCATCAAGCCCACTACCATCAGGTAGTTCGCCACGAAGACTGCGTCCGGCCGCCGCTTGAGCAGCGCAATGCCGCTCTCGAATCCTGCTTCGACGCGGAAGTCGCTGGCGATCACCAGCGTCGGATCGAACGGACGGCGCCATGCTTCGTGCGCCTCACGAAACCCGGCGAGACGGCGATGAGACGTGCTGACGTCCGGCCCGTTCAGCATGCCGATCCGCGTGTATCCCAGGCGGAGCAGGTGCGCTACCGCCTCGTACGCGCCCGCTTCCTCGTCGACGGTCACGACGTCGGAGCGCAGTCCGGCGCCGAAACGCATCACCTGCACGAGCGGCACACCCGACGTCTTGAGCTGTGCGAGGAGGTCGGCGGGCAGGCGGCCGCAGGCCTTCGTGAGAAGAATGCCGTCCACGCGCTTGGCGAGAAACAGACGCAGACATTGCGCCTCCTTCTCCGGATCGTCATCGCTGTTGGCAAGGAGGAGCTCGTACCCGCGCGCGCGGGCGGTATCTTCGACGCCGCGGACCACGGCCGGCCAGAAGGGGTTCGCGATGTTCAGGGCCACCATCCCCAGCGTCTGCGTCCGCTGCTGCGCCAGGCTGCGCGCGACGAGATTGGGACGGTAGTGGAGCTGCCGGATCGCCTGTTCGACGCGGGATTTGAGCGAGCGGCTCACGTACGCGCTGTCGTTCACGACGGCGGACACGGTCGCGGCCGACACGCGCGCGCGTTTGGCGACATCGTAGATGTTGGCCATCGGCTCCTGGGACGCCGATCAGTCTAGCAGCAAAGCAGGACCTGGCAAAGCGGTTCGCTGGCGACGGCGAATCTGGCCGGCGGCCCGCGCCGCTTGGTCGCTTGACAATACCGCTCAGCGCGGACGTATACTGCGCGCGGCGGTCGAGCGAAGCGCTTCGCCAAATGCCGGCGGCGACGGCACCGGGGCTTGGGATCGTGAAGCAGGAGAGACAGGTGGCGAAGAGCGCGACAAAGACAAAGCTGAACGTCGGCCTGATGGGGTTGGGTAGGCTCGGACGCGTGTACGCGCGCGATCTGGCGACGCGAATCGCGTGCACGCGGCTGGTGGCCGTGGCCGACGTGGACAGAACCGTGGTCGACGAGGTCACGCGCGCGTTCGAGGTGCCGCGCGGGTATGCGACGCCCGGCGACCTCATTGCCGATCCCTCGGTGGATGCGGTGGTGATCGTCACGCCGACGGCGACCCACGGCGAGCTGACGAGGGCGGCGGCCGCCGCAGGGAAGGCCATCTTCTGCGAGAAGCCGCTGGCCATCACAATGAACGAGGCGCTCGAGATGCAGCGGGCTGTTCAGCAGTCCGGTGTGTTTTTCCAGCTCGGGTTGATGCGGCGCTTCGATCGCGGTTACGCGGCGGCGAAAGAGCGCCTGGGCGCGGGCGAGATCGGCGATGCCGTGGTCTTCAAGTCCACCTCGCGGGATCCGTTCCCTCCCGCGGTGGAGTACGCGAACCCGAAAAGTAGCGGCGGGCTGCTCATCGATATGGGCATCCACGATTTCGATCTCGCGCGATGGTACATGGGCGAGGTCGCGACGGTGCAGACCATCGGGGGCGTGCTCGCGTATCCCGAGCTGGGGGCGGTCGGCGATATCGACAACGCCGTGGCGAGTCTCGTGTTCGCCAGCGGCCGCCTCGGGGTGGTCGACCTGACCCGGAACGGTATCTACGGATACGACATCACGACGGAGCTGCTCGGCACGCGGGGGACGTTGCGCATCGGCTACCTGCGCGAGACGCCCTTGCTGGTCATGACCAAGAGCGGAGTCGCCCATGATACGGTCCCTTACTTCATGGAGCGGTTCCGCGACGCCTACACGGCGCAGCTCGAGAACTTTGCGCAGAATGTGCTCCACGACCGGAAGCCGCCGATCACCGAGGATGATGGTGTGGAAGTTCTGCGGATTGCGGTGGCCGCGACCCAAGGGTATAAGACGGGCCACCCGGTGACCGTCTCGTCAATCTCATGAAGAACGCGGCCCCATTGCTGCGCACACGGCGGCTGCCAAAGGGACAGTCCGGAACGCAGCTCTCTTTGACGCCGCGTCGGGCCGGATGGGAGCTGGTCGGGTTCTCCGTCCGGCAGATCGCCGCTGGAGACACGTGGAGCGGCCGTACCGGCGGTCATGAAATGTGCCTGGTGCTGCTGTCCGGTCTGGCGTCGGTGACATGGTCGCCCGACCAGCGCACGGCCGTGCCCCTCGGGCCGCGCCGCGACGTCTTCACGGATTACCCGCATGCGATATATCTGCCGCCGGGCACCCCATTCGAGCTGCACGCCCGCCGTGGTACCGAGATCGCGATCTGCCAGTCACCTTCGGCGAAGCGATATCCGGCGCGGCTGATCAAGCCCGAGGACTGTGGGCTGGAGGTTCGCGGCGGTGGCAATGCCACGCGCCAGATCATCGATATCCTCCCGCCGGCCGCGCCCGCGGATCGCCTGCTGGTCTGCGAGGTGCTGACGCCGGCCGGCAACTGGTCCAGCTATCCGCCGCACAAGCACGACCGGCATGCCCCGCCGCTCGAAGCGGACCTGGAAGAGACCTACTACTATCGATTCAGCGGTCCGGACGGTTACGGCATACAGCGTCTCTACACGGCAGATGGACGGTCGGATCAAACGCTCAGGGTCACGGACGGCGATCTCGTGCTCGTGCGTGACGGCTACCACCCGTTCGTCGCGGCGCCAGGATACGACGCCTATTACCTCAACACGCTGGCCGGCAGCTTTCGCGCGATGGCGGCCACCGACGATCCGCGCTACGCTCACCTGCGCGCCAGCTGGCCCCCTCCGGACCCCCGAGTTCCTTTGATCCAGCGGCCGCCACGTCGGTGAACGCCCCGGACGGCCAGGCAGCGTGATCGCGATCAAATGAGAGCTGTCGTGAAATACGCGCCCGGCGACGGCAACGTCGACATCAGAGAGGTCGACGAGCCGGTGTGCGGCGACGACCAGGCCAAGATCGAAATTGCATTCTGTGGTGTCTGCGGCACGGACATCCATGTGCTGCGCGACACGTTTCGCAACTACCCGCCGGTGATCCTCGGTCACGAGCTGGCCGGTACCGTCGTGGCGCTGGGCCGCCTGGCGGCCGGCGTGACCGTCGGCCAGCGGGTCGCGGTTCTCGGCGCGACCTCGGTCACGTGCGGCGAATGCTCCTATTGCCGATCCGGGTACTTCATCTTCTGCCCGCGGCGGCGGGGCATGGGACACGGCGTCAACGGCGGTTTCACGAGGTACGTCGTCGCGCGGCCGGACCAGTTGTACCCGGTTCCCGATGGGATGACGCTGCAGGAAGCGGCGCTCAGCGAGCCGTTCGCCGCGATCGTGCAGGCAGTGCTCGAAATCGCGCGCGTGCAACGCGGGGAAACTGCACTGGTCTCCGGGCCGGGGCCGATGGGGCTGTTGTGCGTCAAGCTCCTGGTCGCTGAAGGGGTGAACACGATCGTCGCAGGAACGTCGGCCGACGGCGCGCGTCTCGAGGCGGCGCGGAGATTCGGCGCAGCGAGGGTGGTCGACGTCGAGAGACAGAGTCTTGCCGATGCGGTCCGGGACGACACCGGTGGCGCGGGAGTGGACGTCACATTCGAGTGTGCCGGACACCCGCACTCGGTTCGAAGCTGCCTCGATTCGCTGCGACCGATGGGCCGCCACACGCAGGTGGCCATCTGCGGGCAGGATATTTCCTTCCCGATGGACCGCGTTTTCTACCGGCAGCTCACCGTCGCCGGGTCCGTGTGTTACACGGCTCGTACGTGGCATCGCATGTTCGAGATCTTCGCGCAGGGCAGGATCGGGCTGCAGGAGCTGATCTCCCACACGATGCCGATCTCACAGTGGCGCACCGCCTTCGATCTGTGCCTCGAGCGAAAGGCCTTGAAAGTCCTTCTCTATCCGGAGGCTTGACTTGATACACCTCGCCAAGGGCCTGGTGGATGTCTCGCCGGATATGACAACCCGCTCGACCACGGGTCCGGCGCCGCGCTCGACGGCCTGCGGCGCGTCTTCCGCATAGCGCTCGCGGCCGCGTCAGAATCAACGCGTCAGCTCAGCGCCGGCACGTATCAGCTCGTCGCGTCCGTTCTGATATCCTCGAAGCGTCAATCGTTCGGCACCAGACGAAAGGGCTTGCGGCCTTTGAGCCGGTAGACGGAGAAGTCCGTTCGGTCGGTCGTGAACACGGACGTGCAATCGAGTTCCTCGGCCAACGCGACGAGGGTGGCGTCCGCAAAGTCCATCGACAGATCGGCATACTTGTCCAGCAACTTCCGGACGCGCTCCAACGATCTCACGGTGGAAGGAACGAGAAGCGCACCCCCGGACAGGAAGAAGTCGACGCACGCAGCGCGTCCGCCACGAACGCCGGCCAAGAGGTGAGTCGCTTCGGTCAACACCGCTTCGGTCGACACCACCGGACCCGTCCAGTCGGCGAAGGCACGGCGGCATTTCAGGTGGTGCGTCTGGCTGCGATCGAGGAGCGAGACCAGGGCACCGGTGTCAAGCAGCAGTTCACCCGCCATGTTTCAACGCGGCGAGCACGGACTCACGATGTCGCTCCGCCAGGTCTGGGACTTCAGACGCGAGCGAGCCAATGAGGTGCGCGACGCGTTCGGCCCGTTTGCCGGCGGTCGGCGGGGCGCCGTGCAAGAACGCTTCGAGCGCCATGCGGACGACGGCTGACGGCCGGCGGCCGAGGCGTCGGGACGTTCGGCGGAGTGAACGTCCTAACGGGGCGGGCAAACGAACCGTAATCTGATCCTCCACGAAAGCCTCCGATCGTGCACTGCAATTGTAGTGCAACGCATTACGGCGGGCAAAGGCCTTCAGGCTCATATCGGCATCGGCTTCGGTGTGCCCACCAGTGTGCCCAAACGCGGTCCGACGACCATCATCCGACAGCCAACGCCAACCAAGCTACCAACAAAAACGGGCCTGAAATCGTTGATTTCAGGCCCATTCAGTAATGCAGGCAGCCTTAGCAAACCATCGCCTTCAGCCACTCGGCCACCTCACCGCGGCGAGATTCCTAAGGATACGACAGGCTTCGAGTTGCGAGCATCGGCATTTCCCCAGAATTGTCCCTGAAATTATCCCCGCCGGCATCGTGAACCGCGCTCGCCGGAGGGCTGAATCCGCCATCGCGGCACGGCGGCGGAAGACGGCGGTTTGTTTTATCGACATGCATCCTCGGAAGCCCTACGAGCGCGCGGCGTGATCGGTGGGGTTCGGCTGAGCGATGGGACATTACGGGATTGTGACTGCTTCGCGATGCCGATCGACCCAGTAGCTCCACGCGACGAGGAGCCACATCGCTTCAGCCGACCACGCCACCGCGGGCGCACTCGGCGGCGGCGGTCCAGCGAGGTTGGCAACGTAAATCACGATCAGCAGAGTCAAGAGCATCCAACATCCGATCGAACCGATTCGGTCGCGCGCGCGCGTTGTCCGAAGGTACAGAACGACACCGAGAACAAAGATCAGTCCTTCGGCGATGATCGTCCCGGGCACGGAGTTCCAAAGCCCGAGTCCAACGCGCGTCGATCCGCTCACTGTTAACGGCATGTCGGGACGATGCGTGATCCAATCCAGCACCCAATGACTGAGGACGACGAGCGCGATGACGAGAACGCCTGAAGCCGATGAGCGACGAATCCACCAATATGAAGCGCTGACGACGATCGCCCAGAGCACGAGCGCCTCGAGGCTGTGGGAGTACGGATATGAGACGAAATCGAGCGGCGTGACTGCCGTGTTGCCGGGAGCGATGGTCACGTGCTCGAGGCCGAGCAGCACCAGTGTCGGCCATACCAAGTCGGCCCATTGACATGCCGCGAACAGGACGCCGAGCGACACTGTCGGCGCCGCGCGCTTCGCCCCGAACGCGATGCCGAAGTGCCCGATAAACATTCGTCCTCCTAGCTTAGCTAAGCCAGCCGATCTTCCGCCGTTCGGTAACGACGACGCTTCCGGTCGGCCTGCTCGCGCCGGTCCGCATGGTTCTCGGCGTCATCATGATCGTCTCCTTCGGCGAGAATCCCATCTAGGACCCGGCCGCTTCACCGGCGAGCGTCCGAGCGGCCTTGGGTTGAGGGCGCATCAGCAAATAGAACGCGGCGACATGCGTGATCATGAGTGCGGCACGTAGACGACCGGGATCGCGTATGTGGCGCCCAGCTGCCCCGCCAGCGCAGGAAGTCCGACATGGATGGCGTGGTAGTAGTCGAAGATCAATCCACACACGTCTGAGCCTCGGCGGCCGGACCGCCGGCAGGTCGCCAGATGCAATCAGATCCCGGAGAGTCCAGGCGCTGATTCCGCTGTAGGTCTCGGCGGTCTTCAGGTCGAGCAGCCGGCCAGACGCAACTCGCCTAGCGTGCCTTCGAGAGACGTGTGCATCGGCTGTGACGACGTCTGACTGTTCGGAAGACCGCTCGTTTGTGTCGGCAACTTGTGGCGCCATGACGCTCTCCGTTCGCAACAAATCCTGATGCAATCTTTCGAGGAACGGTTCCCGGATACCGCCGCGGCAGGCGGTACGCGGGAATGCATGTCGATCGGCTACGAAGCGACCTCGCTAGCCGCCTCCTCGTACTCGGCA
>DASPXV010000097.1:0-9507 GCA_035637115.1 Vicinamibacterales bacterium
GAAGAGCGGGACCTGCCCGTGCTCATTCACACGCTGGGAATCGGGCCGTATCTGCCCGGCTTCCGCTCCGCTATGGGCAGTCCGTTGCTCCTGGAAGAGGTGCTGGTCCGCCATCCGAAGCTGCGGCTGTTTGTCGAGAACACGGGGTATCCCTATCGGGACGAGATGATCGCGATGATGACCCAGTATCCACAGCTCCACGGGGATGTGTCCACCATCAGCTGGGTGCTCCCGCGCGCGGCTTTCTACGACTACCTGCAGGCATTGGTTCGGGCGGGTCTGGGGAAGCGGGTGATGTTCGGATCGGATCAGATGCGCTGGCCAGAGAAGATCGGCGAAGCGATTGAAGCGATCGAGCAGGCGCCGTTCCTGACGGAGGAGCAGAAGCGAGACATTCTCTATCACAACGCAGTTCGCTTCCTGCGTCTCGAACAGGATGCGATCAAGGCGCGGCCATCAAAGGAGGATTAGCCGTGGGAGCCTTGAAGTGTGCCACTCGCTCAGGCTCGGAGATCATACTGCCGCACGTAGCCGTCGACGGTTTTCGCTCGCGAGTTCTTGGTGGCGTCCTTGGCCGCGATGACGACGGCTACGACAGGGCGCGTGTGGTGTTTAACGCGATGATCGATAGGCTACCGGCTCTCATCGTGCGATGTGCGGGCGTTGCTGACGTGAGCGAGGCCGTGATGTTCGCTCGCGAACACAATCTCCTCGTCTCGATTCGAGGCGGCGGCCATGGTGTGACCGGAAATGCCGTGTGCAACGACGGACCGGTGATCGACCTGTCGCGGATGCGCAAACCGGCCTGCCGCATACTTGTGCAACAGGCTCGAGATCAGCGTCTGATAAGGCAAACCCTCGGCTAGAGCCCGCTTCTGAATCGCCTCTAGGTCCTTGCTCGAGAGACGAATATTCAGGCGACGGTCCTTGCGAAACGTGGCCTTTGCGTAGCGCGCGTAGCGAGTCCGCTCGCGCTTCCCGCCGCCGGCCGACTTCCACTCGCGGCGCTCGACCGACTCGAGCAGCTCCTTCTCGTCGGCGTCAAGCTTCATGGTCGGACTCCTCTCCGAGGTACTGCTTCGTCGCCTTCCGGCTCGGGATGATCGTCTTCAAGAAAACAGTGTGCTCGTCCTCGACGAACGGCACCAGGTACACATAGTCCTCGCGGCGGACGCCGAAGATGCGCTGCCAGCCGTACGGTCGGGGTTGGGTGCCCCAGGATGTCGAGCAGGTCGCCGCGCTCGATGTGAAACACAACGTCCTCGAACCCGATGCCGCGGCAATCTGAAACGCCGCGCCGCGCACACCTCATCACAGATATCAGTCACCATTCCACCCTCTCGGCACGGGCGTCGACGCAGAAGAGGAACGAGCGCTACGGGAATTCGGCGGAGTGTCGCCCGGTATCGAGCGGGATTCCCAGGAGTTCGCGGCCACCAGCCGCGTCGAACGCGATCTGCGCCTGCCGATGCCTGTCCTCGACTTGCGTTCTGAGGCGTTCACACTCAGGTAGATCTGCCAGCGCGTGCATCGCTGAATCGCCGATCAATGCCGGCAGGCATGCAAACCCCGCATCGACCGTCCGCCGGAGCGCGTGAACCGCGCGCCTCCCCTCATTCGACCAGACCAGGATGAGGCACAGTGCGAACAGCCCCTCGGGATCCCGAAACGGCAACTGGAGGCAGACGTCGGCGAGCGACGCGGCGGCTGCCGTCTCGCCGCGCGCGAACGCCAGCATCATCTCCAGGTATGTTGCCCAGGTGCGGTTCTGCGCATACGTGCGCAGACCCTCTTCGAGAATACTTGTGGCCTCCTCCGATCGCCGGAGGGCCGCGAGGGCGAATCCTTCGACGGGTTTTTCACCGCTCAGGCGCGCATCGTCCACGGCGCGCGCGTAGTCGCCTGCCATCAACGATGTGTAGGCAACGCTCGTCTTTGCTGCCGGATCGAGCCGTTTGGCGCACTCGTGCGCGGCGCGCGACGCGTCGAGCAAACCCACATACCGGCACGCCTGAACCAGCCCCACGAAGAGTTGCGGGTCGGCGCGACGCTCCCGCGCCCGGTCGAGCAAACGGGATAGAGCCTGCAGTGACCGACCGGTTTCCATTTCGAGCTGCGCGTACAGATAGTGAGCGAGCGAGAGCTCCGGATTGAGCGCCAGCGCGCGGCGAAACGCCTCTTCGGCCAGCCGCGTCATCTGTTGCTCATCGTCGGTGCCGTATTTCGCCATCAGCCGATACACGCGTCCAAGTCGCGCCCATGCGGGCGCGTACTCAGGATCGGCGCGAATCGAGTCCAGGTACAGGTCTCGTGCGTTCGGCCACGTATCTGGATAGCGTCCCAGTCCGTTCGCGCGCAAATACAGCTCGTACGACTTGCCACTTCCTGGCACGTCACGACTCAGGACACGTGACTCGCGCACGCTCAACGGCAGCGTGAGCGATTCGATGATCCTGTGGACGAGCGCATCAGAGACCTGGAACAAGTCGGCGATCGGCGTCTCTGCCGTCGACGTCCAGAGCAGCGTCCCGCGAGGCGCCTCGAGGAGTTGCGTCGAGACACGCACGCGGTCGCCGTTTCGCAGCACGGTCCCCGCGAGCACGAGCGTGACGTCGAGCGCCGTCGCAATGGCCGCCAGATCTGGTGCCTCCGAAACGAAGCGCCCGGCGGCAAGACTGGAGCGCACGATGAGTGATTCGAGACCTGAAAGCGAGGAAGCGATCGCGTCGGCGAGGCTGAAGACGAGAAACTCGGTCTCGGGATCGGTCCCGAGTTGACGGAATGGCAGGATCGCCATCCGCATCGGCATCGAAGCCTGGGCCGTCGAGGGCGAGCTTGGCGCCGCGGCGCGCGACTCGTCAGCGGGAGACACAGGCGCGATGAACCGATAGCCACGACGGCCAACGGTCTCGATAAACCGCGGCTTGTCCGCATGGTCACCCAGCGAAATGCGCAGGCGATTGACCGCATTGTTCAGGCCGTTGTCGAAATCAACAAATGTGTCGTCCGACCACAAACGGCGGCGCAGTTCATCACGCGTGACGATGTCACCCGGACGCTCGAGCAGGGCCTCAAGGACACGAAGCGGGCGTTCCTGTAGCCGCAGCCGGGATCCGGATTTCAACAGCTCGCCGGAACGCCGATTGAGCTCGAAGCCGCCAAATCGCATGTGCGTTGGTGCCGGCGGGTCGTTCACAACCCCTTTTATAACCTTGGGTTGCGATGTGACCCAAATTTAAGCGAGCCGTGAGCGGCCATCCATGGCGCCGCCGACCGTTCCTTCGTAGAGTCGCTTCTCAAAGAGATTGAGCATGACCGCCATATCCGTTGTCGACTCCGAGAAGCGGCAGGCGTTCGTTGGCAAGGTTCTCAACGATTCGAGCGCGACGTTCGTGACGACGCTCGCCGCGCTCGGCGACCGGCTGGGCCTCTTCAAGACCCTTGCAACGGGCGGCCCCGCGACGAGTGCCGAACTCGCCGCGCGGGCTGGAATCCACGAACGGTACGCGCGCGAGTGGCTGGGCGGCATGACAACGGCGGGATACCTGACGCTCAATCCAGACACCGGCCGATTCGAGCTGCCGCCCGAGCATGCCGCCGCTCTGGCCGACGAGGGTGGGCCGTTCTTCTTTGGCGGTGCCTACGAGATGCTGCTCTCCCTCTTGACCATCATCGATCCATTGACAGAGGCATTCCGCAAGGGCGGTGGTGTCCCGCAGGCATGGTATGACGAGCGGTTCTGGGAGGGCATGGAACGGTTCACCGCCGGCTGGTTCAACAACCAGCTGCTGCAAAAGTGGTTACCGGCGATGCCGGAGGTGCAGGCGAGGCTCGAGCGCGGCACGGACCTGGCCGATGTCGGGTGTGGGCGCGGCCGGGCCCTTATGCGACTGGCCGAGACATTTCCGGCGAGCCACTTCGTGGGATACGACGTGTTCGCGCCAAACACCGAGGTGGCGGAGAAGATCGCACGCGACACCGGTCTTGAGGATCGAGTCCGATTCGAGGCGCGCGACGTCTCAAACGGGCTCCCGCGCTCGTTCGATGTCATCACGACATTCGACGTCGTCCATGACGCGGTCGAACCACTCGGCCTGCTGCGATCGATCCGCGAGGGCCTCAGATCCGGCGGCATTTATGTGTGCCTTGAGACGAACTGCGCCGACACGGTCGAAGGAAACAAGGGTCCGTTGGGCTCGCTGTTTCATGGCATGAGCGTCCTGTACTGCCTGACGACCTCGTTGTCGAATGGCGGCGCCGGGCTGGGCACGCTCGGCCTGCACGAGCACAGATTGCGCGAGTACGCGATTGTCGCCGGGTTCCGCGATGTTCGGCGGGTGTTTCAGGATCCGTTCAACAACTTGTACGAATTGCGATAGGAGGGATGCGATGCGCAACACGTCGTGGACACTCACAATCACTCTTGCCGCAGCGCTCGGTGCAGCGCTGTCGTCTGCAGTCATCACGGCTCAGGAGAAGCCGGCGACTCCCGCGTCGGCAAAGCAGCGAAAGATCACCACTGCGATGAGCGCCGCGCCGGCGTCGGTTGCCTCGAAAGCCACCGTCATGGACTGGCCAGCGAAGGAAGGTGCGCAGCCGACCGTGCTGCGCCAGGGCACGAACGGGTGGGTGTGCTACCCGGACTTCCCCGACAGCAAAGGCAATGATCCCATGTGCCTGGACGAATCGTGGCAGAAGTGGATGGATGCCTACATGGCGCAGAAGAACCCACAGATCACGCGGATCGGTGTCTCCTACATGATCGCGCCCGGCGGCGCCTGGGGCAGCAACACCGACCCATTTGCGACGGGCGAGAAGCCGGACAACCAGTGGGGGTTTGACGGACCGCACCTGATGATCGTGGTCCCCAATCCTGATGCGCTCAAAGGCCTGCCAACCGATCGCAGCAGCGGTGCGCCGTTCGTCATGTATGCCGGCACCCCCTACGCCCACATCATGGTCCCGATGACGTCCCAGGCGAATGGTGCATCAAAACCAAAGTCATCGGCGTCGCGTTGAGCAGGGAGACAGCGATGGACAGAATCAATATGAAACGTGTGTGCTTGGCGGGTCTTGCCGCAGGACTGGTGTTCTTCCTCACGGACGCGGTGGCCGACGAGCTCGTCGTCGGGAATGAAATTCGGACGGCGCTGCGTGCGCTCGGAAAGCCGGAGCCGCAGGAGTCGGCGGCGATGCTCGCGTACCTCGTCGTGTTCTCCGCGGTGTTCGGAAGCGCGCTGGTGTGGTTGTATGCGGCCATCAGGCCACGATTCGGGTCGGGGCCTCGCACTGCGATCCGAGCGGGGCTCATCGCGTGGTTTTTCTTCGGGGTGATCGACGCGCTCGGCTGGGCACCGATCGGGTTCATTCCGGTCCGCCTCTACGTCATCGGCAACATGGCATGGGTGGTTCAGACGATACTCGCGGCCCTGGTCGGCGGCTGGCTGTACAAGGAGGAGGAGGACGTGAGGGTCACGTCACGCACCGCCGTTGTCCGTTAGCTGCCTCACGATGACCAAGGATCGACGATTCGAATATCGCATCCTTCGAAGTGGTTGCGATTGCCGGTCGCGAGCGTAGCCTTCCGGCCAGAGACGATCCCGGCGATCAACGCGTCCCGGATCTCGACTGAACGCCCCGCCCTCCGGCGCATCGCGGCCATGGCGCCCGCCGCGCTTCGACATGCGCCGACAACACGGTCACCGCGCGAACGACGGGCCAAAGTAGCCACCAAAGAGCCCGACGCCCAGGTCACCGACGCGCTCAAGTCACTCGTCGCCAAGAACGGCATGATGGTGATGGGCCAGGTCGACAGAATCACGCGGTCGGCCTGTACGTGCCACTCCGCATCTCGGTGTACGAAGACACCGACGGCAAGACCTACGTCGAGTTCGTCAAGCCGTCGACGCTGCTCGCGCAGTTCAAGAACGACAAGGCCGGGATGATCGCATAGATGCTCGACGAAAAGATCTCCGGCCTGGCGACCATGGCCGCGCCGCTCGCCTTTCCCGCGGCGCAGTTTGCGTATGCGTTCACGTCGCGGGGGTGAACCGGCAACGCGTGAGGAGAGCCTCGAATCGCGGATCGGATCGGTACCCATCCCACTTGGGATCGACCGGCAGGAAGATGAGGTGGACGTCCCGCGCGTCGTACGCCTTGTCGAGCCATTCGAACACGGCGTCGCGCTCGTCGAGTCCGGCGTATACCAGTGCCATCGCATAGGGCGGTACGTATCGATCGCGGGAAATGCCTTCCAGCGTCTTGAGCACTTCGCGGGCTTCGGCGGCGCGTCCCATCTTGGCGAGCAGATAGCCCATGAGCGAAATCGCCTTGCTGTTGCCGCCCGATATGCGCGCCGCGTCGGCCAGTGCCGCAAGCGCGAGATCCGTCTTCCCCTGTTGGTCGTACGCCTGACCGATTTCCATGTACCCGATCCAGATGTCGGCGTCGATGAAGATCGTCCGGCGCGCGAATTCGACGGCCGCCGGATAGTCGCGAGCCTGGAACGCCACCTGCGACGACAGCGCGTAGCTCATGGGCTCCAGCGGTTCGAGATCCCGCGTGCGCTCCATCGCCGCTCTCGCTTCGGCGTCGCGGCGCAACTGCGACAGCGCATGCCCCAGACTTCGGTGCGCTGCCGCGTTGCCCGGATCCAGATCGATCGCGCTGCGCAAGGCGGTCTCCGCAGCCTTCCAGTCCCAATCCATCAACCACTTCACGTATCCGACGGCCCATTGGGTTTCCGCCAAATCGGGATTCGCGCGGATGGCGTGCGCCGCGGCCGCCTTCGCGCGCGGCCCGACGTCCAAAGGGCGCGCGTCGCTGTTGATCGTGCTGGCAGCGTACGTGTACGCGAGGTTCGCCCAGGCAAGCGCGTAGTCCGCATCGAGCGCGATCGCGCGCTCATAGTATTGGATGGCGCGCAGGTTCGCTTCGGGCGTGCGGCGGCCCGCCAGATATCGTCCCCGAAGGAAGGCGTCGTAGGCCTCGGCGTTTCCGGTTTGACGGCGCACGAGGCCGGTCAGCCGATCCGGCGCGAGGCGAAGTCGGATCTGCTGCGCGATTGCCGTACTCAGCTCCTGTTGCAGTCCGAGCACGCTGCTGGGCTGCCGTTCGTACGAGTGCGACCACACGTACTCCTGATCGCTCACCCGAATCAGCTTGACGGTCACGCGGAGCCGATCGGCCTCCGCGCGAAGCGAGCTCTCGACGAGGTATTCGACGGAGAGTTCCCGGCCGATCTCGGCAGCGGTCTTCGTCGTGCCTTTGTACCGCAGCGTTCGGCCCTTTACGCTGAGCCGACCGGGATCGATCTGCGCCAGCGACGCGCTGGTCTCGTCCGTAAGGCCGGCCGCCAAGTATTCGCGTTCGGGATCGCTTCCGAGGTTTTCAAAGGGAAGGAGTGCGAGCGTCACCCGCCGCGCCGCGGGGACGCTCGATTCCCGGTTGGCGGGCACCACGGCGACGGGCGCGACGAAACGATAGCCTTTTCCGGACACCGTCTCGACGAACATCGGCTCCTGCGGTGAATCCCGCAGCGCCTGACGGATCTTGCGAATGGCGGTGTGAACGCCCGTCTCGACGTCCACGAACACGTCATCGCTCCACAAGCGCTTGACGATGTCGGCGCGAGAGACGAGGAGTCCGCGACGTTCGACGAGCAGAATGAGCACGTCCATCGGCTGTCGCTCGAGGCGAACCGATCGGCCATGGCGGCGCAGCTCGTACGCCGCAATGTCGAGCTCGAAATCGCGAAAGCGAAACGTCTCCCGGGAATCCGACATCGCATCGTCCAGACGCACGCGTAGAATGCCATAAGCCCGCCACCCTCTGCGAGTTGCCGCTCCAGAAAAACTCCAGAGATTCTCCAGCAATCCTCTCTGGCCGGGCGGGGCGTCCGGTCGCAGGATGGCACCCGCGCCGAGCAGGAAGCCCGGCGTCATCGCTGAGCTGGCGTAATCGTCGGCGGGAGGAAACCCATGAGCTGGAAGTATTCAAAACTTTGTGGCGGGGTGGCCATCGCGATTGCGCTCGCCCTGGGGGGCACGCTTGTCCCGACGTCAAGCCGCACCGCCATCGCTCAGTCGGCCCAATCCGCGTCAGGACTCGGCGGCACCTGGATCGTGCAGGTGACATCCCGGGACTGCGCGACCGGCGCGCCGCGCGTATCGTTCACCTCGCTGGTCACGTTCCATCGCGGCGGAACGCTGAGCGAGAGCACCGCCAGCCCCGCGTTCGCGATCGGCCAGCGCTCGGCCGGACACGGGACTTGGACTCAGCAGGCCCGGCAGACCTACCTCCAACGAATGATCGCGTTAATCCTCTTCGACACGCCGCCGAATCCGCCGGTCTCCCCCGGCTTCTTCGCCGGCTGGCAGGAGGTGACTCACACGATCGAGCTGGTCGACGCCGCACACTTCACCTCGTCCGGCACCAACGAGTTCTACAAGGCCGATGGCACCGATTACAGAACCGGTTGCTCGACAGCGGTTGGGCAGCGGTTCGAATAGCGGCTCGCGGTGCGCGCGAATAGAATGGCCGTTTACGCAATACACGGCTGGGCCTGACGGAAGTGGCCGCGCGGGCCGGATGCGACTCGGCTTTCAGCCGCGCGCTCCTTATGATATCCGGCCGTCCAGTGTCCGCCGAATCCGGGATTGCGTTAGCTGCTTGACAGGGCTCGACGAGTCTCTAGAATCAGCGTCTCCTCATGCCTCTGTCCGCTGGTACATACCTCGGCCAGTACGAGATCATCTCGCCGCTTGGCGCAGGCGGCATGGGCGAAGTCTATCGCGCACGCGACACGAAGCTCGGACGCAGCGTCGCAATCAAGGTGCTCCCCGAGGCCGTGGCGACTCACCCCGACCGCATCGCGCGGTTCGAGCGTGAAGCGAAAGTACTCGCGTCACTGAACCACCCGCATATTGCAGCGCTGTTCGGGATGGAGGAATCGTCTGGCCGGCACTTCCTCGCGATGGAGCTGGTCGAGGGCGAAACGCTGGCTGAGCGGATCGCGTCCCCAAATGCAGCAAGACGCGGCCTCGGCGTCGACGACGCACTGAAGATCGCCCTGCAGATCGCGGGGGCGCTCGAAGCCGCGCACGAATGCGGAATCATCCATCGCGATCTTAAGCCGGCCAACATCAAGATCACGCCCGACGAGGCCGTGAAGGTCCTGGACTTTGGTCTCGCGAAGGCGACGGAGGGCGACCGATCAGGCCAGGACCTCTCGGCTTCGCCGACCGTCACCTTCGGAGGCACGCGCGAAGGCGCCATCCTCGGGACGGCTGCGTACATGAGTCCGGAGCAGGCGCGCGGCAAGCCAGTCGACAAGCGTACTGACATCTGGGCGTTCGGGTGTGTCCTGTACGAGATGTTGACCGGGCGGCTCGCGTTTTCCGGGGAGACGGTCTTCGAGGCGGTGGGGGCGATCCTGAGCCGCGAGCCCGACTGGCTCGCGTTGCCTGCGGAAACGCCGGAGAGCGTCCGGCGGCTGCTGCGCCGATC
>DASPXV010000098.1:0-9816 GCA_035637115.1 Vicinamibacterales bacterium
TGGAAAAAGAATCGGAGCGCCGCCGCGCGCAGAACGAGCTCGATGCCGAGCGCGAACGGGCGAAAGGGGAGCTCGAACGCGCGAAAGGAGAGCTCGAACGCGCGAACGGAGAGCTCGAACGCGCGAACGGAGCGCGCGAACATGCGAACGGAGAGCTCGAGCGCACGAAAGGGGAGCTCGAACGTGCGAACGGAGAGCTCGAACGTGCAAACGGAGAGCGCGAACATGCGAACGGAGAGCTCGAACGCGCGAAAGGGGAGCTCGATCACGCGAAAGCGGAGCTCGATCGCGCGAACGGAGAGCTCGAACGTGCAAACGGAGAGCGCGAACATGCGAGCGGAGAGCTCGAACGCGCGAAAGGGGAGCTCGATCACGCGAAAGCGGAGCTCGATCGCGCGAAAGGGGAGATCGAGAAGGAACGGCAGCGCGCGAGGGCAGAGATTGACGCTGAAAAACAGCGCGCCAAGGCCGCATCTCTCGCGGTACCCGCTGCACCTGCCGTCGATCCCTCACGAGTTTCCGCAGCCGTTCGCGAGCTGGATGACACGCGGACATTGAGCCAGGCGCTGGACGCGCTTGTCGCGCACGCTGGTTCCATCGCCGGTCGCTCCGCGCTGTTCGTCATCGATGGCGACCGGCTCAAGTCATGGAAGTCGAGCGGCATTCCCGAAGTGGATATCCGCAGCGTCGAATCATCGATCGGGGGACGAGACCTCCTCGCGCGCGCCATCCAGGCGGGACAAGGAATACGGACGTCCGCGGACCTGCCTTCGCCACCGTTCGCCCGCGCCTCCGCGGATCGAAGCGGCCTCGCGGTGCCTGTCATGATCGGCGGCCGCGCCGTCGCGGTTTTGTACGTTGATTCCGGTGATCCGGCGCAGTCAGCCGCCGCGTCCTTCGAGATGGTCGAGTCTCTCGCGCGCCACGCGTCCACGGTGGTCGCGCTTCGCACCGCGATGCGCACGCTCGACGTGCTCCGCGGCGTTCCCGCCGACCTCACGGGGAACGGCGATTCCGCCAGCGATGAGCAGGCGGCGCGTCGATTCGCGCGTCTGCTCGTCTCCGAGATCAAGCTGTACAACGAGCCCGCCGTGCGCGCGGGCCGCCAGCAGCGCGACCTGCTGCAGCGGCTCGGGACGGAGATCGATCGCGCGCGCCGTCTCTACGAAGAGCGCGTGCCGCCATCGATTGGCGCGCGCCATGCGTATTTCCAGCAGGAGTTGGTGCAGACGCTCGCAGACGGCGATCCGGCCCTCCTCGGGAACACGTAATGCCGTCGATATTCGTCCTCCTGCTGGCCGTGAGCAGCTGGCAGGCGCAGGCGCTGCCACAACCGCCGCCGGAGACGCCGCTTCAGCCGACGATTCATGCTGCGCTTCCGCAGAACATCGAGGACTACTGGTTCGCGCCGCGTCCGTCCGACGTCACCGCGCGCAATCCCGCCCTCGCCGATGCCGCCGCGGCGTACGCAGCCGGTAACTATCCGTCCGCGCTGTCGCACGCACGCCACGCACTCGCCGCCGGCGGTCCGCTCGAGATCTACGCGCAGTACTATATCGGCGCTGCGCAGTTGCGGCTCCTGAACGCGTCGGAGGCGGACAAAGCGTTCGACGCCGTGCTGGCGCGCAAGCCCGAAGGCTATCTGTCCGTCGCGGCGATGCTCGGCAAGGCTGAAGCGGCGGAGAGCCGCGCCGATCATGCCGCAGCCGCCGAGATCTACGAGAAGCTCTCGACCCACAAGGCGGTCGCGCCTGAAGACGGCCTTGCGCGCCTCGCGCGCGCCTCGCTGGCTGCGGGCAACCGCGCTCGCGCCGCGGAAGCCTATCTCCGGATCTACTACGAATTTCCTCTCACCGACGCGGCGGCTGCAGCGCAAACCACGCTCGGATCGCTCCAGGATCTGATCGTCCGCAAGGATTACAAGCTCGATCTTGGCCGCGCGCTGATCCTGTTCGGCGCCAAGCGATACACGGACGCGCGCTCGGCGCTGCTCGAGATCCAGAAGCAGGCGAGCGGTGACGATCGCGAAGTGATCGACCTGCGGATCGCCGAGAGCGACTACTTCCTCAAACGCTACGCGTTCGCGCGCGATGGTGTCCGGCCGTACCTCGAACGCTCGTCGCGGCATGCAGAGGCGAAGTTCTTCTATCTGAGCGCGCTTCGTGCCCTCGGCGATGCCGACCAGGCCGTCGAGCTCACGCGCGCGCTCGTGAACGAATTCCCGGATAGCTCCTGGGCGGGCGAGGCGCTCAATAATCTCGGCACCCACTACATCATCACCAACCAGGACGACCTCGCCGCACAGGCGTTCCGCGAGTTGTTCGAGAAGTTTCCGGCCGGCCCCCATGGCGAGCGCGCCGCCTGGAAGTACGGCTGGTGGGCGTACACGACCGGTAACTATGCCGAGACGGCGCGTGTGTTCGAAGCCGCTGCCGCCGCGTTTCCACGCTCGGACTATCGTCCCCCCTGGCTGTACTGGTCGGCGCGCGCGCGCGAGAAACTGGGACAGCGCGAGCCCGCTGACGCGCGCATGCGGTTGATCCACGCCGATTACCTGAACTCGTATTACGGTCGGCTCGCCGCGCGCCGTCTTCCAGTGGAGAAAGCGGTCAACACCGTGTCAACGGCGCGCGCCGCGGTCGTTCCCGCCGGAGTGCAGAACGCCGCCGCGCAGGGAATCCCCGCTCCGCCACCAACCGCATTGCTGATCCGCCGCCTGCTCGCGGCGGGGCTGTATGACGATGCGCTGGACGAGTTGCGGTACGCGCAGAAGGCGTGGGGCACGTCCCCGGCTGTCGAAGCGACACAGGCGTGGATCTATCACCAGAAAGGAGAACTGCGCCGCGCGATCAGCGTCATGCGCCGCGCCTATCCGCAGTTCCTGATGGCCGGAGGGGAAGCGCTTCCTGCCGAGATCCTGCAGATCATTTTCCCGCTGACGTACTGGGACGCCATCAAGCGCAACGCCGCAATCTACGAGCTCGATCCGTACGTCGTCGCCGCGCTCATCGCGCAGGAGTCCACGTTCGATCCGGCGGCGCACTCCAGCGCGAACGCGTGGGGTCTGATGCAGATCTTGCCGAGCACGGGCCGGAGGCTCGCGACCGCGCTGGGCATCCGGCGTTTCTCGACGTCGATGCTCACGAATGGCGAAACCAACGTTCGTCTGGGGACGCTGTATTTCAAACGGCTCGCCCAGCAGTTCGGCGGCGTCTATTACGCGCTCGCGAGCTACAACGCCGGCGAAAACCGCGTCGTGCGGTGGAAGGCGGAGCGCCCCGGGATGGACGAAGACGAGTTCATCGACGACATTCCGTTTCCCGAGACCCAGAATTACGTAAAGAGGATTCTCGGCACCGCGGAGGATTACCGCCACCTGTATGGCGAGGGGGAAGGACGGCCGCGGCCGAAGCCGACGATCGCGCCGACGACGGCGGCAAAGGTGTCCGCGGCGGCGAACCGATCGACGGCAAAGAAGGCTCCCGTCAAGAAGAAGAAGACGCCGGCCAAGAAGAAAAGACGGAAGTAGAAGGTCGGAGGTGCGGTCCGCCTTCGCTCAAGCTACGGTGGACAACCTTCGCGCGGCTTGCCAACCGAAGCTCACGGTCCCGTTGGCACGCGTGAGCGGAAGGTTGGACGCCGATTTACGGATACCTCACGACTTCGTACAGCGTCATCCGATTGTCGTCCGAAAGCACGCGCAGATTCGGCAGGTATTTCGTCAGCCTGGCGCGGATCTCGGCGTCGCGTCCCGCGAACATGTCCCAATGCACGGCCACGTAGCGCACGCGCCGCTTCGCGAGCACGATGAACGCGTCGTCTGACGGAAAGGAATCCAGCACGACGGCGGCTTCGCGGAAATCTTGCGGGATGACGTCGCTGTAGCCGTTGACCATCGGCATCCAGTGGGACGTGGAGAAGAGCATGTACTGCGCGTGCAGCGGGAAGGCGATCCGCTCGCCGTAGAACGGGAACTCCGCGAGCGCCGCGCGTGGTCTCGACGCGAGCACCCCATATCCCGCCGGCACTTCGGGCGCGCGATACCACCTCAACGGAACGATGATGAGGTCCGCAACCGCGAGCGCGATGGCGATCCCCATCGCGAGCGTGCGCCGGCGTGCGCCCGCGGCATCGATCAGCAGGCGTAGCGTGAAGGCAGCGAATACCGCGAGGCAGAGGACCACGACGAGTCCCAGCCTCGACGGAGCGCGAAGAAAAGAAAACGCCGGCAGGTAGAACAGCACGCGGTACAGCCCGGCCGCCGGTCCGAACGACGCCCAGAGCGCGAGCACACCAAGCGTTCCATACAGAAGCGTCGTTTCGCGGTCGCGACCTTTCCCGCGCACGGCAATGACAATTCCCGCAATCCCGAGGACGACCGCGAGGATTCCAGGAAAGAGGACCTCGTCCCACGGTCCGAATCGTCTCGCGATGTCGAGGAGCCAGCGGTGCGCATTCGCGGAGGACACGAGATAGCCATGCGGGCGAGCGGCCCACCGCGCGGTATCGGCGACCGTGCGCCCGAATCCGCTCTCCGCCTGCACCATCCGGAACGGTATGAACACGGGCAGCACGAGAACGAGAGATGTCGCCGCCCCCGTCGCGATCGCCGTCCAGTACGCCGCAGACTTCCAGAGTCGGCGCGTGTGTGCGAGCAGCAGTGCGCCGTAGCCGACCATCAGCACCGCGAAAATGCCGTAGTACGCGCACGACAGCGCCTGTGCCGCGAGCGCGAGTCCCAGCGAAATTCCGCGGAACCAGATCTTCCGGCTAAAGCCGGAAGCTACAGATGGATTGTGTGTGACTCCGGATGGATTCTGTGTAGCTTCCGCCTTTAGGCGGAAGACGTGATCCGCCAGCCGATGCAGCATCAGCATCGAAAGCGGAACCCCACCCGTCATGAGCAGCTGGATGTGCGACAGGTGCGAGAAGACGTAGGGACAGAACGCGTAAAGGATTGCGCCGGCGGCGGCCGCTCGCGCGTCTCCAGTGAGATAGCGCAGCAGCAAATACGCGCAGAGATAGGCGGACGCGAAACCGAAAAGCAGGACGACATTCAGCGTGAGCCACGGATTGCGGGACAGCCAGTACGCCGGGACGCCGATGATCCCCGGCAGGATGTTCGCTTCCGAATAAGCGAGCGTGAGCTTGTGCGGATGAAAGATGTTGGCGTCGAAGAGATGAAGCGGATCCGCGACGATCGTCCGCGCGACCCACGAAATGTTCCAGATGCTGTACTGCCCGTCTGCGTCGGTGGGCAGCGTGCGTCCGAGGTGGCCCAGGTCCGTGGCAAGCGGCCACGTCATCAGGATCGCAAGGGCAAGTCCGGCCGCGGACACGAGCAGGAGTTCGCGCGCGCGCGCGATGGTGCCGGACGCTTCCCCCATGTAGAATTGCGGTCATTGTAGCGCCGGTCTCGACAAATCGTTTCGTCCCTCTCCTGGCCGGTGCGTGGACCGCTCTCGTCGCGTTCCTTTCGTTCGGAACGATTGCCTTCGGCGGTCCAGAGCAGGCGGCGCGGATCGGCGTTGTACCGGTCGACGCGCTTCACGTGCTGCTCGCGGTCGCTGCGGGCCTCCTGGCCGCCGCCGCCGGCTGGGGTGCGCATCGCACGCGCGACATCATCTTCGCGACAGCGCCGCTGGTTTTCGTGCTCCTGCCGTGGCTGCCGTTTCCCGTGCCTGCCCCCTTCCTCGCGTGGACGGGCGCGCTGAGCACGCTTATCTGGATCGGCGTCGGCGTCGCGCTCCTCTCAGTGTGGAACGAGGGAGTTTACGGTGTGACGTTCTACGGGCCCGCGGCGCGGCTCCCGGTTCTCGCCGGCGCGCTGTCATTCGCGATCTTCTCCCTCGCGGCCTGGGGCGCCTCTCCTTCGCTTCCCGGCGGCGATGAACCGCACTACCTCGTCATCACGCAGAGCCTGCTGCGTGACGGCGATCTGAAGATCGAGAACAACCACCAGCGCGGCGACTACCGCGCGTATTTCGTCGGCGATCTTGCTCCGGATGCCGTGCGGCGCGGACAGAAGGGCGGGCTCTACTCCATCCACGCGCCCGGCGTCCCCGCACTCGTGCTGCCCGCCTTCGCAATCGGCGGCTACCACGGCGTCGTCGTATTCCTGATCCTGCTGTCGGCGGCGGGATGCGCGCTCGCCTGGTGGCTCGCGTGGCGGGTGACCGGCAGCGCGTCGGCAGCGTGGTTCGGCTGGGCCACCGTCACTTTCTCTGCGCCGTTTCTTCTGGAGAGCTACACGGTCTTTCCCGACGGTCCCGCCGCGATCGTCGTGCTCACAGGATTCTGGGCCCTGCTTCGCGCCGAGCACGAGTCGGCGAACCCGACTTCATCGATGCAGTCGTGGACGCCGTGGATGCTGCACGGCGTCGCGCTTGCGCTGCTGCCGTGGATGCACACACGCTTTGCGGTCCTGGCTGGAACGCTTGGTGGACTCGTGCTTGTGCGCATCGCGCGCGTACCGAATCCGCTCGCGAAGGCCGCGGCGTTCCTGTTCGCGCCTGCCGTCAGTGCGGTTGCGTGGCTTTTCTTCTTCACCGTGATCTATGGCACACCCGATCCGTCGGCGCCGTACGGGCCCGGCACACAGAACTCGCTCGCATTCTTCCCTGACGGTCTCGGTGGGCTGCTCTTCGACCAGGGATTCGGCTTGTTCGCCGCGGCGCCCGTCCTGATGGTCGGCGTTGCCGGTTTCATTCGCGCACGCCGGCTCGCGATGGACTGGCTCGTCATGGCGCTGCCGTACCTGCTGGCGGTCGCGACCTTTGCGATGTGGTGGGCGGGCATGAGCGGGCCGGCACGTTTCCTCGTGCCGCTCATCCTGCCGCTGGCGATCCCGGCAGCATGCGCGTGGGCGGCGTCGCCGCGCGCCCTGCGCGCGGTCATGCTCGCGATGCTCGTCGTCAGCGCCTGGCTGTCGATCGTGATGGCGGGCGCCGGCGGCGGACGCCTTGGTTACCACACGCGCAACGAGGCAGGACTGACGGCGGCGCCGTGGCTCGAGTGGGCGAATCACGCCGTGGATCTGCCGGCGGCCTTTCCCGCCTTCGTACCGCAGCCCGTGCAGCCGGATCCGGCCGGCTTGGTCTCGCGCGCGAACGCGGCGCGCGCGGGCTTTGCCGCGACCGCGATCTGGATCGTCTGCCTGGGGGCGGCGGCCGCGTTCACGCTGTGGCGCACTCGCGCATGGCACCCATGGCCCACTATCGCCGCGACCGTGACGATCGCATTCGCCGCGGGTGTGACGGCGGCGCTTGCGATTAATTGGACGATGCACGGAAGTCCGCCGATCACCGCCACGTCAGCGCAGATGGACGTGCTCCGCCGGCTTGCCGATGGCCACGTGGCGGCCGTCAGCCTCTCACCGCTCCGACGCCTCTCGGCGGAGGACGCGTGGGGAATGCGAATGGAGATTCCGGTGCGGCGGGGCCGCGCCGGCAGGGCGAACGCGCCACTCGTGGCGTTTCCCGCCGTGCCCGCAGGCTCGTACGTAATGTCGGTGCGACGGCGCGGTGGCGAAGGGTGGCTGATGGTCGGAGTCGGCAACGATCAGTTCGCCATCGTCACGCAGCCGATCGCGACGTTCGAGAGTGGCGTGCGGCTCGATTTGCCCATCAACGTGCGCGCGCTGCTCGTCCGCGCCGATGAAGGCGCGCGCGCACAACTCGAATCAGTCGAGCTTCGGCCCGTCTCTCGCGGGGTCGCACGCCTGTCGAGGGACACCGCTCGCCGGGCGGTCCGCTACAATTCGACCGTCACGTACTTTCTCGACGATCGTGCGTTGCCCGAGCCGTCAGGATTCTGGGTGGCGGGCGCGCGCGAGACGCGCGTGGTGGTCAGGCCGGACGCTCCAGGGCCGGTCGCGGTGATCCTGCACAGCGGCGCCGCCGACAACGCGATCACGCTGGAATCGGGGAGATGGCGCGAGGAGATCGCGCTGAAGCCGGGAGAGGAACGACGCATCGATCTCCCGATCGATGCGTCCGCAGGCGCCGCGCTCGTGCGGATTCGATCGTCCGCGGGCTTCCGCCCGTCTGAAGTGAACGCCGGCAGCCGCGATACGCGGTTCCTCGGCGTCTTCGTGAGGATGGGCGGCTAGAACCTGGCGACGCCGCCGAAGTACAGGCCCTTCAGCTTGAGCGTGCCGGTGTCCTGCTTCACCTTGTAGAACACGTCGAACGATCGATAACCGAGCTGCGCGCCCAGGTTCTCGTTGAAATTGACGGTGCCGTACAAGTCGAAATCGTAGTACTTCCCGGAGTAGTCGTCGCTGTTCAGCGCCTTGTCCGGCAGCTTGAAGAACGTGAACTCTCCCGTGATCGAGATGTTCGGCACGACATAGCCGCGGCCGATGAAGCCGACGGCCGGAATCGGCGCGTGCGCCGACGTGAACTGCTCGGCGCCCACCGCCGCGGACGTCAGCGTGGCGGTGATATCGGTGTACTTCGTTTCGACGACCACGCCGGCGAAACCGCGATCCTTGTAGACGAAATCCCACTCGTAGCCGAAGCGATAGGCTTTCCAGGTCACATCGGTCGCGACCGGGATCCCGACGTTGAACCGTTGTCCGTTGAACACGAACGTCGTGGGGACCGTCTTCTGCGCCACCATGTAACTGATCGGCGTGTACTCGAATCGGAACTTGTGCTTCGTCCCGGGGCGCAGCACCAGTTTCAGCTGTTTGAACTTCTTCTGCTCGATGCCGAGTGTATTGACGAAATCGATGTTGTCGCCAAGCTGGCCGAGGCCTTCGCTTGAAATGATGATGTCGGGCGATGGGTTCCAGATCGTGCCGGCCGCTTCGACGTGATAGGTCTCGCCGGTTGCACGGTTGGACGACGAGCGTCGCGCGCCGTACTGGGCCTCGGCGGGCGATGCCGCCAGCAAACCACCAAACAGACAGAGGCTGACCGCCAACAAATGCGTGCGCATAAAAAATCGTTCCCGCCCCGGATGGTTGATGGAAAGAGCCGCGGGTGAGCCTGCTGGGTTGAGGCGGAATCAGGATAACACAGGAGCCGCTTGCGGCCGGTTGGATCCGATGAGTATACTCGGCGCCGTGAAGCCACGCGCCGCGCGCCGCGCACCGAAGGCCGAGGTCCCGCCGCCGGACGTTCCGTCCGCGCCGCACGTCGAGCGCGCGTACCGGAATCTCAAAGCGGGAATCGTCGAAGGGCGATATCGCCCGGGCGCCTCGCTGTCCGAAGTCGGCCTCGCGACCGAGCACGGCATGAGCCGCACGCCGATCCGCGAGGGGCTCGCGCGCCTCTGGCAGGAAGGCTATCTCGATCGCGTGGTCGGCCACGGCTACTTCGTGGCGCGCGTGACGGTGCAGCAGATCCACGACACGTTCGACGTCAGGCGCCTGCTCGAGGGAGCCGCGGCTGCGCGCGCCGCCCAACTCGCGAGGCCGGAGGACGTCGATCAACTACGCCGGCTGGCGATGGTGCCGATCGGGGCGTCGCAGGATTACCGTCAGTCCGAGACCGCGAACGTCCAGTTCCATCTCGCCATCGCGCGCTGCGCCCGCAACGGCCTCGCACTCGAGTTGATCGAACGCTGCCTCGCGCAGGTCGATCGCTTCATGTCGCTCGGCGTGAACTTCGGCAAGTTCACCGAGACCGCCACCGAAGCGCACCTGCAGATTGTCGACGCGATTGCGAGCGCCGACCCGCACGCCTCGCGGCTCCGCATGGAAGAGCACCTCGATTGCGGCAGCCGGCTCATGAAGGACGCGCTCCTGCGCGGACAGATCCTCGGGGTCGGCCTGTAGGCATTCCGCTTGCTGTATACAGCCCGTATTCT
>DASPXV010000099.1:0-28882 GCA_035637115.1 Vicinamibacterales bacterium
GCCACGCAGCGGAAACACGTCGCGGGAATTGTGATAGACCTCCTAATCTGCGGCGATCACTCGCGCCGAGTTGGTAGAGCTGGTCTCGGACCCGCAATCCATCTTGGTCTCATAAGATGCAATCCGATCCGAATCAATGCAAGGAGTTGCGAAAGGCACGGTGAGCGCGGGCCGGCCAACTCAATCTGACCAGCCCGCGGGATCCGACACCGCCTGGAATCTGGGACTCCGTTGAACATCGTCTAGCGGATGAAGTTCAGCGCCTCCGGTAGCGATCCTGCAATCGGCACTTCAAACAAGCGCACTGGTTGGGGGTGAATCACCACAACGCCGTCGCTGGCCAGGAACACCGCAATCTGTTCTTGCGCTCCGCGCGAGATGTCGCCAAACGCGGGAGTGTTGACCATGAACCCATGCGCGGGCTTCGGCAGTGCCGGATTCTCGACCGAGGCAAGATCGTGTCGATAGTAGGTCGCGCGATCAGCAAGATCGCCGGCGCGCAGCAATGCCGTGGTGGACGGATTCGGCACGAAACGATCGCCTGTCGCGAACTGCACGATCACCGGCTTAACTGAGCCGCTGAACGGAGCTTTCCTCAGATACGGAGCGTACGCCACGGGATTTGCCCCCTGCCCCGCCCATTCCACGCGTTCGAGATACTCCTGAATGTCCATCGCACCAGCGACTGTATTGACCACCGGCGACTGGATGAGGGCGGTGGTCCCGTCGGCAAGACCGACCTCGAGCGGTGCGTCGTCGCGAAGTGGCAGGTTCTCGTTGAACAGCGGCGGAAGCGGTACGGCGACCCCGTCGAGACGGACGACACCCGGCGCATTGATCAGCGAAGGCGTCCGCGAGGCGAGAATATTACCAAAACCCGCCCGGCCGCCGACGGCGTTCAGCACCGTCGACGTCCGCGGTCCGCCGACGCCGGTGAGCGTGGCGGCTCGCACGAGTGAATCGAGCGCAAGGAAGTCCGTGCCAATCATCGCGCCCAGCGACTGCCCCACGAAATAGATACGCGACGGATCGAGATCAGGTATGCCGTCGCCATCGACGTCGACGCCGACGTCGATGACGCGGACGAGTTGCATCAGATCGGCGACCGTTTGTCGAAGCCCGTCGGTGTCGTTCAGTACGCTCGCAGGCGAAGTGGACTCCAGCCCCTCACGCGTGCCGATAACGCCGTCCCCGTTCTGATCCACGCCGCGTCCACCGGACGTGAACGTTACCGACGCTCCCGAACTGCGGTTCACGGTCAACGTGCCGAGCGGACCGAATCCGTGACCGGCGATATTGATGCCGATGGTCGCGACGCCACGTTGTGCGAGAACCGCTGCGATTCTACCGGTAGTGTCGATCGTCAGGTTCTCCTTGCTGCCATCGCCGCCGTGACCGACGATGGCGATCGGCCACCCGCCGGGAGGCGGCGTTCCCGCCGGCAGCACGACATTGAAATAGATGTCGCTCGTACCCTGCACCGCGGGTGATCCGGTTCGCGTGGCGACAGGTGGAATGACTCCCGCGCTCGTTCGATACTCCGGCGCCACGTACTTGCCGAACGCCAGATACCCCACGGCGCCGGGAATCGATCGCAATTGCGCCAAGTCGAATGTCACCGTCGCGAAGCTCGGTGTCGTCCGGGTCTGCTGCGTCCATGTCACGCTGACGACATCGCTGAACGGAAAGACGAGCCGACTTTTTCCGGGACCGATCGTGAACTGGGCGCGAGCGGGCGTTTCGCGCCGGATCTGATCGCGGATCTTTTCCATGACCGCCGTGGTGCTCTGCGTTGTGAACACGCTAGCAACGGCGATTTGGTCCTCGTCGACTCCAGCACGTCGCGCAGCGTGCACCGCATCGAGGATGTCGTCTTTGTAGACGCCGGTTACCGTCTGCCGGAACCTGCGGAACGCAGGCGTGGCCTCTACAGGTGACCCGTATCCGTCGCAAACCGCCGTCGTCACGATGAGCGCGTATCGGGAATGCTGGTCGAGCAACGCGTCCGATTCGACGTGCAGCGTGCGGGTGAAGGTATCCCAGACGATTTGATTGACGCCAATTCGCGGCGCCGCGGGGCCGGCGTCACAGGCGTCGTCGTCGTGGCCGCAGATCAGCTTGACGAGGAACACCGTATCGCTGGTGATTGACCGCACGTCGACGTCGCCGTCAAACGGGATCGACAGGCGCGGCTGGACGTTGAAGCCGTCGAGCTGGTTGAGCACCGTGATGTCGTCGCAATCCGATCGATTGGCGACGCAGTCCGAGGGGATCGGCAGGGCAATGCGACGGGCGGTATTCTGATCCGTGTCGGCGATCGTGAATCGATCGCTGGGGAATGGACTTCCGGTCGGCGCCGACAGGTTGAACAACGCGTGAACGGTCAGATTGTCATCGGCCCGTCTCGAAACGCGCGCTGACATCGAGGTTCCCGCCACGATAAGTGCCGCTACAATCAGGTACCGCGCGCGATGTCGTGATGATCTATGTTGGGCTTCCATGGGACGGCCTCCACTGGGTAAAGCGGGATCGGCGGAAAAAAGCGGCAGCGGGAGGTGAGATGGGCGACACGCCAGGCGACGTGACGCGATTGCTCCAGGCCTGGCGCCACGGCGACACCGCAGCACTGGAGCAACTGACTCCCATTGTGTACGACGAGCTTCGCCGGCTCGCAGCACGCTACATGCGTCGAGAGCGCCCGGGCCACACGCTTCAGACCTCCGCTCTGATTAATGAGGCGTACCTGCGGCTGGTCGACGCACGGGGAGTGCAGTGGCAGAACCGCGCGCATTTTTTCGGCGTTTCCGCACAAGTGATGCGCCATATCCTGGTTGATTTCGCGCGTGCCAGACAGAACCTCAAACGTGGGGGAGGCGCGCAGCCGGTGTCTCTCGACGCCGTGATGGTCTCGGTGCCGGAGCGAGGCACCGACCTGCTCGCACTAGACGAGGCCCTCGAACGGCTCGCGGCTCTCAGCCCTCGGCAAAGCCGGGTCGTAGAGTTGCGCTACTTCGGTGGCCTCACAGAAGAAGAAGTGGCCGAGGTCCTCAGCATCTCGCCACGAACGGTCCGAAACGATTGGGGTCTGGCTCGTGCGTGGTTGTATCGGGAACTCACTCGGGATGCGTGACGTGACACCCGATCGGTGGGAACGAATCGGCAGGCTTTACTCAGCGGCATCTGAGCTGCCGGCGGAGGCGCGTGCGGGCTTTCTGCGGGACGCCTGCGGAGACGATCACGCGCTTCGCGGGGAACTGGAATCGCTGCTCGCGAGCAATGCCGCAGCGGGACAGTTCCTCAACGTGGGGGCGATCTCAGACGCGGCGAAGTTGCTGGCCCAAGAACGCGCGGAAACGCTCGTGGGCACCAGGTTGGGTTGCTACGACATCGTTTCGCGGATCGGCTCTGGTGGAATGGGAGAAGTTTACCGCGCCCGCGATTCGCGGCTCGCCCGTGACGTCGCGGTGAAGGTGCTTCCCGCTCTCGCCATAGAGAGCGACACCGCGCGGAAACGATTCCATCGGGAAGCACAAGCAGTAGCTGCCCTGTCGCATCCCAATATCCGAGCCCTCTACGACGTCGGCGAAGCGGACGGCCGTGTGTACGCTGTCATGGAACTCCTCGACGGCGAGACGCTGCGCGCGCGGCTGGTGCGCGGCGCGCTGCCCTCGCGCAAGGCGATGCAGATGGGCGCGGCGATCGCGGACGGTCTTGCCGCCGCCCATGCCAGGGGCATCGTGCACCGCGATCTCAAGCCCGAGAACATCTTCATCACGACCGCCGCCCACGTGAAAGTCCTAGACTTCGGTCTGGCGAAAATGCCGAACGCCGTCGATTCGCACGCGAACGAGCAGACCATACCCGGCGTGATCCTCGGAACCGCGGGGTACATGTCACCTGAGCAGGTATCGGGCGCGGAAGTGGATGCGCGCAGTGACATCTTCTCCCTGGGTTGCGTGCTCTTCGAGATGACGGGTGGCCGGCTGGCGTTCGAGCGCCCGACGATCGCGGAGACACTGACGGCGATTCTCAACGACGAACCGCCGGAGCTGTCCTCGGACAACGGCGCCCTGCGTCGGATCGTCGCGCATTGTCTCGAGAAGCAACCCGAGGCGCGCTTTCAATCGGCGCAGGATCTCGCCTTTCAGCTGCGCGGTCTGCTCGAGTCCGGCGATGCTCAAACGTTACCTGCAGCGAACGGACGTGGCGCGCTCCGACGTGTGCTGTGGCTCATCGCCGGTACGGTCAGCGCAATCTGCCTCGTTGTGGCTGCCGCTGTCGCTGTACGGCGTGAGCCACCGTCGGTGATCTATTCCAATCTCCTGCCGGCCGAGAGCGCTGTCTTCTGCCTGGAGTGTGGGATGGCCATCTCCTCTGACGGGCGAGATCTCGCCTACGTCGCAAGGATCGCGGACGAGGCAAAAGAGGTGCTCTGGGTCCGTTCCCTGAGCAGACCCTCCGCGCAGCGTTTGCCGGGAACCGAGGGAGCCCGATTTCCGTTCTGGTCGCCGGACGGTCAGACGCTCGGGTTTTTTTCTGGCAACACGCTCTACAAGATCGATTCCTCTGGCAGCACGCCGCCACAGAAACTCTGTTCTCCGTGTAGCGGCCAAGGCACATGGAGCCGTGACGGAATCGTCGTATTTGGCAGCAGCGGGAATCCTCTTCGGGGCATTTCGGCAGCCGGTGGCGATCCCTTTCCCGTGACCGAGCTGGATCAACCCAGGGGGGATGGGGGTCATGTCCATCCGACCTTTCTCCCGGACGGTCGCCACTTGCTTTTCCGGAACACATCGAACAGTAACCCAAGCATGCGTGGGATCTACGCCGCATCGCTCGACTCGAAAGCGACAACGCTGATCGTCAGAACGACCGGCATCACCACACCGGTGTCCAAGGTGTTCGTCGCAGCGGGACGGCTGTTGTTCGTGCAGGAAGGCACAGTGATGGCCGCACCTTTCGATGAAACGCGGCTACGCCTCAAAGGCAACGCGATTGCAGTCGCGTTGACGCCGGGACCATTTTCTGTGTCGGAGACTGGCATCCTCGTCTACGCCCCGCGGGCGTTGTTCCAGCTCGCCTGGCTCGATCGGAGCGGCCGTGAAATCGAAGCGCTTCCGATCCGCGGCGACTTCTACGCGCCGAGGCTGTCGCACGACGGGCGTCGCGTTGCGCTCACCAGCTTCGACGGGTCGGGTGTCGGCGCGGGAGATATTTGGGTCTACGATCTCGCTCGCCATGTAGGAACCCGAATCACGACTGACCCGGCGGCCGACTGGGATCCGCTCTGGTCCCCGGATGACGAATGGATCCTCTTCAGCTCCGACCGCACCGGACGATTGAACTTGTACCGGAAGCGATCCACCGGCGTGGGGACGGACGAAGCGGTGTTCGCATCGGACTTCGACAGCCACGCCACGTCCTGGTCGCGTGATGGACAGTCTGTGATCGTGAACAACTCAGGCGCCGAGCAGGATTTGTGGCAACTGTCGCTGCCAGACGGGAAAGTGACACGGCTGCTCAAAACTCCGTCGAAGGAGTCAGGTGGCCAGATATCACCGGACGGAAAATGGATTGCGTACAGCTCGGACGAAACGGGATCGAACGAGATCTATGTGCAGCCTTTCCCGCCTTCCGTCGCTCGCTCGCGAGTCTCGACCGACGGCGGTTGGTCGCCGATGTGGCGATCTGACGGCGGAGAACTCTTCTACGCCGACGCCAACAGGAAGCTCATGGCCGTCGACGTACAGCTGGAGTCGTCATTTGAAGCGAGCGCCCCGCGGCTGTTATTCGATGCGACGACGCTTCGAGACGTCTCGCAGTATCTTGACGTCACCGCCGACGGTCAGCGCTTCCTCGTGGTCAAGCCCGCACCCGATGCCGGCACGAGGCCTCTCACCCTCGTTCAGAACTGGACGAGGAATCTCAAGAAGTGATCGACAAACCGGGAACGAGCCCATGTCTCGCTGGTCAGAGCGGGAGCACGGCCTTGCCAGCTCTAGTCGCGCATCACCCTCTAATAGTAAATGAAGGCGACGATCGTGATAGGACTATGATACGTCGGGGTCAAAACCTCGAAGAACATCGAGGTTTACCTAGTCACACCAAGTGATCGTTTTGGAAGGTTAAGTCGCTGATCGCGTACGCGTTAAGGTGGTTCGAAATCGCTCGGTGCTGCTGGCCCGCTTCGCTTTCCAAGCGTGCTCCTTCAACCACTCGGCCATCTCTCCGGTTGAGTGGAATCAACAGTTTACCGGCAGGTGGGGATCCGCGCAAAACCAAACTGTGACGTGACTGTGACGTGAGGTCGTCGCTGACCTCCACGATCGCCGGGATCAACGGCTGCCTCCGCGTCGGTGACCGAAAGCGGAGGATGGTGCGTCGCAGCACCGTCGAATGCGAACAGACTAGAGCGTTTTTCATAATTCTGTCGCGACGCGATAGCCGCAGTGCCGCACGAAGTTGCGGCACTCCGTCGACGTAAACAGATCGAGCGCGGCGGCGATCAACGCACAGACGTGATCAAAGGTCCGGGGGCGTGCCGCACGCAGGAAGGCCTTCAGTTTCGCGAAGGCGAGTTCGATTGGATTGAAGTCCGGACGGTAGGGCGGCAGAAACCGGAGCTGGGCCCCGACGGCTTCGATCGCCGCGCGCACCTCCGGTTGTTTGTGGACGGGGAGGTTGTCGAGGACGACGATGTCCCCCTGGCGCAGCGTTGGGACCAAGACCTGCTCGATGTACGCGAGGAAGCTCGGATTGTCGATCGGCCCGTTGAAGACGGCGGGTGCGCCGAGGCCCTCGACCCGCAGCGCCGCGACCACCGTGTGGGTGTCCCAATGTCCGAACGGCGCGTGATCGCGCAGCCGCGTACCACAGGGACTCCGACCGTAGCGCCGGATCAGATCGGTCGTCACCCCGCATTCATCGAGGAACACGTATTGCGCCATGTCGCGCAACGGTTGCCACGTTTGCCACTGCCGCCGCGCGGCCATTACGTCAGGCCGACGGTGTTCGTCGGCGTGTACGGTTTTTTTTGACGGTGAAGCCTAACCGCTCGATGGCGCGCCACAGCGTGCTCAGTCCCGCGGTCGTCGACAAGGCGTCGCGCAATTCCACCAGCGTGGCATCGGGTCGTGCCGCGATCAACGCCGCGAGCCGGGTCTCCTGACCGGCCAGCACGCGCGGACGAAACTTGGTCTGCGCGCGTGGGGCGACGGAGCCCGTCTCCCGCCACCGTTGCTTCAGGGCGTCGACCCAGGCTCGACTCACGTGAAATCGCTCGGCCAGATCCTTCGACGACCGTCCGGCGAGCGCATCCTTCAGGACGCGCTGGCGTAAATCCATCGAGTACGCCGCCGCCATCGCCACCTCCTCGGCGAGAGGAGTACCATAACCGCGTACTGAGTACAACTGAAAAACGCTCTAGCGCCACTCGCGACGGCGGTCAACGATCAAGATCGCGAAAAATGAACCTCACCAAGCGGCTGAAGCGCACGTTTCCGGAAACGATCGAACACACGCGAGCGCTTCTGAAGATCCCCAACGGATCGATCAATGCGCCATGCGTTCCGGACGGAAAGAACATTCGACGGCCATCACGTAAATGCCTGCCGATCGTCTGCGCGCAGGCACCGTCAAGGCCCGAAGGCCGCGCGTACGCGCGGGCGGAGCGAAGCGCAGCGCCTTGCACGGTGCCGAGCACAGATGCAGCATCGTTGTCGTGATGGCCGACGGCGTTGACGTAACGCCAGATGTGATCACCTCACGACGGCCGCAGGTCGACATCGAATGCAACGCGCGCGAGCCACCACTTTTCCAGGACAGCAACTGGCCGGCAAGCACGCGTGAACGCGACCAGTTTGCGGCCAACAGTCTCCGGACGAACAGGATCGGATCGTCCGGAAGATCCGAGATCGTGTGGTCGGCGGTCAGATGCTCGCCCATGCTCCTGCATGCACATCAATTGCTATCCCTGTCCCGATGCTGTGGGTGCCGTGCCGGCGCGACGCGTGTACTCATCCGCGATGTACTTGACCGCGTCCGCTGATTCGGCACCCTTTACGAGGGTCCGCCACAGGCTCAGCAGCGCGAGTGCCTTGTCGGCGCCATGACCCGCCGCCACGACGAAGGGCGCCGGCCGTTCTCGGTCCAATAGCATGACGTGGGTCAGTCGATCAGGCTGGCCGGGTACGAGCCACTCGAGCGCGAATCGGCTCATCTTTCACCGTCAGCGTCCTTCACGGCCCGGGTCGACCTGCAGTGCGCCGCTCGTCACGTCCCGGCGGAACCGGGAGAGAAACGCCCACATGTCCTCGGCCGCCGGCTTGAAGTTCCAGTGTCCATACGGATCGAGCGCGACCAGGTTGATCATGGCGCCCTTGCTGTTCGATAGGGTCCCGATCATGGCGCGTCGGCCGGCGAGCTGGCTCCACCCAGGTCCGTCCAGCCTCAATCCGAATAGGTCGTTGACCGCGAGGTCCGGGCCGTCTGGGACCGTGATGTCGTTGAGCAAGGCGAACGCGCGAATGACGTTGTAGAACGACCGCGGCGTCTGGTTGACCGGGAGCGGTTTGTACATGTCCCGGTTGCCGGCAATCGCATACATGGGCAGGTACTGGCCGCTCGCCCTTGCCTTCGTCGCCGCGTCGAGCAGCGGTGGCGGACCAAAGGGCGCCGAATGGCCAGCGACGCCGGCGATGCGCTTCGGATTGTTCACGCCGTAGGTGAACGAATTCATGGCGCCCGCGGACAGCCCTGTGAAGTAGACCCGGCCGGGATCGATCTGGGGATACTTGGTCAGCAGACGATCGAGCACCGCCATCGTGCCGGCCTCGCCAATCGCGGCGAAGGTCGTGTCCTGCATCGTCCGGCCCTGCCACTCAACCGATGTGAGGATGATGGTGTGCTTCGCTGCGACCTCGACCCACCCGCTGCTCTCCCCCTGAATGCGCGGATCGTTCCCGTTGCCGTGCAGCATGATGACGAGCGGTACGGATCTCGGCGTGGCGACGAGGGCCTTCCGCGGGACGTACTCGTAACGGAGCGACAAGCCGATGCCGGGCAGGTCTTCCGTCACTGCCTCATAACCGACACCGAGCTCGTCGTACATCACGTACGGTTCGAGTTCCCAGGGTTCCTTGTGGTTGTTCGGATCGAAGCCCTGGCTGTACGACTCGGTCTGCGTCATGTAGAGCCGGTAGTTCCTGCTGAACACCGTCTTCCACGCATTCTGAAACGCCTGCGCGAGGTTCTCCTTCGCGTCCGATTGCTTGCTGACGACGACGCGCTGCAATGCCTCGTTAGGGCCTGGGTTCGTGTGGGTCGTGAAAGCTGTCGATTCGTCTTTCGCGGTGGCGCCATTCGCCGCGATGTACAGCTCCGCGACGGCACGATTCGCTCCATGAACGTAGGCTGGAACCGGGATCGAGGATGCGACGCCTTTGTCCACGGTCCCGCCGTACGTGAGGATGCCGGCGACAGCGAAGGCGTACTTGGAGATGACGTTGTTGACGAACGTCGCCCCGGCTCCGACGCCGATCACTTTCAGGTTCGACGAACGGCGCGTGCGCAGCAGATTCTGAAATGCGGTGAGATCTGACGGCTCATACACCTTGCCATTGGTCGGACCGACGACGAACGCTCGCGCCTTGTATTCGTCGAGGTGAGGTCCCATGCCGAGATCGGCGATCAGCTGCTTCGCCTCCTCTGCGGTCCGCGGCTTGTCGACATAAACAAGGTAGGTTGGCGCGTAGGACGGACCGCGATCGCGGAACGTTGACGAGGTCGTCCGATTGTCGGTGTAGAGGACCGGCTCCTGCGCCGCGACACTGATGACGCAGACGAAGATGATCGAGAAGACAATCGCGGGGACGCGCCGGCTGTATGTCATATGAGTCCTCGTGACGGGCGCTCGAGCCGTCCAGCTATTTGCCGAGTCTCGTGACCGCCGTCAACGCCCTGGTCGCCTTGGGCCAGCCGGCGTAGAACGCCAGGTGGGTCAATGCTTCGGCGATCTGAGCACGGGTCAGACCGCTCTCGAGTCCGCGGCGCAGGTACACATCGAGCTGGTCGTCGTCGCCCATCGCGGCCAGTGCGGCGATGGTGACTAGGCTGCGATCGCGCACACTGAGATCGGGCCGCCGCCACAGATGATCGAAGACCACGTCGTTGGTGAGCTGCACGAACTTCGGCGCGACGGTCCCCAATTCGTCGCGGGTGGCTGTGGCGCGTGCCGCCTCCGACGCGGGAGCCGCAAGTCGCGGGCTCACCGCGCCCAGACTGGCGGTGTCGACCTTCCGCGCGCTGTACACCTGCTCGTAGACCTCGAGTGCCGAGACCGCGCTCGGCCAGCCGCAATAGATCGCCAGGTGCCCCAGAAGCGCGGAAGCCTCGCTCGGCTTGACACCGTTGCTGAGGGCTCGACCCAGGTGGCCGGCCAGCTGTCCTGTCTTTCCCGTTGCGATCAACACCGAGATCGTTACCAGGCTGCGGTCGCGGGGCGACAACTCGGGTCGCCTCCACACGTCGCCGAACAGCACGTCGTCGGTGAGCGTCGCCAGGCCGGGTGCGATTCGTTGCTGGAGCTCTCCCGACGGTCTCGCCGATGCCTGTGGGTGTTCCTCCGGACTCGACAACGCGCCGTTATATTGCTCGTCGCTCACCTGTTCCATCCATTGCACCGCCGTACCGTCGCGGACCTCCGTAATCCCGAGATGGGTCATCGACGCATGCGGCGACGCCCCATGCCAATGCTTTTCCCCGGCCGGGATCCTGACAACATCGCCCGCCCGAATCTCCTCAATCGGATGACCCCATAGCTGAACGCGGCCGGTGCCCGCCGTGACAATCAGGATCTGGCCACCGGGATGCGAGTGCCACGCGGTGCGGGCGCCGGGCCCGAACGTGACGAACCCGCCACTCGCGTGTGACGGCTCGACCGCCTCGAACAGCATCTCGACACGAACGTCACCCGTGAAGTTCGCCGCGGGCCCTGGCCGGACCGCGCGAGAGTCTCCGCGCGTGATGACCAGCGTTTGAGTCCTCGTGGACGCCGAAGCGACCAGAACCAGCATCGTGAGCGCCGCGAAGCGAATCATGTCTGCCTCGTCACTGCGGGCGATACGGCACGACGACAGCCTTGGCGCGCTCGACCAGGACAAGGGCGGAATCACCGACGATGGTCACACCGGTCGCGCCAGCGAGTCCGTCCTTCACCACGCGCACCTCCGCGCGATTGCCGTCGATCGTCAGTTCCGTAAAGCGTCCCTGGCCCTCGGCCTGGATCAGCGTCCGTGGACCCACGGTTCGCAGCCCGTCGGGTCGTCCCAGCGGCATCGACGTTTCAATCTTCACGATCGTGCCGGCGCTGCCGTCAGCGTTCACGGGAATGCGGAAGATCTCGCCGCTGAAGAACGTATTCACGTAGACCGCGCCGTCGGCAAGGACCGCCACACCATCGACGGCGGCAAGCCGCGGATCTGTAGCCCACACGTCGAGTTCGGTTGCGCCGGGCCGGAGCCGGTGGATGCGGTTGCCGAACGATTCGGTGGCGTACACCGTTCCGTTGGCCGAGATCGCCATATCGTTGCAGACGCCGCCATTGGTGGGGAACGGATAGGTCCCCTTTGCCGCACCGGTCTTCAAATCGAAGGATCGAAGCGCGGTCTGTCCGACAACGGGTGCGCCGCCGCGGCCGCCCGTGTTGTTCTGGCAGACCCACAGCGTGTTGGTCTTATCATCCGCGAACACGCCGAGCACGTTGGTGAGGCCGGCGGTCGATGCCTGAATCCAGGGTTCGGCTTGCGCAGCGCCCGGCGCTGCACGGTAGATCGTCCCTTTCGCCGTGCTGCCGAAGTACACCGTGCCGTCCTGACTCGACGTCAGGTTCTCTGCTTGTACCCCGGTGTCGTTGATCGTCACCTCGGTGCGGCCCTGCGCTCGAACGAACGACGAGAGCGATGCGAAGGTCACTACTGCGAGGAGAATGCGATGAACGGTCATTTTCCACCTACCGCGTAGCTGACACGGATGAGACGATTGCCGATGTCGTCGCTGATCAGGATGGATCCGTCCGGCAGTTGCAGCACGTCGGCCGGACGGCCGTTGGCAGCGCCCGTCGCACCTCGTCCACCGGGGGCGCCAGATCCCGCACCAGGCAGGAAGCCGTCTACGAGCGGTTCGTAACCCGTCACCCGGCGTCCATCGGTGTGCGCCGCCATGACGCGATAGCCGCTCGGGGTCGATCGGTTCCACGAACCATGCTGGGCGATGATCGCCGCGTTCTTGTAGCTGGCCGGAAACATGTTGCCGGTGTAGAACGCGAAGCCAATCGCCGCCACGTGGGCGCCAAGCTTCTGGACGGGCGGCTCAGTCGTCGAACACGCGCGTTGCGCGCCGAACTCGGGATCCGGCACGTCGCCTTGATGGCAGTATGGAAAGCCGAAGTGCAGGCCGGCCTTGTACGCCACATTGAGCTCGTCGTTCGGCACGTCGTCGCCGAGCATGTCGCGGCCGTTGTCGGTAAACCACAGTTCGTGCGTCGCCGGATGCCAGGCAAAGCCGACGCTGTTGCGGATGCCCTCGGCGAACGCCTCGAGTCCGGATCCGTCCGGCTTCATCCGCACGATGGCTGCCACCATTGCCGCTGGCAAGCAGACGTTGCACGGCGCTCCGACCGACATGTACAGCATGTCGTCCGGGCCGAAGGCGATGAACTTCCACGTGTGACCCTGGTTCGGATTGGGAAGATTGTCGCGGACGGTCACCGGCTTGGGCGGCGCGTCGAGGTGCTCTTCGATGTCGTCGAACCGGAGAATCTGGCTGGTGGTCGCCACATACAGCGCGCCGTTGCGCATCGCGACGCCATTGGGTTGAGGCAGACCGCTGGCGATCGTCACGACCTGGTCGGCCTTGTGGTCGCCGTCGCGATCCACGATCGCGTACACCTTGCCGGCATACTGCGACCCGACGAACACCGTGCCTTGCGGCCCGAGGACCATCATGCGAGCGTTGCCGACGTTCTCGGCGAACACCTCGGCGTGAAATCCGGCGGGAAGCGTCAACGAGCCAAGCGGCCGCGGAGCCTGACGGGCAGAGGCCGTCAGGCCCGCGGCGAGCACACCGGAGCAGAGCGCCACGACCAATGGTCGCGTGAATATGTGCATGGTCGATCTCCTGAATGCCATCTGGACTAAAGTTCCTGCCGCGTCGGCCGGAAGAGAATCTCGTTGATGTCGACGTCTTCAGGCTGACCGATCGCGAACGCCACCGCGCGCGCGAACGACTCCGCCGAGATCGCGTACTCCTCGTAGAACGCGCCGATGCCCTTCGCGACGTCCGCCTCGGTGATGCTGTTCGGTAACTCCGTCGCGACTGCGCCGGGCGAAATGATCGTCGTGCGCAGGTTCCACGGCTTGACCTCCTGCCGCAGCCCCTCGGAGATCACCCGCACCGCCGTCTTCGTCGCCGCATACACCGCATTGTTCTTTCCGACCTTATGTCCGGCGACCGACGAGACGTTGATGATGTGGCCGGATTTCTGCCGCTGCATATGCGGCAGAGCCGCCGCAATGCCGTACAGCACCCCCTTGATGTTGATGTCGATGGTGCGGTTCCAGTCGTCAATCTTCCGTCGCTCGAGCGGCGAGTGTGGCATCACGCCCGCGTTGTTGAGGATCACGTCGACACGGCCATGTCTTTCGACTGCGGCATCGACGAGCGCCTGGATTTGCGCCGGATCGGTCACGTCGGTGACGACCGCGGAAGCCTTGCCGCCGTTGCGCGCGATGTCGTCGGCCAACGCCTGGAGACGCTCGGCGCGCCGCGCCCCCAGGACGACGATCGCGCCACGGTCGGCGAGGTACCGCGCTGTCGCTTCGCCGAGGCCGCTGCTGGCACCCGTGATGACGACGACCTTGCCCGCGATGTTCGCATCCGCCGAGCCTTTGCTCACTTGTTCGCCCCGCTTCGCTTGCTCACGCGCGCATCGATCCACTGCAGGATCAGATCGGCAATCTGCAGGTTGTTCTTGTCCTGCATGATCATGTGGCTGTTGCCGTGGATGCCGGTCTCGGCGGGGCTGAGCATCTGCGCCTGACCGCCAGCGCTCTTGATGCGGCCGATTAGGGTCTGACATATCTCGAAACGGGCCTGCCATGTCGGCAGCGTCGGCATGCCCGTCGGGTTGTCGCGATGATCACCGAACACGATCAGAATGGGCATCGTCGCCAGGGCCTTGATCTGGTCGGCCGTGTAGGTGGCTGGACAGCTGCCCGGCTCGACGAGCACGAGACCTTTCATGGCGGTCGGATTGAGCAACGCCGCTTCCAGAGGGAACGACCCGGACTGTGAGTGGCCCATCACCACGGCGCCCTTCAATTCGCCTGCGAGATCGGCGAGGGCTTTGAACGTTGGATTGGGAGTCGGGACACCACCGCCAAACGTCACGTCTGGCACACCCTGTTTCGCGAGTTCGTCTAGTGCGGTCACGGGGAACTGGCTGCCGGAGAACGGCTGGCCAGGCTTCGGGCCGATGCGGAAGTTCGGCCAGATACCCTCGTCGCTGAATCGCAGCCAGCGGGGAAGATTTCCCGCAGGCACCGAGCCCGCGCGGACGTCATTAAACACAGCCTGGTTGAAGCCCGATCGACCGCGGCCCACCTGGTCCGGCACGTACACGGGATGGCCACGGCGCACGAAGTACTCGTCCCATCCCATTCGACCGTCTGGCGTCGTCTCCCAGGACTTGCCGGTCAGGGTCGCGCCGTGCAGCATCACCACGGGCACGTTGCCATCGCCGCCCTGCGGCACCATGAAGCGCACGTACATCTGATTGATGGTGATGTGCCCGCCAGGGCCGAGGTCGCCGAGCTCCCCTTGTGTCTGTTCGACCTTTTCGCCGCCGACGAAGAAGCTGCCTTGTGCCTTCAACACCAACGGTGTATCAGGCGCCTGAACATCTTTGAGCGCCTGCGCCTGGACGTCGACCGCTGTGCCGAGAATGCCCGCGACAGCAACCCCGACGAGCAACGATGACCGGCACACTTTGAACACCTGCACGCTTCTCACGTCTCATCTCCTGGCCTGACAGCACTCGGAGGGGGCGCCGTCGGGCACGTCGTCAGTCAGGAATCGTCTTGGTATACAGCTTCGTATCGATGGTCTCTGGGTCAGGGCCGCCCCGTACGCCGGTGTCGAGCGCATCGATGGCGGCGACTTCCGTCGAACTGAGCGCGAAGTCGAAGACGTCGAAATTCTCGGCGATGCGATCGGGCTTGATCGACTTCGGAATGGCGGAGAAGCCGTGCTCGAGATGCCAGCGCAAGATGACCTGCGCCGGAGTTCTGCGGTGCTTCTCTGCGAGTGCGACGATAACCGGATCGGTCAACGGATTCTTCGGCTCACCTGGATCCCGCGCCATGTAGACATTCACGCCGCCGAGAGGCGACCACGCCTGCGTGGCGACGCCGAGCCGCGCGTGGGCTGCGCGCAACTCGCGCTGCACGAAAAAGGGGTGCAGCTCGACCTGGTTCACGGCCGGCACCACATTGCTGCGTGCGAGCAGCTCCTCGAGATGCTTAGGACTGAAGTTGGACACACTGATGGACCGCACACGTCCGTCGGCGAGCACCTTCTCGGCGGCGCGGTACGCCGCGACCGTCCGTTCCCACTCGTTCGGCATCGGCTGGTGGAGCAAGTACAAATCGACGACATCCGACCGGAGCTTGCGCAGGCTTGTCTCGAACGCGCGGAGCGCACGGTCATAGCTGTAATCGCTGATCCACAGCTTCGTCTGGACGAACAGCTCATGGCGCGCAATGCCGCTTTGCGCGATGGCCTCGCCGACTTCCCGCTCGTTCAGGTAGGCAGCTGCCGTATCAATGAGCCGATAGCCCTGCGCAAGCGCGGCTTCGACGGCGGCGACGGTTTGCTCCGGCGCGACCCGAAAGACGCCGAAGCCAAGCGCCGGCAGTTGCACGCCGTTGTTCAGCGGGAGGACTGCACCGGAGGGTCGCGTCATGCTGGTCTGCGCTCGCCCTGACTTCATCAGGCGATCAGACTACCGGGTGCGGTCAGGCTTTTCTTGCCCGATCCTCTACGAATCGCGCGCGATCACGAATGCGACGCGGAGGTTTCGGCAAACGTCGGTTGGATATTGCCTGTAGCATTGGGTGATGACGACACTCTCCCGGCAAGCCCGTCTATACACACGAGGTCTTCGAAACATGCCGAGGGTGCAGTCCCGTCGCCTCGACGGATCCGCGAGGTCTGGTGCGCTGCCCGGCGAGGACACGACTCTCGCAACGCCCGCCGCATTGGCGCTCCGACGACTCGCCACGCGACTCGCGGCATACGCTCCTCACGACGGCGCGTTTCAGCTTCGTCTGCCGGGCACGTATGCCATCCGCCTCTCGCGGATGGCGACCGAGGCCAGCTATGCCACCTTGGGCCCGGCATTGTGCGTCGCCGCGCAGGGGGCCAAGGTCGTGATGCTTGGCCGTGAAGTGCTCGAATACGATCCGGCCCACCTGCTCGTCTTCGCCGTGGGTCTGCCGATCTCCAGCCAGGTGACTCGCGCCAGTCGGAAAGATCCATATCTCGGCTTCACGCTCGATCTGGATCCCGCGCGCATGCGAGAGCTTGCCGCGCGAGTCTACCCGCGGGGCGTTCCCAAAGGTTCTGACGATCGCGGGCTGTATGTCGGCCGCTCGACCGACGACATCGTCGATGCGGTCACACGCTTGCTCGACCTGATGGCCCAGCCTGAGGATGCCGATCTGCTCGGACCTCTCGTCATCGACGAGATTCTGATTCGTCTGTTGCGCACGCCTATCGGACACCGTATCGCTCAGATCGGACACACCAAATCTGGCGTGCAGCGGATCGCCGACGCCGTCATCTGGATCCGCGCGCATTTCGCGCAACCGGTGACGGTCGAGGAAATGGCCACGTCCGTCCACATGAGCGCCTCATCATTTCATCAGCGCTTCAAATCGGTGACCACGATGAGCCCGCTGCAGTATCAGAAAGTCCTCCGGCTGCACGAAGCCCGGCGGCTGATGCTGTTTCAGAACATGGATGCGGGCAACGCCTGCCAGCGCGTCGGTTACCTGAGCGCGTCACAATTCAGTCGCGAGTACGCCCGCTTCTTCGGGACTGCGCCGAGCAGAGATATTGCGCGACTGCGAGACGAGGGACTCGGTCCCAGAGAGTCCTGATCCACGCCCGTCCTTGCTTGTTTCTCTCACGTACGGGGCGCAAACGCGTCGTTTTGCGGAGGCTTGGGCAAGCCGCGCGCGGATGCCGTCGGTATCATCCGTCAGCATGAGTGCTTCTACAGAGACTAGGTTTCTATTGTGCTCGCTGGCGGCGCTGGCGGCGGCGGGTGTCGGCACTGTTGCGCGTTCGCAAACGCCTGCACTCGTGCGGGTGGACGACGGCCAGTTGCAAGGAGTGCTCGCTGACGGGGTCATCTCGTTCAAGGGCATTCCCTTCGCGGCGCCTCCCGTGGACGACTTGCGTTGGCGCCCGCCGCAGCCGGCGGCGCGGTGGACGGGTGTGCGCCAGGCAACGGAATTCGGCGCGGACTGCATGCAGGGACGTTTCGGCCCGCCGCCTTCAGCCGCACCAGGTGCGCCTGCCGCTCGGGTTCCCTCCGAGGATTGCCTGTTCCTGAACGTGTGGCGTCCCGCCGAGGCCGCCGCGCGCCGGCTGCCCGTGATGGTCTGGATATTTGGAGGCGGCTTCGTTGGAGGCTCGGGCGCCTCACCCATGACGTCAGGCGTCGAGTTCGCCAGAGATGGCGTCGTCCTGGTCACCTTCAACTACAGGGTTGGGCGCTTCGGCTTCTTCGCTTTCCCCGCGTTGAGTCGTGAACGCCCGAACGAGACCAAGGGCAACTACGCGTACATGGACCAGATCGCAGCGCTGCACTGGGTACAGCGGAACATCGCGGCCTTCGGCGGCGATCCGGACAATGTCACGTTCTTTGGAGAGTCCGCGGGCGGGGTTTCGGTGCACAGCCTGCTCGCGTCACCGCAGGCGCGTGGCTTGATCCACAAGGCGATCGTCGAATCCGGCGGCGCCAGGGACGGCGTGCTGACCGCCCGGCCCATGCGCGGCGACGGCGTCGATCCCAAGTATCCGGTGTCGGCCGAGACGATCGGGATCAACTTCGCGCGATCGATGGGAATCGATGGAACGGACGACGGCGCTCTGACCAGTCTGCGCGCCCTCAGTGCCGAGCAGGTCCTGCGGGGCGCACCGGCCGCGGCGGGTGCCAACGCGCCGCCCATCGAGACGACGCCGATTCTTGACGGTCGGCTGGTCACCGAGACGGCCGAGAGCGCCTACAAGGCCCGCCGCCAAGCGCGCGTTCCGGTGCTGCTCGGCAGCAACAGCGCCGATACCGCAGGCAACCGGATAAGGGCTGCCACCAAGGACGAGTTGTTCGCCCGGTTCGGAAAGTGGAGTGGCCAGGCAAGAGCGGCCTACGATCCGGACGGATCGACCGAGCTGGCCACCCTTGTGTCGCGGGCCAATGACGACTATGGCCAGGCCGAGCCCACGCGCTTCGCCGCGAACGCGTTCGCCGCCATTGGCGCACCCGTCTATCTCTATCGTTTCTCCTATGTCCAAAGTGCGATGCGGGAACAGTTGCGCGCGGGCGCCCCGCACGCCAGCGAAATCCCCTACGTGTTCGGGACGCTCACGGCTCGCCAGGGCTCGACGTTGACGCCAGAGGATCAGGCGGCCTCACGGATGGCCCACAGCTATTGGGTCAACTTTGCCAAGACCGGTGATCCGAACGGTACGGGCCTGCCAAACTGGCCGCGTCACGATCCCAAGAAAGACCTGATCTTCGAGTTCCGCGCCGATGGCTCCGCGGGCGCCGGCCCTGATCCCCGGAAGGCGCGGCTCGACGTGACACAGCTGAACACCGAATCGGGAAAGCGATCCGATTTTTGAGACCGGAGGACGCGGCCGGCTCAGCGACGCGACGACGGACTCGCTGCGTTGTACCGTGTGTAGTCAACAGGGTCCGTCCGCCCGTGCTGCGCCAAAAGGCCGATCGACACGACGAACAGAACACGTGCGGCATTCCAGATCCTCCTGCAGGACCCCAACAGACTGTCCTCCCCCGCCGCCGGCGTCAACGACAGGACGACTCGCCGGAGGGCGACATGTGCGCAATTCCTGGGCTCACCATGGCAAGTACCGACGCGCTCAGACACAGGATGAGGCGACGCTTGACATCGTTCTCCAGGCTAGAACGAAAACGGGCAGTTCGGATTCGCGTTTGCCGACAGATTGGTCCGGAAAGGCTGCCCGACCGGGGCGAGGATGACCGAGACGTCGGTGGCGGGCAAACCGCTCTCGTTGCGCGCGATATGCCCCCGGCCGCTGTCGACGTAGCCCTCGCCCTCATTGACGATCTTCGGCGTGCACGTCGGGTCATCCACCTCGTAGAACCTGAGCTGGCCTACCTTCACGGTGATGAACACGGGCCCGGGATGGGAGTGCCATCCGGTAGTCCCACCCGGGTCGTACTCGTGCTGCCGGACCACGATATCGAGCGGCGACCTCGCCTTTGCCTCGAAGTCCACCTCCTCGGTTTCCACCTTGAACGCATCGTACGTGCCGCGCGCGAGCAGTATCGCCCTGACACCCATGGCCGGTTGCGCCCACGCGAAGACGCTGCAGACCACGACGACAATCGCCAGCAGGATTGAGGCACGGATCGTTGTTTTCATCGCTCCCCCTTTGAGAAAGGTTCGCCCTGACGCTACAGGCGTGTCACCGTCCGCCGCAACGAGCGAAGAGGAGCAAAGTCGCTCATCGCTGCTCACCGGACGAAGTTGTCGTGGTCGCGAGCCTGGACAGTGGCAGAATTGCCGGCGAGTGGCGGTGGAGGTCACATGTCTGCACGACCCGGGGCCGAAAAGGATGCTGAACAGGAGTCGCGGGGAAAACGGCTCGAGTCCTGGAAGGAAATCGCTGGATACCTCAATCGACACGTCACGACTATTCGGCGATGGGAAAAGCTTGAGGGGCTGCCAGTTCATCGGCATCGGCATACCAAACTCGGCTCGATCTACGCCTATACCAGAGAACTCGACACGTGGTTTGAGAGCCGGCGCGAAGAGGTCGACGATCCGGGGGCAGCGACAACAGCCGCGTCGGGTTTATCCGGGCGCCTTCCGACTCCTCCGCTATTGGCTGGCGACGCCCACGACGCGATCGATCTCGCCGGACGCGAGGAGGAGATCAACGTTCTTCGCTCGAGCTGGGAGGGCGCCTCTCGAGGACAGCAGCAGATCGTTGTCGTCACCGGCGAGCCAGGAGTTGGAAAAACGCGACTTGTCCTGGAATTTGCGCGGTCCGTTACCAGACGGGCCACCGTGCTCGTAGGACGGTGCGACCGCGAGGCGCTCGTCGCGTATGCGCCGTGGGTCGCAATTCTCCAGTGGATGATTCGCGCAACGCCAGGGCAGGTTTTACAGCAGCATCTGGCGGACGTCGAAGCCGGAAGCGAGCTGGCGCAAATCGTTCCGGAGATCGGCACGCGAATTCACATCGGCGCGCCCGGCTCGGCGACGCCTGACGGCCGGCGTTACCGGTTGTTCGAGGCTGTGTCGCAACTCCTTGTGGCCGCCTCACGAAGAGCGCCGATTCTCCTGGTCATCGACGACCTGCATTGGGCCGATCAAGGCTCTTTGCTGCTCCTGCGACACATGATTCGCTCCACCCGCCAGGCCGCGATCTGCATCGTGATCACGCACCGCAATGATGTGCCCGAATGGTCGTCGGAGTTTCGCGACCTGCTGGAGTCGTTGCGCAGAGAGCACGATCCCACGCGAATCGCCCTCCATCGGCTCTCGGATGATGACGTCCGCGACATGATCGAGGCACGGATCGGCCGCGATTCTCCGCCGTCGCTGACACGATTGCTAGCCAGACACACCGAAGGCAATCCCCTGTTCGTCGTCGAGATGTTGAAGCATCTCGGCGAGGTGGGAGCGCTCACAGGTCGCGAGGAGTGGGATGCGCCCATCACCCTGGAGGAAGTCGGTCTTCCCGAAGGCATTCGGCAATTGATCGGACGCCGTCTCGAGCGATTGGGGCTGACGACCCGGCGACTTCTCACGATCGCCGCCGTCGTGGGGCGCGAATTCCGGCTGTCGGCAATCGAGGGACTCGTCGACGTCGATGAGGACGCTGTGCTGGATGCCATGGACGAAGCACTCACAGCCGGCATCGTTTCGGAAGAGCCTGGAGTGCCCGGGAATTTCTCATTCACGCACACGCTGATCCGAGAGGCGCTCTATACGAGCATTACGGCCGCCCGCCGTGTACGGCTGCATCATCGGATTGCGACCGCGCTCGAACAGCAATCCTCGCCCTTCGAGTCTCGCGTTGCCGAAGTCGCGTACCACTTTGGACAAGCAGCCGTATACAAGAGCGCGGACAAGGCCGTCGATTACGCCACGCGAGCCGGCGATTATGCGATCGCGACGTTGGCGTTCGAGAACGCGGCGCACTGGTACGAGATGGCGCTGCGGGCCATGGATTTCGTCGGGCCGCACGCGGATGCCACCGCAAAACGATTCGAGCTGCACGTCAAACGCGGGAAAAGCTTCTTCGCTGTCGGACAGTGGGCATCGGCGAAGAACGCCTTCGAGGCAGCCGCGAGTCTGCTCGATCCAGCCGAGCACGAGAAGCGGGCCGAACTGCTCGTCCGCCTTGCAGAAACCGCCTTCTGGCTGATGGATGTTCCAGCTCTCCGGAAGTTCGCCGGTGAAGCGCAGGGGCTCGCGGACCGTTCCGGTCGCGATGATCTCTGGGCGGACGCACAGGCGTGGATGGCCAGCGCCATGGTTTCAGATGGCGACGTCCTGGCAGCAATCCAGATGGACCACCAGGCGCTCGCACGTGCCGGTGGAATTCGCTCGTTCGGCCTTGCTCGCACACCCTTGACGCTCTATTGGGCTGGCCTGATCGATGAAGCCATCCAGCATGGCTTGCAGGCGGTAGAAACAGCCAGGGCATCCGAGGATCCGCCCTTTCTGCTGTACGCACTCCAGCATCTTGGGCTCAGCCTGTCAGGTGCGGGTCGGTTTGACGAAGCGTTGCGGGTGTTCGAGGAGGCGCGCGCCTTCGGAAGGAGATGCGGCGCGCTTCCGCTGCTGGCGCGAGCCACATCGATGTCCGTAGCGCCCCTGTTGAGTCTTGGGGATCTCAATGGCGCGATGGCGCGAGCCTTCGAAGCACGGGAGCTCGCGCATCGTGTAGCGTTCGAACCGCCGTTGGTCAGTGCAGGCATCGATCTACTTATGATCTTTGCCCGACAACAGGATCCCGGGCGGGCGGAAGCATTGCTGAACGAGATTGCGCAGGCCGTGCGGAAGGCCAGCGGCTGGCACGCATGGAAATGGAACATGCGGCTGTCGCAGGCGCGAGCCGAACTGGCCTACGCCCGCGGCGCATGGGACGAAGCCGTTCAATCGGCAACGCATGTGATCGATCAGAGCCGGTCGCGACATCGGCCGAAGTACGAAGCGCTGGGCCTCGTCACGAGAGCCCGAGCGGCGCGCCGGCTTGGCGCCCGCTCGGCGGTGAAAGACGCGCGGGCGGCAGTGGATGTGGGCCGACGTCTGGCGGATCCGCCAGTCCTACTGGACTGTTTGATCGTGCTGCTCGAAATCGAGGGAACAGACGCGCTGCTCGACGAGGCGCGACGGACGGCTCAGAAAATCGTACAGGCGGTCTCGGACGATACCTTGCGTTCGGCTTTCCTCACATCAGTGGACAACAAAGCGCCTCGCGTCGTGGCGACCTGATTAGCTGCGGACCTAATGCCACATGAGAGCCCTCTGAGGGATCAACCGCAGTGCCTGGCACGACGATCTCGTACCCGATTCAGTTCGACAGGAGCAGCGTCGTTTGCAGCTAGACCAACGCTCCTCAGGCGCATCACCGAGCGTCGGCGTGCCTCGACGACGAGATCACAACGAAGTTCTGAAGACGCGAGGTTCATCTCTGTGTGGAAGGCTTGGAAAGCGATTTCGCCGATGTGACTCGACAAGCATCGATCTTCGTCGCTGGTCTTGAGCCCACGTCACATAGCTCTCACACGATTCGCTTTCCCTTAGTGACGAACAGACGTTGGCGCGCCGTTCCTGACGAGACCGCCGGAATCGAGAGCCTCAAAGCTCAACCCTCGCGTTTCAGCAACGAACCGGAGCGCCAACATGGCCGCGAGACAGTAGACAACGTAAACGCCCGGTATGTAGAACCAGTTGCTCTGGACGTCCTGACCAACGAGGGTCGCGAGTACCGGTGGTGCGATGGCGCCGCCCAGCACGCCCGCCAGACCAAACGATAGTCCCGTTCCCGAATACCTGAATTTTGTGGGAAAGCTCTCCGACAAGAGAATGGGGCTGAGCCCGTGCAACACGCCCATACCCAACAGCACAATCACGACCTGCAGGCCCGCCACCGCCAGGACACGCTTGTCGAGGATCGCCAACACGAACGGATACGACAGCACCGTCGTGAGACTGATGGTCAGGTAGGCCAGCCGCCTCCGACCGAGCAGATCGGCAAGTGGTCCGGCGAGGAGCACGCCCCCGACGTCGGCGATTCGGCTCAGAAACACGATCGTAGCGACGGTTGCGAGCGGAATGCCCGCGAATCGCATGAACGAAATGACGTAGGTTCCCGTGACCACCGCATCCATCAGCTGAAACGCGAACACAGTCGCGAGAAGGATTATCGGACGCGCATACTCGCGAAAGACGTCCACGCTTGGCAGACGGGCGCGCTGCTCGCGCGCCTTCATCTGCTCGAACAACGGGCTGTCGGCCAGCTTGTAGCGGGCGATCAGCGCAGGCACGGCGATGATCGCCGACAACAGCATGGCGATTCGCCAACCGGTCGTCGCGAATGAGTCCCTCAGGACCAGGAACGTGGCACTCCCGGCCATCAATCCAAGCGCGAGGCCGAGATTCGCCAGCGATATCCAGAACGCGCGGCGGCGCCGCGGCGTGGCGAATTCCGCGAGCAGGGAGGATGCGCCGCCAAACTCACCGCCGATCCCGATCCCCTGAATCACCCGCAGGACGACCAGCAGGATCGGTGCTGTAACACCCAGCGACGCATATCCGGGGAGGAGGCCGGTGACGCACGTGCTGGCACCAACAACAACGATGTTCACGAGAAACGCGACCTTCCGGCCCGCACGATCCCCGAAGTGGCCGAACACGAACGCGCCGACGAGGCGCGCGGGGTATCCGCTTGCATACGCCAGGTACGAGAACACGAGGCCGCGTCCAGGTGACAAATGAGGGAAGAACACCGCCGGAAACGCGCTCGCGGCGGCGTAGCCGAAAACCGTGAAATCGTAGAACTCGAGCAGGACGCCCATCGTCGCGGACCCTTCCGGCGGTCGCCGAAGAGTTCACGGCGTTCCTGCAGCGGTATCTGGCGAAGTGGGCTGGGGAATCGGACGTTCTCTAGCTGTGTCTGCTCTTCGAAGGAGTGGCTGTGAGACGCGTGGCTATCTGTATCCTTCTTTGTGCGATGTGAGACGTCGCGACGAGCTGCCGCGCAGTGGAGTACCCTCGCGCCAGATCACGACAGCAATCCGAGAGGTACACGATGCGAGCGCTACTGCTGATCGTTCTGATAATGTGCGCGCCAGCGTTTGCCGCGGAGCCTGAGGACCTCGTGGGTGTTTGGAAACTCGTGTCGTGGCAGGTGATTGTGGATAACGAGCCGCCGCAGGACGTGTTTGGATTGCATCCAAAGGGCTATCTAATCTTGACACGTGAGGGCCGGGCGATCGCCTTGACGACCGCGGACAATCGCAAACCAGGAACGACGGACGCGGAACGGGCCGCGCTTCACCGGTCCATGCTCGCGTACACCGGCAAGTACCGCATCGAAGGCCAGGATTTCATCACGCGCGTGGATGCGTCCTGGAATGAGGAGTGGAACGGCACCGAACAGAGACGCCACTTTCGAATCGAGGGCGACAAACTGTTCATCGACTCTGCGCCGGCGCCGAGCATCGTGTTTCCAGGCAAAACCGACTTCCGCCGGATCGTGTGGGAGAGAGAAAAAAATGACACGGCCAGGTTTTGATCGACGTGAACCTTCGAACAGTGACTGTGCACGGAATTCCGTTTGGTCAATCGGCCAGAGCTGGAACTGAACGCCGAGTGACTGAGTTCAGTGCTGCGGAGGGACAAGCGTCATCCCAACCAAGTTCCCGACGGCGCACGTGATTCGTCGAACAACCGATGAACCTGCATCGGTGTTCACTGTTCGAACTTGAATCTTGTCCCGACGGAATTGGAGCAACTCGTGCCCGTAGGGTTACCGTTTGCATCGAAAAGCGCGGTCGAACCATCCGTCGTAAACTCGTCGCCGCTCTCGCCCAACACCAGGATTCCTGCGCCTTCCTGTCTTCCAATGAACACGCCCGTCGTCAGGTTATAGCGTAGGTGAACGAATTTGAACGAGTAGGCGCTCCAACCTTCGTCGCGCTTCCATAGTCCGTGATTGGGACTGCGTGTCGTCGTAATCGTTGAATTTTGCAGCCACGCCGACATTGTTCCGCCTTTGTGAAACGTGAATAAGGCTTCAAAAGCCGCTGTCGGAATGGGAACGCCTGTCGCACAATTGCGCGGCGTCACCGTCACGCGCCAAACGCCTTCGATGCTGCGTTCCGGTGCGTCCGCGCCTTGAGCTCCAACTGTCGCTTGCGAGACCGCCAATCCGACAGCGAGTGCCGCGATGCAGTTCTTTACGGCTCCCGGTTTTGTGATTTTCATTGTCTTTTCTCCTGGTTTTGTCGTTCCCATCAAGCGGCGGGTGGATATCCGGGGCTTACGTGCCCGGAGTGCGCCACTACCAGGGACGCGAGAAGCGGGAGCAAACTTGCTCACGTCGACGAGACGGAGGCGGGCCTATACTGCGGGCAGCACATCGTGAACTTGCTTACCCCCTGGGAGTAGAGGACGGGCCGTGAAGGGACACTCTTCGTGCGTGGGCCTGCTGGCGCTCCTCGTGTGCCTTGCCTTTCCATCCCGCCTGGTCGCACAGTCCACGACGGGCACCATCCAGGGAACGATCACCGATGAGCAGAAGGCGGTGGTGCCCGGCGCGACGGTGACAATTTGGAATGTCGCGACGAACGCAGTCCGAACGGCGGTCAGCGAGAATGGATTCTATCGGTTCCTCAACGTTCCGGCGGGCGAGTACGAGCTGGCGATCGAGAAGGGCGGTTTCGCGAAATACGAGCGTTCCGGGATTACCCTCTCGCTCAATCAGCACGCCGTGGTGGACGTCCAGCTCCACCCGGCAGGATTGACGGAGAGCATCGAAGTGCGCGCCGACGCTCCCCTGATCAACAAGACGACGCCGGAAGTGGGCGTCCTGTTCGATACGACGAGGGTCGCCGAGCTGCCAGTGCAGGGTGAAACATTCCGCGACGTGTTCGCCCTGGCGCTTTCCGCCCCCGGCGTCAGCGCGCTCGGCAGCGGCCAGCTACGTTTCGCCTTCGGAACGAACTTTTCTTCGAACGGCATGCGGGTCCGCTCGAACAACTTCACTATCGACGGGCAGGACAACAACTCGCCGGGGAACACCGGACAGCAGCAGCCGATCAACAACACCGACATCATCCAGGAGCTCCGGCTGATCACGAATCAGTTCGCCGCCGAGTTCGGCCGCGCCGCGGGATCCATCGTCAGCGCGGTGACCAAGAGCGGCAGCAACAGCTTCAGAGGGTCTGCGTTCTGGTTCCACAACGACGAATCGCTGAACAGCCGGACCAATCTCGACAAGGCCGCGAAGTTCGCGTCCGCTCCCTTCCATGAAGAGAATCAGTACGGCGGCACCCTCGGTGGACCGGTGTCTCGCGACCGAACGTTTTTCTTCGGGTCGTACCAGCGATGGACGGATCGTCAGCTCGGCTCCGGCTTCACGATGAAGGGCGCGCCGACCGACGTCGGCCGCGCAGTGCTGCAGTCGATCGCCGCCGGTCGTCCTCAGATCGCGGCGCTGCTCAGGTTCGTACCGGCCGGAACGGCGAACGGCAAGAGCGCGTCATTCGAGCTCGGTGGGCAGACTTATACCGTGCCGCTCGGGGACCTCACCGGCTCCTCGTCCATCGTCTTCGAGAACGATCAGGCGATGGGCCGGGTGGATCACGTGCTTTCCCGCAGCCACACGATCACATCGAGGTACCTGCTCGGACGCACACCGCAGAATTCCGGTACAGGACAGGTGACGCCGCCGGGGCTGACGACGGTCAACACGTCGAATGAGCATTCGCTGAACACGTGGATGAACAGCGTGCTCGGCAAGAGCCTCTCGAACGAGTTCCGGGTCGCGTGGTCGCACCGGGGCACGTCGAGGAGCGCGCAGGATCCCGCGTCGGAGCAGATCCCGTCGCTCGAGATCGCCGAGTTGAACATGACCGGGTTCGTCGTCGCGGACAGCCGGACCGCGATCGGGCTGGCCACCAACCTGCCGAATTTCGGTAACAACGACCTCTACCAGATCCAGAACAATCTGACCTGTCTGCGCGGCCACCATCTGCTGAAGGCGGGCCTGGACGTTCGCCACAACTATGTGAAAAGCTCCTCCTTCTCCATGATCCGCGGGCTGCTTCGCTACGACAGCCTTCAGAGTTTCGTGCTCGACCGTGCCGAGGCCACGACCATCAGCAAGCCGCTGCCGGGCGGGCAAGAGATCAACTACTACCGCTGGTGGGACCAGTACTACTTCGCGCAGGACGAGTGGAAGCTCCATCCGACGCTGACATTGAACGTCGGCCTGCGCTACGAGCTGCCAGGCAACAACATTTCAAGCCTGATCGAGCTGAACGAGCGCGTGCTGGCCGCCAACGGCAACGACGCTGTCTTTCGTCTGACGCCTGTTCCCAGGGCTGATCGGAACAACCTCGAGCCGCGGGTCGGCTTCAATTGGGCGCCGAGGACGAGCGACACGGGAATGATCGGGTCGTTGACAGGCGCCGACCGTCTGTCGCTGCGCGGCGGGTACGCGCGCACGCACGATTACGCGTTCCTGACCATCGCGCAAAACATCGCCAGCTCATTCCCATACGTCGCGGCGATCAGTCGAAGCAATCTCGCCAACGCGTTCACGGCCCTCCACGACAGCCCGGCGGGCGTTCCCGCCGGAACGGATCCCAACCTTCTGACGCGGACGGTCGTCGCCGAAGATTTCCACTCTCCGTCGGCCGACCAGTTCAGCTTCGAAGTCCAGCGCCAGATCGGGCAGAACCTTGCGGTCAGGATCGGCTACGTCGGAACGTTCGGCAAGGATCTTTTCCAGACGATCGACGGCAACCCGCGTCCCGAGTTCTGCGGCACGTCATGTACGACGCGCCTGGATCCGACTCGCGGCGTGATCCGCTGGCGTGCGAACACGGCGAGGTCCTGGTATCACTCGATACAGACGGGAGTCGAGAAGCGACTGAGTCTCGGTCTCAGCGCCGCGCTGCACTACACGTGGAGTCGATACATCGACACCGCGTCGGACATCTTCAATCCGTCCACCGGCGAGATCGGGGTGGCGCAGGATTCGCACGACATCGGCGCAGATAAGGGACGCTCGTCCTACGACCGCCCGCACCGGCTCACTGGCAACTTCGTCTGGCAGCTGCCGGTCATGCGGTCGCAGCAAGGGATTGCCCGGAAGATCCTTGGCGGCTGGCAGGTGGGGTCATTCTTCACGTTTCAGAGCGGGGCGCCGTTCACGCCGCTCAACGGAGTGGATCCAACCGGGGCGCTGTCGGGGATCGACAGCCTGATCGGGAGCGCCATCCGGCCGAATCTCAACACGAACCTCG
>DASPXV010000100.1:0-25462 GCA_035637115.1 Vicinamibacterales bacterium
CATGCTGATCGAAAGCAATGATGGTAGTAGACTTCATCACGACCGACCTCCTTTGTATGCGGCTCTGCGTTGAACCCTCACACGGTCAGCGTAACCCGCGTGAGATGCAAAGCCGAGGTCGGTCTTTCCATATGGTCTAGGGCCACAGACCAACACGGACCAACACAGACTGATGACGACACGACGACACTTCGGACTGAATGCAATTCTGCTGGCGTCAGTGGCATGGACGGCGGCGCTCGTCTGGACCGTCAGCGCGTCTTCGACAACGGCGCCCGTTCGAGCGCAGGCGCAGGCACCAGCGTCCGTGTCCCCGGTCAAGGCGGCGATGGAAACCAGCGACGAAGCCGCGGCAGCGAGCGCGGGGTGCGTCACGTGCCACACGAAGACGGACGAAGCGTCGATGCACCCATCGGGCACCGTCACGCTTGGCTGCGCGACCTGTCATGGCGGCGACCCGAAGATCACGGTGCCCGCCTCGTCAGAGATGGATTCGAGTGAGTACCGCGCCGCGAAGCGCAAGGCGCATCCGCAGGCGCGCGTGTCGGACATGTGGAAGTCGGCCGCAAACCCAGAACGCGCCTACACGGCGTGGCTCCAGGAATCGCCCGAATACATCCAGTTCGTCAATCCGGGCGACCTTCGCGTCATCGACAAGACGTGCGGGAAGTGTCATGCCGTGGAAGTGCGCAACGTCCGCACGAGCATGATGACCACCGGCGCGATGCTGTGGCAGGCGGCGCTTTACAACAATGGCGGCGCGCCGTATAAGAACGCGCGCTACGGTGAGAGCTATGGGCCCGACGGGCAACCGCAGCGGCTGCAGGCGTTCCCCGCGCCGACCGCCGAAGAGACGCGGACGAAGGGTTGGCTTGCCTCGCTCGAACCGCTGCCGCGCTGGGAGATCTCGCAGCCGGGCAACGTGCTGCGCGCGTTCGAACGGGGCGGAGGCAAGAAGGCGGAGATCGGAAATCCGACCAAGGGAGAAGAGCCAGGTCGTCCTGACGTGAAGCTGAGCGACCGAGGCTTTGGCACCTCGCTGCGTACCGATCCCGTGTTCCTCGGGCTGCAGAAGACACGCCTGCTCGATCCGTTGCTGGCGTTCCCCGGCACCAACGATCAGCCGGGCGATTATCGCGGCAGCGGCTGCACCGGCTGTCACGTCGTCTACGCGAACGATCGCGATCCCGATCATGCCGGGCTCTACGCGAAGTTCGGGAACGAGGGAAAGACCGCCACGGTCGATCCGACGATCGATCCGAAGCGGCTCGAGTCCGGCCATCCGATCAAGCACGTATTCACGCGATCGATTCCGTCGAGCCAGTGCATGACGTGCCACATGCACCCGGGCACGAACATGGTAACGACCTACTACGGTTACACGTGGTGGGAGAACGAAACCGACGGCGAGAAGATGTACCCCGAGCGCGAGATCAAGCGCTCCGAGGCCGAGAAGCTGGAAATCCGCTTGCGCAATCCGGAACAGACGGCGCTGAAGGGCAAGTGGGGCGACCGCAAGTTCCTCGGCCAGGTCGGCACGCCGGAGTTCAACAAGAACTTAGAGCACACGCAATTCGCGGACTTCCACGGCCATGGCTGGGTGTACCGCGCAGTGTACAAGCGCGATCGCCGCGGGAACCTGCTCGATGCGGACAACAAGATCGTGCCGCACGAGGATCCGAATCGGTTCGCGAAAGCGGTGCACCTGAAAGACATCCACCTCGAAAAGGGGATGCAGTGCAACGACTGCCACTTCGCATCCGACAATCACGGCAACGGCAAGCTGTATGGCGAGACGCGCAACGCCGTCGAGATCGACTGCGTGGACTGCCACGGCAGTATCGAGAAACACGCGACGCTGATCACGAGCGGACCCGCGTCGCCGGAGGGAGGCACCGCGCTCGCAGCTCTGCGCACGCCGTGGCGCGAGCGCCGCTTCGCGTGGGAAGGGGATCGCCTCTACCAGCGGTCGATGATGGACCCGAACCTGAAGTGGGAAGTCGTCCAGACCGTTGACACGATCACGCCGGGACGTCCGCACTACAGCGAGCAGTCGCGCTATGCGAAGACGATCCGGAAGGACGGCACCTGGGGCGCGGCGACGGCCAACGACAAGCTGGCTCACGCCACCAGCTCGATGACCTGCTTCACCTGTCACACGTCATGGACGCCGACGTGCTTCGGCTGTCATCTCTCGATGGTTGCGAACCGCAAGATGCCGATGCTGCACAACGAAGGCCTGACCACGAGGAACTGGACGGCGTACAACTTCCAGATCCTGCGCGACGACTCGTACTTCCTCGGCAAGGACGGGACGGTCACCAAGAATCGCATCGCCCCGGTGCGGTCCGCCTGCGCGATCCTCGTGAGCTCGCAGAATCAGTCCCGGTCCTGGATCTACTACATGCAGCAGACCGTCTCGGCCGAGGGCTACAGCGGCCAGGCGTTCAGCACTTACGTGCCGCACACGGTCCGCGCAAAAGAGACGAAGCAGTGCACCGACTGCCATCTGTCGCCGCAGGGCAACAACAACGCGTGGATGGCGAATCTGCTCCTGCAGGGCACGAACTTCATGAACTTCATGGGCCACAACGTGTGGGTGGCCGACGGCAAGGGAGGCTTCGAGGGTGTGACCGTCGCCGAGCGCGACGAGCCGCCGGCGATCATCGGCAGCCACCTGCACAGGCTCGCGTATCCCTCCGACTACGAGGAGCACAAGAAGCGCAATCTGCAGCTGCCGCACGCGCACCACCATCCGGCGGGGCGCGGCGAAGAGATCCTCGACGTGCAGCAGCGGGGTGAGTACGTCTACGCGGCGCTCGGCGAGGGAGGCTTCCGGATTTACGACATCAGCAATATCGACAACAAGGACTTCAGCGAACGCGTCGTCACCGCGCCGGTGTCCCCATGGGGCCAGCGGCTGTACGTGAAGACGAAGTTTGCGACGGCCGTCGCGACGCCGACGACGCTCGGCGTCGATCCGCTGCGGAAACATCATCCGGAAAACGAGGAGCAGCCGATCCACCTGATGTACGGCTTCCTCTACGTGACCGATCGCGAGGAAGGTCTCGTCATCGTCGGCAACAAGGATCCGAAAAGCAGGAACGTCATCGGAGTCGGCACGCTGCTCGATGGCAACCCCGCGAATAATTTCCTCGAGCGTGCCGTCACGTTCAATCCCGATGGCGTGCTGGACGGCGCCCGGCGGATCACGATTGCAGGCACCTACGCGTACCTCCTCACGCCCAAGGATCTCGTCGTCGTGTCGCTCGAAGATCCATTCCACCCGAAGGTTGTTGCGAAGCTCGGCGAGGCGGATGGCCTCCACGATCCGCGCGGCGTGCAGATCCAGTTCCGCTACGGCTTCGTTGTCGACAAGGACGGACTGAAGGTGCTCGACGTCACATCGCTGGACAAGCCACGCGTCGTGAAGGGAGCGCTGGTGCCGTTCAAGGATGCGCGCAATCTCTACGTCGCGCGTACGTATGCATTCGTCGCCGGCGGTCACGACGGGCTCGGCATCGTGGACGTCGAGCAGCCGGAGCGGCCGGTGCTCGAGCAGATGTTCAACGACGGCGGGAAGATCAACGATACGAACGACGTCAAGATCGGGATGACCAATGCGAGCCAGTTCGCGTACCTGGCGGACGGCCACAACGGGCTGCAGATCGTCCAGTTGTTCTCGCCGTCCGATAATCCCAACTACCTTGGGTTCAGCCCGAAACCGACGCCGCAGCGCATCGCGCAGTACCCGATGCACGAGGCGCTGGTCGTGTCGGAGGGTATCGACCGCGACCGCGCGGTCGACGAATCAGGAAATCAGCTCGCCGTGTTCGGACGCCGCGGCGCGCGTCCGCTCATGAAGGCCGAGGCCGAGAAGCTGTTCATGCGCGACGGGCAGGTCTACACCGTCACGAACACGCCCGCGCAGCGTCCAGTGGAAATGACCAACCCTGCCGGCGTCGTCGCCACGCTGAAGCGCTGGTTGGACGGGGTCGTCGCGAAGTTCTGACGTTCGCACCGCTTCAGGCGGAAGATCGAATATATGGCCCGTCCGTACGACCGTGCCGCGACCGTGGCCGCGCTCGTAAACGCGCTGGTCGTCCTGCTGCTGCCGCTCGGGCTAATGGGTACGGTGGCGCTGCTCGCACCTTCCTTCAGCAATAGCGGCACCCACGTCGTTGGCCTCGACCCGGACCGCGGGGCTGTCCTTGCGCACCGGATCCAGGTAACGGTGGCATACGTCACTGCTCTCTCGCCGTTCGCGATGGCTGCCGCGTGGCGCACGTTCGTGCACGCGAAGCGCTGGCTCGAGCGCGGCGACCTGGGCGGACAGGGAATCCTCGAAGGAGCCGCATGTGGATTCGCGGGCGCCCTCCTGGTTCTGCTTCCTGGCATCCTGACAAAGCCGACACAGGCGCCGCCGTATGTCATCGCGTACGGTGGCCTGGCTGCCGTGCTCGGCCTCGCCGTCGGCGTGATCCTGTGGGTGACCGGGACAGTCGCGCTGCGGCTGTATCGGCGGCAGCACTAGCCGGAAAAAACGGGGACAGTCCCCGTTTTGGAAACGGGGACAGGTCCAGTTTCCAGTCAACCTCGCGAAAACAGGCCCAAAACGGGAAACGGGGACAGTCCCCGTTTCGTGTGGCGGAAACGGGGACTGTCCCCGTTTTCAGTCTGCGATCCGGGCGCCGGCGCGCCGCAGGAGTTCCCGCAGCACGCTCCGGTGGCAGTGCGTTTCGTCCTCGCAGTAGCAGCCGACTGAGAAGTTCGCCGTATGTGACAGCGCGGCGAGCGTCTCGATGACCCGCAGGTTGTGCGGCCTCGCCAGCTCCGACTCGTACGACTTCACGAATTTCCGCCATGCGCGCTCGTCTTCCGCGGCTCTGCCGGTCGACACGAGTGATGCGCTCGGCGCGAGATTCGGCAGCCAGACGTCGTACCAGTCGTCCGTGGCGTAGCGTTCCTTCCTCACGCCCCGAGGCGGCCGGCGCACCGTTCCGAGTCTGACGCCTTCATCCTTGTGGCGCGGAGTTCCGAGGCGGACGATCCGTATGGACATAACGTCAGGTGCCTTCCTCGTCGTGGTCGCGCGGCTGGGCGTGACGCGCGTCGAGCGGTGTTGGCTTTGGCTGCAGCGGGACGAGCACGCCGATTCCACCTGATGTGTCCTCGTCATCGCGCGAACGAACCGGTTCGTATCGATCCAGGTTCATCGTAAAGCTTGCGCGGCCTCGGGTCCGCTCGCGCAGATCGCTCGCGTAGCCAAACATGTCAGCCAGCGGCACTCGGGCATGGACGATCGTCATCCCGCCGCTTTCGGGTAGCCCGGTCAGCTGAATCTGCGCGCCGCGTTGAAGAAGGCGGTCGGCCACGTCCTGGAGATACTCTTTCGGAACCTCCACGTCGACGCGCATCACGGGCTCGAGGAGCACGGGCTTCCCCTTTCTGGCTGCATCCTGGAACGCCATCGCGCCCGCGATCCTGAACGCGGCTTCGGACGAGTTCACGTCGTGGTAGGAGCCGTCATAAAGCACCACGCGAACGTCGTCTATGGCGTAACCCGCAAGGATTCCTCGCGCGAGCGCTTCCCTGATCCCATCGTCGATCGGCTTGACGAATGCCGTCGGGATTGCGTTGGCGATAATGGCGTCCTCGAACACGTAGCCGGTTCCGCGCTCGCCCGGGTAGAGATGAATCTTTGCGTGAGCGTATTGCGCCCCGCCGCCGGTCTGCTTCACGTACTTCGTCTCTCCATCAGCGGCGCGCGTGATCGTTTCTCTATAAGCGACGTGCGGGCGTCCGAGGCCGGCAGTGACGGAAAACTCGCGCGCCAGACGATGGATCACGATCTCGAGCTGTTGTTCGTCAACTGCGCCGAGAATAGTGTCGCCGCCGGCGCCCTGCGCGGTTAGCGTCGGGTCCTCCACCATCATGATGTGCAACGCGCGCTCGAGCCTTTCCGCGTCCGCGGCGGTCCGTGGGGTGATTGCGATCAGGATGAGCGCCGTGTCTTTCATAGCGCGTCTCAACCGGCGGCATGCGCGTCCAGATGTTTGTAGAAGATCACGGCGTCGTGCGGCGTGCCATCGGAATCAAAAGCGAACCGCGGGATAGTGCCCGCTTCAACCCATTCCATCCGCCGATATAACGTCTCGGCTGCCGCGCCGCGCTTCGCGTCGAGCGTGAGCAGCCCGAACCCCGCCGTCCGTGCCGCGTCTTCAACGGCGATCATCAGTTGGCGACCGAGTCCGCCGCCGCGGGCACGGCGATGCACGATCAGCTTCGCGATCTCCGCGCGGTGCGGCTGATTCGGAGCCCACGCGGGATGGAGCTGGACGGTCCCGGCGATTCCCTGCGCGTCGCGCGCGACCAGGAAAATCGCTTTCGGATGCGCGGACGAAAGGGTGCTTCGCCACCACTCCTCGGACGCGTCCAGCGTCAGCGGCGCGAGGAAGCTGACGGCGGCGCCGGAATCAACCGCGTCCACCAGCAGCGCGGCGAGCGCGCGGACGTCGGCGTCCGATGCGGGCATCGGCAGACGTTCGATGTGACCTGGCCCCCGCGACGCTCCGTTTTGCAGACCTGACCCCCGGTAAGGGCATTTTACAGACCTGACCCCGGGGGATCTACGCGGGCTGGCGGACCGAGGACTTCACGAGCCGCAACACGGGACTCCTCGCGGCCAGGCTGTCCTCGTCCGCAATGACGGCATCAATCATGGCGGCCGCGAGCCGCGGACCGAGCAGCTCCAGCACGCGCACGTGATCCTCGTGGAACGCGAGCAGATCTTTCGAATACAGCGCGAGCACCGCAATCAGTGCGTCGCTCTCCACCAGAGGAACGGCGATCGACGACCGGAGCGCCGGCATGCGGTCGGCGCGGAACCCGAGATCCAGGACCGGCTCCGCGTTGAGTACGGGCTTGCGATTGACGGCCACCCACCCGGCGACGCCAGTCGAGGTCGGCCGCGTGACGCCGCGAAGCGCGTGAGCGTGCGCCCCCGCGGCGTAGCGGATGACGACATGATCGTGGCTCTCGTCGGGCAGGAACAACGCGAGCGCGTCCGAGGGAACCACCCGGCGCAGCAGGACCCACATCAATGCGCCAACATCCGACAGTTCGGCCGTGCCCCCGAGCGCACGGGTCAAGCTGCTGATTGCAAGCAGCCCTTCATCCAACGCCGTCTCGTTCGCTTTCACGACGTCCACCCCCAGTCCGGTGCGTCCCGATACATATTGATATGGGAACCGCGGGCCAAAACATCGACAGGCCCATCCTGCCGAGACCGTGCACTCGTAGGTCGAATCCGTAATCGGCCGCGGAAGACTGTACAGTTATTAGTCAAGCAGTCCGGCTTCGGAGCAAGCTAAGGACCAGCTTGGACTGTACAGGATTGTCGCTGGAAACGATAGTTGTAGCAGCGACTTACAAGGATTATGTGCGGTGGGCCGAGACAAACAGTTCCGAGGCTAGTTGTTCCGTTATGGTACCAATAGCCTGAAATTAACCCGCATTATTGAAGTTAAACAACTTATTCACAGTAGTTTAACTACTGTTGTTCCGTTTTAGGACTTCTTGTCGCATCGATTAAACACGCGTCTTGACCAGTTTCAACACCTGCCTAGCGAGCGGTGCAGGCTGCTCGATGTTTTCTTCGCCTTCGACAGCCGCAGCGAAGGATGCCGCCACGCGCGGGGCGAGGAGTTCGACGAGCCGCACGTCGTCTTCCGAGAAGCCGTCTCGCTGGCTCCTGTGAAGCGACAGCACCGCGACGAGGTCCTCCCCGTCGATCAGCGGCACAGCGAGGCATGAGCGAAGCGGCGCGAACTCGGTCGCGCGCAACCCAAGATCCAGCGACGGATCCGCGTTCACCGCGGGCCTGAGGTTTACCGCGCACCAGCCCGCAATGCCTTCACCAGTCGCGCGGCGCAGTCCGCGCATCGCACCGGCATGAATACCGGCCGCGTAGCGCATCGTCACTTCATCGGTCTCGACGTCCGGCACGAAGATCGCCATTGTGTCGCACGGCAGCACCTGGCGGAGGACGGTCCAGAGCAGCGCACCGACGTCCGCGACGCGTGCCTCGCCCGTCAGTGCGCGCGACAAGCTCGTCACCGCAAGCAGGCCGTCCGTGACTCCGGCCTCCACGGCCACACTGGAATCGTGCGCTCGTTCCTCGCGGTCGAGCGCGCGCGCGTCCCCGATCGCGCGCGACGCCGGGTGTGGCGTCGCGTGCGAGTCCGGCATGATGCGCTTGTAATCGGCGACGAACGCGTCCACGACCGCGGGGTCGTACATCACGCCGCGCCGCTCGCGCAGAATCGCAATCGCCTGGTCATCGGTCATTCGGCGGCGGTACGGCCGGTCGGAGGTCAGCGCGTCGAAGCAGTCGACGACCGACAGAATCCGCGCGCCGAGTGGAATCGCATCCTCCTTCAGGCGATCGGGATAACCGGTGCCGTCCCAGTTCTCGTGGTGATGCCGGACGATGGGGACGACCGGATACGGGAATTCGATCGATGACAGGATGTCGGCGCCGATTGGCGCGTGCCGCTTCATCTTCTCGAACTCGGCAGGCGTCAGCTTCCCCGGCTTATTGAGGATGTGTTCGGGAACGGCGATCTTCCCGGTGTCGTGCAGCAGCGCCGCCGCTTCGATCGCCTGGAGCGTCAGGGCATCAGTGACTCCCATCGTGCGCGCAAGCGCGATCGTCCCCCGCTGCACCCGGCGCACGTGGTCGTGCGTGACTTCGTCCTTCGCATCGATCGCCGTCGCCAGTGTCTCGACCGTCGAGAGGAGCAGGCGATTCAGCTGTGCCACGTGCTCTTTCGCATCCTCGAGGCGGCCATAGGACGAACGGAGAGTGAGGTAGCAGATCAGCAGGAGCGGCAGAATCAGTGCGATCGCCGTGAATTGCACTTCACGGAACGCCAGAACGAGCAGCAGTGCAACGGAGGCGCCGGCCAGGTAGCTCGGAAGCAGCGGCCAATAGTGCTCTATCCACGTGGCGAGAACCGCGCGCCGAGTAGACATGGCGATCGCTGTCGCCGTGAGACCGCTGTTGATAACGAAATACGCGCCGGTCATCAGCGCGAGGTAGAACACGATCGTCGCGGGAGGGGCGTCGTGCCCGTACAACGGCTGCACGCCGCTCGCGAAGAAGAACAGGCGCGCGGACACCCAAATGGACAGTCCCAGGTTCGCGAAGTTGAAAAGCGTCTGGGTGCGGTTCATCTTCCAGAAGAAGGAGATCCGCAGGCCATCGAGGGAGAGGACGAGCGCGCCGACGTCCGGTCCAAACAGCAGCACTGAAGTGAACGCGAACACTTCAGAGACAGAGAACCGCGACTGGATCGACGGAATTTTGATGCTGAGCGTGCCGCTCAACACCGTCAGGATCGCGAACAGCAGCCATTCCCCCGGCATTGTGGCGTGCCAGAGCACGCCGACGCTACGGCCTACGACCGCGAGGCCGCAGAAGCTCACCGCCGCGACAAACACCCACGCCTGCGGTGAAAGCCCGCCGGATGATTTGGGGGATTGCTGGCCGCCGCTCACTGTCTTCTTAGCGGCCCCCGCCGACGCTGTTGCCCCAGACCACGTAATTCGGGTCCGAGAACTCGTTGTTTCCCCAGACGACGTACTGACCGGACGGAGACTCAATGGTGTTGCCCCAGACCACGTAGTAGCTGCTCGACCAGTCGGCGACGTTGCCCCAGACGACGTAATTCGCGCCGGTAGATCCGAGCGGGTTCGACGTGCCGAGCAGGTTCAACACGCCGGCCTCCGCGGAGTCCGCGTCTTGGAACAAGGGACCAAGATCCAGCAGGCGCAGCAGCCGGATTCCGGTGCGGTCGTAGATGCGATCGATGAGCATCCCTGTGTCGCGGAACGCCGCGCCTGACGAGACGCCGAGCAGCGATGTGACCGTCGTCGTCAGCGAGTCGAGCAGCCCGTTCTGCGCGATCTTGAACGCCTGCGCGAAATTCACCGTGCCCGTGCCGGCAGCAATGAGCCCGGCTGCCGGCATGAAACGCGCGCCCATCTGCATCGCCATCTTCACCTGCGCGGGCGTGAGCGACGGATAGGCATTCAGCAGGAGCGCGGCGCCGCCGCTGACGACCGCCGTCGCCATGCTCGTACCCGTCAGCCGCATGTACGCGTTCTTGCCGGAACCCGCGATGTGCCACTGCTTGTACGTCGTGCTGAGATACGAATTCTGCGCCTCGAGGGAGACGACGCGCGTTCCGGGCGCGACGATATCCGGCTTCACGACGATCTCGTAGCGGGCCGGGCCCTTCGAGCTGTACGGCGCAACAACGTCGTCGGACGTGTCGAGGGTGCCGTTCGTATCGATCGCGCCGACAGTCAGTGCCGCCGGCGAATTGCCCGGCGAGGTAATGCCGCCGAGAACCGGCGCACCCGTGCTGGTGAGTCCGTAGTTGCCCGCGGAGACGACGACGGTAACGCCCGCGGCAACCGCGCGTGCGACCGCTTGGCACAGCGGGTCCGTGACGGACGGCTCGGTCACGGGATGGCCGAGTGAGAGATTGATGACGCGAATGTGGTAGGCGAGGCGGTTCGCGACGGCCCAGTCGATTCCGGCAATGACGTCGCTGGTGCGGCCCGAGCCGCGCGAGCCGAGGACGCGCACGTCGACGAGACGCACCGACGGCGCGCTGCCGCCAGTAAACGCGCTGGTCACGTACGTCGCAGCGGCGCGGTTGCCGCCGACGATGCCCGCGATGTGCGTGCCGTGGCCGAACGGATCGCCGCCGACGCCGGGTTCGTCCAACACGAGATTCACGTGCGCGGTCACGCGCGTGTCGAGCGCGTTGTGCGTCGCGATGCCCGAATCGATAACGGCCACGCCGACGCCCGTTCCCGTGTACCCGGGCGTGCCGAGCAGGCCAAGTACGCCGGATGTTCCCTGCCACACAGTTGTTGCGGCGGTGACCTTGTTCGTGACTGCCATGTCGGCGACGACCGGCAGGTCACCCGAGATGTGCTCGTAAAGAGGATTGCGCTCGAGCGCCTCGAGCTGCGCGTCGTTGACTTCGACCGCGACGGCAACGCCGAGATCACGTCTCAGAAGGCCGGCAGCACCCCGCCGCAGCAATTCGAGCGCGGCGCCGGGAGCCTGCACGATGACGCGGTGCGTGTGCGGGGCCTTGGGGTGCTCTGCGAGCAGGTCGGCCGAGAGTGATGGCCGCCGCTGCCCCGCGGGAGCCGATCCCGCGAGCACGAGACAGATCAGGGCGGCAGGGAGCGCAAGAAGCGAGCGTCGATTCATCGTTCGTTGTCCTGTTCCGGATCAGTGATGACACCGGCAGAGCAACGATCGGTCCAGCTGGGTTCCTTTAGATTGAACGACTTACGGAGAGATGTTTTTGGGCGGATGGCTTACTTCGGAACAACCGATAACGTAATCGATTGCGTTTTGGGCGTAAGTGATTGTCTTAAAGCGGGATTGCGCTGTGCGCCGTTTGAGCACACGCAAGCTCGGAACGGCACACAGCGCTTCTTGCTTCTTGCTTCTTGCTTCTTGCTTCTTGCTTCTTTCTTCTGTCGTCTTGCTTCTTTCTTACTGGATCTCGAGCGTGGATTTGATACCGCTTCCGCGCTCCGAGAACCATTTCTTGTGGTTCTCCCAGGGGATTTTGTCCGTCAGCAACCGGTTCATGACGCCGGGCCACTTCTTGTTGATCGTGACGAAGTCCTTGACACCCTGCTTGAAGTGGCGCGGGTTCGCGTTGACGCTGCCGAACACCACCTGGTTGCCGAGCACGAGGCGCTGGTTGATCAGGTCGATCGGCTCGGCATTCATCGTGTCGCCGCCCGTGACCGACAGCAGGCACAGGACGCCGTTGGGACCGAGGATCTCCATCGCATCGAACACGACGCGCGAGACGCCGGTCGCTTCGATGACGATGTCGGGATAGCCCGTTTCCTTCGGGACGTCGGGCAGCGCCTTGTTGGCGACGCAGACGTACTCGGCGCCGAGCGACTTGACGATCTGCGCGCGGAAGTCGGTCGGGTCTTCACGCCCGACGACGACCGTTCGCAGGCCGCGGACGCGCAGCACGGCTGCGGCGAGCAGGCCGATCGGACCGGCGCCGAGGACCATGCCGAACTTCGGCTTCCATCCCTTGAGGCGGTGCTGCAGCAGGAACGTGTGATCGATGCCTTTCTGGACGACCGACATCGGCTCGAGGAGCACCGCGAAGTCGCGGATCTCTTTCGGGATCTTGTTCAGGAACAGCGGCGCCTCGACGTAGTACTGCGCCATGAAGCCGTGGCGGCGCATGATGCCGCGCTCGGTGTACTGGCCGCTGCTGCACATGTCGTTCTCGCCGGCCTTGCACTGCGGGCACTTGCCGCACGGACGCCGCACGGTCGAGACCACGAGATCGCCCGGCTTCCAGCCTTTCACTTTCTTGCCGACCTCCTCGACGACGCCGAGGTTCTCGTGGCCGAGAATGAGGAACTCGTCCCCTTCGGGCGGCTTGCCATAGAGTCCGTGGTTGATCTCGGCGTCGGTGCCGCACAGCCCGACGCGGATCATCTTCACGGCGACCTGATCCGGTTTCATTTTCGGATCGGGCATGTCGCGCATGTGGATGCTGTCTTTCTGACCCGGTTTGACAACGATGGCTTTCATGAGGTCCTCATTTGAAATCCGTCAGGGAGTACGAAGGCGTGACGGGATGGGTTTTCGTCCAGTCGTGATAGCGGTGGCACTCGAAGCAGCGGCTCTCGGCCTGCCCTGAGTTCGGTCGAACGGCGCCTTTCGACGGCGCGTGGCACGAGGCGCACGTGGCCTGGTTCGGCATGAGGACGTCTGAGGTCTTCGTGCTCTTTTCGGCGGCGTGGCAGCTCTGGCACGTCACCATCAGGTGCGGCGTGTGGTCGAAGCCGGCGCGCGGCATCCACTGCTTCGTGATGTTCGACTGCGCGTAGACGGGCACGGCGTCCGGAGCGACGGTCGCGGAGGCGTCCCTCTCGTGGCATTCGGCGCACGTCTTGTTCCACAGGATCCGTTCGTCGGCAACGGCGCGGCGCGAGACCCATTCCTGCGCATTGCGCGCGGGGGGCGCGGCGGGGCGCGGGAAGTTCAGCGGCACGCGGCGAAACGCCGAATCCGGCTTCGAGATGTCCCCTGGGTGCTCCTGGATGTAACCGACGAGCGCCTGCTGCACGAACGCGCGGACCGCCTCCGGTTTCGCGTGCGGCGCCGCCTGCTCGATGCGCTCGTCAAAGAACAGCGGATGGCAGCGCGCGCAGTTCTCCTGGAACGTGATCGGCGCCATCAGCCCCGTGCGTGCCGGCGCCTTGGCGCGCGCGCTCGCGCGGATTATCTCGGGCTTGTGGCACGCGCTGCACTCGAGTTTCTCCGCACCGGCGGGACCGCGCAGGTTGTCCTTCATGTGCACGGCATGGTTGAAGCGCAGCCGTCCGGGATCCTGCGCGTCCGCCTTGATCGCTGCGAACTCCGGATGTCCCTGCGGGAACGCGCGGACGTTCTTCGCAATTTTCGCGTCACCATGCGTCGTCTTCAGATCGCCATGGCACTGCACGCAGAAGCTGTCGTCCGTCTTCGCGATCTGCACGCGGCCGCGGTGTTCCTGGTGGCAGGTGGCGCAGGCCGGCGCCGGCGTCATGTTCGCCGCGTGCTGCGGCGCGTCGTGGCACGTCGTGCACGCCTTCTCGGTCGTATGCGCACGGAACCCCGCCGTTGCGTTCGTCCTGGCATGGCAGACTTCGCAGCGCATTTCCGCGAACGCATGCGCGCTCGATACGGGGCCCGCGCTGTACGGCTTGCGGCTGCCGGCCATGGCGACCGCGGAAACCCAGACCAGCGCCACGAACGGCACCGCGGCAGACAGCAGCAGCCGCCAGCGCCGCATGCCCTTCGCGTGCCTGAAGTAATAGAGGTCGATCCTCTGCGCGCGTTGTTTAGCGGTGCGGACTCTCATCAGAATCTCAGCGCCATGAAGATGTGCGCGACGGCGAGCAGCATCAGCGCGAACGACAATGGCACGTGCACGATCAGCCACGCGTGGAGGAGCCCGTGCATGCGCTCCTGGCGCAGCAGCTGGCGCTCTTCCTCGCAAATGCTCTCGAGGTCCGCGATCGCCGGCTCGAGCACCGCAGGCACCAGCGGGCGGACCTTGCCGAACAGCGCCGCCGCGGTCATCGCGTTCGCCAGCGCGTGCGACGGCGAGGGGGACTTCACGAAGGGGCGCATCTCCTTCATGTAGAACTCCCGCAGCGGCGCCGTGTCATCGGCGCCTCCACTGCCGGTTCGCATGACCGTCGCGAGCGCGTTGGCCCCTTCCGAGGACGCGACGACGGGCACCGACACTTCCACCTGCAGCTTGCCGCAGGCGTCGGCGACGACGCCGTCCGCTTCGTCGAGGAGCTGCTCGCGGACGTGGCCGATCTGGTCGTAGATCGTTTCCATGGGTACTTCGCGCAGCAGCCGCCGTGGCATCGTGTGCTGCAGCCACGCGCCGAAGACGCCGCTCGCGTAGACGAACACGAAGAGCCACATCATCACGGAAGTGAGGCCGTGGCCGAACAGGAAGCCGGCGTGCAGCAGGATCAGCGGCAGGCTCAGCGCGCCGAGCCAGAGGTGCCCGCGCATCCACGTCTTCGTCCGCCCGATGCGCCAGATGGGGAACTTCTTCCGCAGCGCCAGCAGCGTGACGAATGCCATGAAACCGAAGCCGATGCTGCCGTAAATGAGGCCGGGCACGCTGCCGCCGCTCGGCGGCGTCGCGCCCATCGCGTATGGGATGTACGCGAGAACCGAAACGGCCAGGATGGCGATGCTCGCGATCGCCCACGGCTTGTGCGACTGATCGATCAGCACTACTTGCTCGTCCCCGCTGTGGACCCCGAAGCGGTTCTCTGTTCGCGGACGCTCAGCATCCCGCCAAAGAACGTGAGCGGCTCGACGCGGTGCGCCGCATCGTGCGGGCACGCGTATACGCAGCTCGGCTCCTCGTGCTCCATGCACAGGTCACAGCCCGTGGCCTTGTTCTTCGTGCCCGCGATCATGCGTGTGGGCTTGTCGGGATCCGGCACCTGCACCGCAAACGGATGCAGGTTCAGGTTCCCGTACGGACAGTTGCGCACGCACAAGCCGCAGCCGACGCACCAGTCCTCGATGATGATTTCCATCGAGTTGCGCCGGCGAATCGAGCCGACGGGGCAGCCGACCATGCAGAGCGGATCGCGGCACGAACGGCAGGAAGTCGCGACGAGGTACTTGTCGAAGCGCAGTCCCTCGCGCACCAGTCGCGTGACGCCATCGTGCGCGTCGGCGCACGCCTTGACGCACTGATCGCAGCGGGTGCACTTCTCGAGATCCAGCAGCAGCAGGCTCTGCGCCTCCATCAGCCCCTGGTTCAGGAAATCGCCGATCGGCACGTGCTCCGTCTGCGCGATGCGCGCGCGATTCATTTCGGCGCGCTCGCGCGCGACCTTTTCGAGCCCTTCGCGGATCCCAGGGAACCGCGACAGCATCAAATTGAAGTCCCCGCCGGCGATCTTGACCACATCGACGTGATCGAGCGCGGTACACGTCGCGGTGCGGACGCCGCCCCCGAGCAGGCCCATTTCCCCGAAGTACGATCCGCGCCCCAGATAATTCAGCACGACGTCGCCGCCCGGGTGCCGCTCGCTCACTTTCACGAAGCCCATGCGCACCAGGTAGAACGCGTCCGCCGCGTCCCCCTGCCTGACGATCCACTCGCCTGGCGAGTACCGCATCAGCTGCACGCGGTCGCGCAAGTACGCGATGAAATCGGCGGGCATCATGGCGAACTCCGGAACGCTCCGGATGTGCGTTTCAAGCGCACGCTGTCGGTATTTGCGATCGAGCTCCGCGCGGAACGTCTTGTTCTTCTGCAGGATGTCCAGGACGTTCCGCAGCATCTCGAGGACGACGACGTGTGTCTTCGCGCGGACCGTCGCGGAGCGCGGATGGAAGCTCATGCAGGTCATCTCGCCGAACAGATCGCCGGCGGTCAGCTCGGCGAGCGGCTTCTCATACGGCAGGTCCACGGGCGCGTCGATCGGGATGTACTTCCGCCCGCTCTCCTCCGCGCGCGTGTGCGTCTGCCGGCTCGAGAGCGTGCTGCGGATCTTGCTGAACCATCCACCCGGCGCGTCGTGCTGCTGGACGTGCGCCATTGGCGTGTTGATGTAGACCTCGACGGTGCCTTCGAGGATGTAGAACGCCGTCGAGCCGAACTCCCCTTCACGGCAGATGATCTCGCCGGGCGCAACCGAGCGCTTCACCAGAGAGCTGCGGTTCAACTGGAGGAACGTTCCTGACACCCCGTTGAACACCGGCAGCTGCAGGATCCACTCGGGATCGAGCTTCTCTCCTTCGAGATGCGCGTCGACGACCCGCTTGTTCGTCAGCGCGCCTGTCGGACAGGACACCATGCACTCGCCGCACGAGACGCACGTCGAGCTGCCCATCGGCAGATCGAGATCGAACCCAACGTGCGCCGTATAGCCGCGGCCGCTGCGGCCAATGACCATGTTTTTCTTGACGTCGTCGCAGCCACGGATACACCGATCGCACAGGATGCACGCCTCGTGATCGACCGCGATGCTCAGCGACGAATCGTCGCGTCCGCGCGGCGAGAGCCGGCGCGCGAACCGCGGCTCCGACACGCCCGCCGCCTTCGCCATCGTCTCGAGCTCGCAGTCGCCGCTGTGCTGCTGCCGCGCGCACGGCGTCGGATGATCCGACATCAGCATCTCGACGAGGGTCGTGCGCGCCTGCACGACTCCCGGACTGTCGGTCTTCACCTTCATTCCCGGCTCGCACTCGCGGATGCACGATGCCGGATAGACGCGCGCGCCGACGTCGACGACACAGACGCGGCAGACGCCGACGGGCGTCTGGTTCTGCTGGTGGCAGAGCGTCGGGATGGCGATCCCGTTCATCCGTGCGGCGTCGAAGATCGTCGTTCCCTTCGGGACCGAGACGTCGCGTCCGTCGATGTTGACTGCGATCATCTCGCTCATGCGGACGCCCCGATGCGGAAGCAGACGCCTGCGGGACAGATACCCTTCGCGTGCGCCTCCACTTCCTCGGCAAAGTGCTTCATGACCGACGCGATCGGCACGTGGACCACCTGCCCGAGGCCGCAGATCGACGCCATCTTCAGGGCGTGGCAGAGCTCTTCGTACAGCACCAGGTCGTTGGCGCGGCGGCGCCCTTTCGTCCACTCCGTGAGCATCTCGGTCATCTTTGTGGAACCCGTTCGGCACGGCACGCACTTGCCGCACGATTCGTTGCGGAAGAAACGCACGGAGTTGAGCGCCATGTCGAGCATGCACGCGCGATCGTCACAGACGACGATCGCCCCCGAGCCAACCGTGGCCCCCGCGGCGGTCATCGCGTTCCAGTCGAGCGGCAGATCGAGCATCGATGCGGGCAGGTAGCCGCCGGCAGGACCAGACGGCGCGTATGACTTCAGCGTCCGTCCCGCGGGCACGCCGCCGGCGAAACCTTCGATCAGCTCGCGGTATGACGTGCCCATCGGCACCTCGAACACGCCGGGATTCACCACGTCGCCGCTCACGCCGACGAACTTCACGCCCGCAGAACCGTTCTTGCCCGCGGTTTTCATCCAGTCCACGCCCTTTGCGAGGATGACGGGTACGAAGAAGAACGTCTCGACGTTGTTGATCACCGTCGGCTTCGCCCACAATCCGCCCCCCACCTGGCCGGGGAACGGCGGCTTGTTGCGCGGTTCCGCGCGCTTGCCTTCGATCGCCTCGAGCAGTGCGCTCTCCTCGCCGCAGATGTAGAGTCCCGGACTGACGAAGATCTCGAGATCGAACGCGAGGCCCGAGCCCATGATGTTGCTGCCGAGGATCCCCTCGCGGTAGCAGCGATCGAGCTCGTGCTGAAGGATGTGTTCCTGGTCCGTGTACTCGTGGCGGATGTAGATGATCCCGTGCCGCGCGCCCGCGACCAGTCCGCCGAGGATCATCCCCTCGATGAGCAGGTGGCCGCCATTCGTCATGATGTGGCGGTCCTTGATCGTGCCGGGCTCGCTCTCGTCGGCGTTGCAGACGATGTACTTGTCGGGGCCGGGCTGATTGCGTACCAGCTCCCACTTCATGCCGGTGGGAAATCCTGCGCCGCCGAGTCCACGCAGGCCGCTGGCCTTAAGCGTCGCGATAAGTGACGCCCAGTCCTTCGACTGGACGAACTGGTGAAGCACGCCGTATTGCGATGCCTGGTCCGGATACGGATCGCATTCGACGTGCGAATGGTGTGGATGCGCCCGGCGCGCGGCGAGCTGCTCGGGTGCCGCACCTGCCAGCGCGAAATCGATGAGCGCGGACGCCTCGGCGTCGTTCACCTTCTCGAAAATCTGATCGTTGACGGCAATCGCCGGCGCCAGATCGCAGCGCCCGAGACAGGAGACGTGCCGGATGTTCACATCCTGCCCCTGGTGGCGCGCGGCGAGGCGCTCGCGCATCTCGTTCGCGCCGTAGCGATGACACGCCATATCGCCGCATACGCGCACTTCCGCGCGGGCGGGAGGTTTCAGGAAAAAGTGCGGATAGAAGCTCGCGACCGCCTGCAGCCGGAACAACGGAATCTCGAGGCGCTCGGCGAGCGCGCGCAGTTCTCCTTCCGGCAGATACCCATGTGTCCGCTGGATGCCGCGGAGTTCGTCGAAAACTGGAGATGTTGGAGCGCGCCCTTGCACGGGCCACGGAATATATCACGCCAATTTCTGATATAACCATGCCCGCAATGCGAAGACTGCGATCGTTCGTTCTGCTGGGCACCGCCCTGCTGCTGTTCGCGGCTGCCCTGACGACTTCTGTGCGCGCCGCGGGATTGCCAGCGGCGCCGGCCGCGCGATCACTTGACGCGGCCGTGCAGGCCGGAACCGACGGACGTGATTACGTGGGCCCGGGTTCGTGCAGCGCGGTCGCGTGTCACGGCGCCATTCGCCCTTTGGCGGGCGCCCGCATCCTGCAGACCGAATACAGCACGTGGGTCGCGATGGACCGCCATGCGCGCGCGACGGAGATCCTCGGAAACATGGTCTCCCAGCGCATGGGACGCATTCTCGGCATCGGCAATCCGCTGCAGGCGCAGAAGTGCCTGGTATGCCATTCGCTCGACGTGCCCGCGTCGGCGCGCGGCCGCAACTTCGCCACCGAAGGCGTGAGCTGCGAGGCGTGCCACGGGCCCGCCACAGGCTGGCTCGGATATCACGTGACCAGGGACGCGAAGCACGATGAATCGGTGAAGCGCGGGATGTACGACACGAAGGATGTCGTCAAGCGCACCGAGAAGTGCCTCACGTGCCATCTCGGAACGTCGGAAAAGTTCGTCGATCACGAGATGATCGCGGCCGGCCACCCCGACCTGGTGTTCGAGCTCGAGGCGTTCAGCGCCGCGATGCCGCGCCACTGGAAGGAGACGACCGACGCCGACGCCTACAAGCCGGTGCGGACCTTCGCGGTCGGTCAGCTGGTACACTTCCGCGCGAGCCTCGATCGACTCGGACGTCGCGTGAAGGGACCGATCTGGCCCGAGTACGCCGAGCTCGATTGCTTCGCGTGCCATCACAGCCTGACGCGCGCGGAAGACAGCTGGCGCCAGGCGACCGGCTACGAGAACCGTGCGCGTCCCGGACTGCCGCAGCTGCAGGTGTCGCGCTATCTCACGGCGCGGCGCGTGCTCGCGGCGTGGGATCCGCAGGGTGCGCAGGAACTCGACGGCATCATGGGTAAGCTGCAGATCGAGGCGAGCCGCCTCGCGGCGAAGCCGGATGATGTGGTCGCGCTGGCGAACCAGGCGCGCGCCATCGTCGATCGCGCGATCAATCGCGCGCTCTCGGCGTCGGCCACGCCCGAGACGGCAAACGCGATGCTGCGCGGCATCTTTGCCGACGCGCCGCAGATCGCCGAGCGCGGCGAACGCGCCGCGGAGCAGGCGGCGATGGCCGCGGAGGTGCTCGCGACGGCGCTGGCGAAGGGGCGCAACCAGGACCCGAACGCCACCAAGCCGGCGTTCACGGAGCTTTTCAGGCAGTTCGAATCGCCATCCGCCTACAGCCCGTCGCAGTTCGTCGCGGCGATGAAAAAGGCGGAGAGTGCGGTCCGGTAAGCTTTTACTCGAAGAATCGAATGCCTCGCAGAAGGTCGAAGGAGCAAGCGATCGTCGAAGGTCGAAGGAACCTTCGACTCCTTCGATTGGCCACCTGAGCTCCTTCGACAGCCTTCGTTTCCTTCGAAACTTCGAGTGAGGCTTGTCCGCTAGTCGGCGGGCCGATCGTTGTCCGGGTCCGCCGGCGGGGGCGTCGCGTGGCGGCTCATGTTCCTCTGACGGTTGACGATCTCGTCGCCATGCGGCGGCGTCACATCCCCACGGTCGGGCTCAGGGGCCGGGGCGGCTTCGGTTTTCTCCATCAGTCCTCCTGAACGAATAAATGCAAATGCGCAACCATCCTCATCTCTATGAAATCAGCGCGTGGCCGTGGCTCGAACGCCTGTCGCGGCAGGGGTCAAAACGCCTCACGCTCGGCGACGTGCCTGGCGCGACGTGGGGCGCGATCGCGAAGTCCGGCATGGACTGCGTGTACCTCATGGGCGTGTGGAAGCGCAGCGCGGTCGGCCGCGTGATGGGACGCACCGATGACGCGCTTATCCGCGAATACGACCGCGTGCTGCCGGGATGGGGCATGCCCGACGTGCCGGGCTCGCCGTACTGCATCCAGGCGTACGAGCCGGACCCGCGGATGGGGGGCTGGAAAGGGCTCGACAAGGCGCGGCGCGAGCTTGCCGATCGCGGCGTCAGCCTTGTGCTCGACTTCGTCCCGAACCATACCGGGTTCGATCACGACTGGATCCGCACCAACCCCGAGTACTACGTGCAGGGGACCCTCGACAACTATCGCGCCGAGCCGATCCTGTACCACCCGATCGAAAGCGCGGACGGCGGGCAGGTCACCTTCATCGCGTGCGGGCGCGATCCGTTTTTTCCTCCGTGGCGCGACGTCGCGCAACTGAACTACTTCAACCCGGGAACGCGCGACGCGATGATCGGTGTGCTCAAGACGATCTCGGAACACTGCGACGGCGTGCGCTGCGACATGGCGATGCTGGTGCTGAACGACGTATTCGCGCAGACGTGGGCGCAGCGCGTGGACCTGCTCTGGGCCATGCCGGTGACCGAGTTCTGGCCGGACGCGACGGCGCGCGCGCCGATGACCTATCTCGCGGAAGTGTACTGGGACCGCGAGTTCCAGCTGCAGCAGCAGGGGTTCAACTACACCTACGACAAGCGGCTGCTCGATCGGCTGCACCACGGAAATCCCTACGAGGCGCGTGCCCATCTCCAGGCGGATCCCGCCTACGCCGCGAAGCTCGCGCGCTTCCTCGAGAATCACGACGAGGCGCGGAGCGCCACGGAGTTCGGCAGCCGCATCCGCGCCGCCACCGCCCTCACGTTCACGCTTCCCGGACTGCGGTTCTTCTTTGACGGCCAGTTCACCGGCGCCGCCGTGCGCCCGCCGGTGCAGCTCGGTCGCTGGCCTGACGATCCGGATCGCCCTGACATCCGCGACCTCTACGCGCGGCTGCTGAAGGCGATCGACAAGCCGCTCTTTCACGACGGCAAGTGGACGCTCCTCACTGTGCGCGGCGCGGGAGATGCGACGAACGCAGACCTCATCGCCTACTCGTGGCGCAAGGGCAAAGACCTCGCGGTCGTCGTCGGCAACATCACGCACCACGACGCACAGGGGCTCGTCGACCTCGGCGAGCTGCCAGCAGGGCAGAACTTCGATCTGAAAGATCAGCTCTCGGACCAGACGTTCCGGTGGGCGCGCGCCGACCTCGGGAACGGGCTGTACGTCCGCCTGGGATCAGGCGACGCGCACCTCTTCCTGATCAAGGCGGCTACTTAGCGAGATCGACTATCCATTGCGGCGGATCGGGTTCGTCGCGGATCCTGTCCGAAAGATTCTTCGCGACCCGCCAGCGGTGGAGCCACGACGGGCCGTACGTGCCGATGAAGTCGTCCGGCGTCTTGTACACGGCGTCCTTCATCGCGTCCGGCAGCGTCACCCAGCGGTAGCCGCGTTGCTCGATCTTCGTGAGCAGGGCATCCAGGACCTTCGTGTGCAGATCGTTCGAATGAATGAGCAGGATCTGCGGGATGTCGCGGCCGAAGTCTTCCTTTGCCAGCGTCTCGAACCAGTCGAGCATCCGATCGTTGTAGGCGAGGTACTCGTCGCGCACTTTCGCCGCGAGCGCCGCGTCTCCGGACGCTCTGGCTTTCGCGTACGCGGCCGAGAACACCCAGTCGCTGTTTTCGATCGTGAACGGCGCGACGCGGTAGCCGCGCGCGGCGAGGAACTTGTCGAGCGCCGCCTTGATCTCTCTGGTCGGCCCCGTGTGCGTATACGGATGGCGGAACCACCGCTCGCTCGCAATCCCACGCATCAGGCGCGTATAGGTTCGCTCGCCACGCACCACGTCTTCTTCGTACTTCTCCAGCGATACGGTGTTGATGTCGATGTGCGAGTAAGTGTGATTGCCCAGCGGCACGCCCGCTTCCACCCACGAGCGCAGCAACGCCGCGCGCTCCTCCACCATCGTCGGACCCGAGTACAGCTTGCCTTCGTTCACGAACGCGACGGCCGGCGCTCTGTGCGCCTTCAGCACGCGGAGGATGGATTCGGTAGTATGGCGTGCGCCCTCGATGTCCTCGAATCCGTTCACCTTCGGCAGGTCGTCGAAGGTGATCGCCATCATTCGGCCTTCGGCGCTGCTCGGCTTCGGCGAGGCAAGCCTGTCTGCCTCTTTCATCCACACGGCCATCTCACCGACGCCGCGATTGTTCCACGCGTAATACGGGATTGCCGTGAGCGTCCGCGTCCCGCCTGACGGATCGACGCCAACGCCTTTCAGTACTGTGACGCCGCCGAGCAACGAGGGCATCGCGTCGACCTGCAGATCGTTGTTCGCGAGCGCAACGTTGAGAACCTTGCCGGCGTTGTCCACGCCTTCGAACGCGTAAACAATCGGGCCTCGCTGGACGGCGACCTTGCCGACGTTGTCCGCGATGTGCATGCCGGACGTGACGCGGCGCGGCACCATCGGCAGCTCGAGCTTCACGCGATCGCCGCGCTTCCACGTGCGCGAGACGGTCATGAATCCACGCGACGGCGTCCGGCTGACGCCCTGCCCGTTGACCGTGACGCGGATCGCGGGATCGATCTCCTCCCGGAACAAGTACAGGGCGCCTGGCACGCCAGGGCCGCCGGTCCAGGAAGGGATCCGCAGGTTGAGCGTGAACGCGCGCGGCTTGTCCAGGTCCACCGTGAACGTCACCGTCCCATCCCACGGATACTCCGTTTTCTCCGTGAGCCGGACCTCGCCGGCAGAGGTCGGAATCGACGCGGTGTTCGCGGCGTAGAGATTGACGAATACGTCGCGACCTTTCGTCGAGTAGAGCAACCCGGGAATCTGCTCCATCAGCCGGGACAGATTCGCCGGGCAGCACGCGACGTCGAAGTACGCGCTGCGCTCGACGCGGCCGGCAGACTCGAGCGGGTTCTGGTAGAAGAAGCGATCGCCGGAGAGCGAGACGCCTGACAGATAGCCGTTGTAAAGGACCTGCTCGAGGACATCGAGGTACTTTCCCTCACCGTGCAGCAGGAACATGCGGTGCCCCCACAGCAGGTTGCCAACCGAGGCGCACGTCTCGGTATAGGCGCGGCGGTTCGGTAATTCGAAGTCTTCGCCGAACGACTCGGTCGTGCCGCGCGCGCCGATCCCACCCGTGAGATACATGCGTTTCGACGTCATGTCATCCCACAATCGATCGAGCGCGGCCTTGTATTTTGGATCGTCGGTCAGCGCCGCGACATCGGCGGCGCCCATGTACAGGTAGACCGCGCGCACCGCGTGCCCGACCGCGCGCTGTTGGTCGACGAACGGAGCCTGATCCTGCTTGTACGCGCGCTCGTTGTACATCGCGAACGGCCCTTCCGGGTACGGCTGCATGTCCGGATGCGGCTTGCCGCGTTCGTCGATGAAGAACTTCGCGGTATTGAGATATTTCCTGTTGCCGGTGACGCGATAGAGCTTCACGAGGCCAACTTCGATCACCTCATGTCCTGGAATCGCGTGGCGGGCGTTCGGGCCGAAGCTGGCCGCGACCAGATCGGCGTCCTTGATCGCAACATTCAGCAGCGTGCGCTTGCCCGTCGACAGAAAATGCGCGACCGCGGCTTCGTAGAGATGCCCGGAGTTGTAGAGCTCGTGGCTGCCGTTCTCGAAGACCCATCGTTCGCGGCCGACGCCTGGCGCAGGGTTGTTCGGATCGATCGTACGGGCGGGAAAGAGATAGCCGTCGGGTTGTTGCGCCTTTGCGATGAGTGCGATGAGCTCGTCGACCTTCTGCTCGAGCGCACTGTCGGGCTGAGCCTTCAACGACAGCGAGGCGGCTTCGACAACCTTATATATATCGGTGTCGTTGAATCTACGGCCGAGGTAGGCCCCCGCCATGAGGCCGGCCGCTTTGCGGAAGTTGTCCACGCGCCCGGTCGATTCGTTCTCCCGCATGATGTGCGGGATCGTCACGCGCCGGTTGATCTCGAGTTTCGGCGCCCAGAAGGTGTCGGTCAGCTTCACCTGGACGGCGGGCACCGCCGTGATTGGGTAATCCGGATTCACAGACACGGCCCACGGGCTATTCACAAAGACCACGAAGGTCACCAAGACCACAAAGAAAGGAATCCAAAGTCTCTTTGTGATCTTCGTGGTCTTTGTGAGTTGCCGTGGCACGTCTCACGCTCCGAACAGGTTCTTCAACACAAACGTCATATTCGCCGGCCGCTCTGCAAGCCGCCGCATGTACCACGGATACCAGTACTCGCCGTAGCTGATGAGCACCCGCGTGCGGCGCCCGCTCTGGGCGAGCCGCTGCTGCTGCGCGCGCTGAATGCCGTAGAGCATCGCGAATTCGTAGGCGGACGAGGGGACCTTGTGTTGCTCGATGAAAGCAATGAGTCGATTGGCGAGCGGCACGTCGTGCGTGGCGATGTGCAGCAGCGTTCCTGCCTTCTGCGCATCCTCTGCCATGAGCCGGCAGCACAGCGTGTAGAAATTCTCGTCAACGTCGGACTTCTTCGGATACGCGACATGCGCGGACTCGAGGTACGCACCCTTGACGATGCGGATGGCGGGACCGAGCGGGATCAGCGTTTCGATGTCCTGCGCGGTGCGGTACAGGTACGCCTGCAGTGCGATCCCGACGCCCTTGTAGCGCTCCCTGCTCTTGCGGAAAAGCTTCAGTGTCGGATCGACATAAGGGGAGTTCTCCATGTCGATCCACACGGGCACGTTGCCGAGGCGCTCCCCTTTCTCGCAGATGCGATCGAGGTTGCGC
>DASPXV010000101.1:0-27279 GCA_035637115.1 Vicinamibacterales bacterium
CAGCCGCGCGTTCGACGGATGGAAAGCAGAGACATCCGAGCCGATTCCAGGTCCCGACACGTTCCCCGCCGCGCAGGCGCCCGCCACGCGGCTCGCGCTGGTGCACCGCTCGAGCGCGGCCCAGTCGGAGCTGCGCATCGGCCACGTCGCGCTGCCGCGAAAATCACCGGATTATCACGGCGCGCTCGTCGCGAACATGGTTCTCGGCGGCCAGTTCGTCAGCCGCATCAACATGAATCTGCGCGAGGACAAGGGGCTTACCTACGGTGCACGCACGACGTTCGAATTCCGCCGTGCGCCAGGACCTTTCGTGCTGCACGCGAGCGTGCAGCACGACGCGACCGCGGATGCGCTTCGGGAGGCGATCGGCGAGATCAGCGCCATTCGCGGCGACCGGCCGATCACGAAACAGGAGCTGGAGCTGGGCCGCGCCTCGCTCACGCGAGGGTATCCGCGCAACTTCGAGACCGCGGACCAGGTCGCGCGCGGAGCCGCGCAGCTCGCGCTATATGAGCTCCCCGACGACTACTTCACGACGTTCGTCCCGAAGGTCCTCGCGCTCGATGAAGACGCCGTGACCGCCATTGCCGCGAAGCACCTGGATCCGTCACGGCTGCTCACGGTCGTGGTCGGCGATCGCGACAAGCTGTTGCCATCACTCAGAGCGCTCGATCTCGGCGACATCGCGGACGTCAGCGGGACGTAGTCCGATGAAAGCGGTCCGGTTTCACGGGCACGGTGACGTGAGCGTTCTGCGCTACGAGGAGGCGCCGGATCCCATCGTGACCGCGGGACGCGCGCTGGTGCGCGTCCGCGCCTGCGCGCTCAACCACCTGGATCTCTGGGAGCGGCGCGGACTCGATCGCGTGAAGCTGCCACTGCCGCACATTTCCGGCAGCGACATCGCCGGCGAAGTGCTCGATCCGGGCACGAGCGAATTGCCGGCGGGCACGCGCGTCATGCTGCAGCCGGGCCTCCGCTGCGGCCATTGTCCTGCGTGCCACGATGGGCGAGACAACGAGTGCGTGGACTACGACGTGCTGGGCCTGCAATCGGACGGCGGCTACGCGGAACTCGTGTCGGTTCCTGCCGAAAACCTCATCCCGCTCCCGCCGCACATCGATTTCATCACGGCTGCGGCATTCCCGCTCACGTTCCTCACGGCGTGGCACATGCTGATCACGCGCGCGGGACTGCGCGCAAGAGACGAGGTGCTCGTGCTCGCAGGCGGGAGCGGTGTCGGGCAGGCCGCGATTCAGCTCGCGCGCCATTTCGGCGCGCGGGTCTTTGCCACCGCCGCCGCTGAGAAAATCGATCGTACGCGCGCGCTGGGCGCCGAACAGGTGTTTGATCACTACGCGGGCGATTTCGCGAGGGACGTGAGACGACTCACCGACGGCCGCGGCGCCGACATCGTCGTCGAACACGTTGGTGAAGCGACGTGGGATCGCAGCGTGCGCGCGCTCGCGACCGGCGGACGTCTCGTGACCTGCGGCGCAACGACGGGTCACGTCGCCCATCTCGATCTCCGTCACCTGTTCGCGCGGCAATTGTCGCTTCTCGGCTCTTACATGGGCCGCTTCTCCGAGCTGCGCGACGCCGCACCGCTGCTGTTCGACGGCCGGGTGAAACCCGTCATCGATACCGTCTTCCCGCTCGCCGAAGCCGCCGACGCGCAACGGCGCCTAGAGGACAAGGGGCAGTTCGGCAAGATCGTGCTGCGTGTCGATTGAGACTACGCAGATTCAGGGACGAGGTTAACCGAGGAACACGCCCGCTCGCTCTACCGTCAAAGTGGCAGATGATCGCACCCGGTTGTACACTGGGCGCGTTCGCATATGACGTCCGCCCGCTTCAGTCTGAGTCTCGTCGGCGTGGTTGGCGTGTTCGTGGCTGTGCTCGCCGCCGCGTCGTTGTGGCTCGTTGTGTCGGATCCGGTAAAAGTGGCGACCGGTGTCCAGGCGGCGACGCAGGGGGACGTTTCCCCCATCGTGAAAGCCCTCGCGGACGTGCTTTACGGCGCGCTCCAGGGGCTGATCAAATACCTCTAGAGCTTGCGGTTCAGGAACCGGCAGAGCGTCAGCCCATCCATCCATTTGAACGGTGATACGCCCGTGCTGTAATGGCCGCACGGCAGTACCGTCAGCTCGTGGGCGATGTTTTCCGCGCGGAAGGCGCTCACGAGTTCACGCGAGAGATGCACAGGGAACGTGAGGTCGTAAAGCGCGTAGACGAGCAGGATGTTCCGGCCGCGCACGCGTTCGAGAAACGGCAATGGACTGATCGGCAGCCACATGCGGCGGAGTTCCTCCAGCGTGACGTTTCCATCGAGTGTCTCCCTCACGTGCATCGTCGACAGGCCCTCCCACACGACATCCGCGAAATACGGCGAGATGTGGTTGAGCGCGGCCGCCTTGATCAACGGTTCGTGCGCGGTCGTCAGCATTGACAGGCACGAACCGAGACTCGTCCCCAGGATGCCGATCGACGTGTAGCCCTCCGAGTCCAGCCATGCGATGGCGCGGCGCGCGTCGAGCACGGCCTGCCGGCATACCTGCGCGGTGCGTCCGACGTTCGCACTGACGATGTAGTCGGCGCGCGTGAGTTCGGGAGGCATCCGTTCGTTGTGATACGGCATGCTCAGCCGAAGCGCCGAGAGTCCAAATCGATTCAGCAGACGGCACAGGCCGAGGTGCCCTTCCGCGTCCGCGTTCCACTGTGGCAGCACGAGGACGGCGCGCTTCCTCCCGCGTGGAGACGCGTCGGGAAAGTACCTCGCGCGCACCAGGTTGTTCTGCGGGTGCGGCGTCTCGATGGCGCTCGTGAAGGTGAGGATGTCACCTGTGAGCTGATAGTCGGATGCGGGATCGACGGCGTAGAACTGATCGCTGCGGCCGACCGTGGCTTCGCCCCATTTCTGCAGCGCCGCGCCGGGATGGAAGGCGGGCAGCAACTGATCGGCGAGCCACTCGGTCCCCCATTCGAAGGGACGAGGCAGTCGATCGGTTGCAGCGGAGGCGAGGCGGCGCTCCCACCTGTGAAACGCGCGGGCGATCACCGATCAGCGGCTCCCGGAGGCTTTCTTGTGAAGCGCCTCGTACTCGCGTTCGGGGGCGGCGGCTGTCTCGACCGGCAAGCCGGCCTCCGCCCAGCCCACCTGTCCGTACTGCGGTGCGCCACCGAACCCGCCGAGCACGTTCGTGACGTCCCGGTAACCGGCGGTGGACAAAATTTCACAGGCCTGCGCCGATCGTCCGCCCATCTTGCAGCCGACGACGATCGGCGTTTTTGGCGAAAACGTTGCGCGAACGACGGAGACGAATTCCGGGTTCGGCCGCATCTGTTGGGTCGCAGGATCAAGATGCAACAACGGGACGTTGTAGGCCCCTTCGGGATGTCCCGCCTCGAACTCGGGGATCGATCGCACGTCGAGGTATTTCGCGCCCGAGGCCTGCTGCTGATGAGCCTGCTGAACAGTGATGTGTTTGATAGTCATCATTTTTGCACGTCGTCTAGATCATGATCGAACAACCGCCGAAACCGGACACGCCGCAGGCGCCGGACGTCGTGCATAAGCCGGGTGACGTCGTCAGTCATCCGGCACCAGGGAAGCCGCCCGACGAGACGAGCCCGGACGTTCATCCGGCGCCACCGCCGACGGATCCTGCGCCGCCGATAATCTGACGCTCGACCGCCGCCGCGACGGCAAGGAGGCGTTCCGTGCCGCCGCGATGACCGACGAGCTGAATGGCGCGCGGCAGACCGTCCGCTCCCGTGCCGCAGGGCACCGCGATCGCCGGGTGTCCGGTGATGTTGAACAGCTGCGTGAGCCGGAGCATCATCGCGCGCACCGGTTCGCTCGTCCCGTCGATGGCAACCGATGCGGCCCCGAGCGGCGGCGCACCGATCGCGAGCGCCGGCAACAGCAACGCGTCGAGTCCTTCGAGAGCCTTGTCGACGGCACGCCGCAGTACCGTACGCGCGTGCATCGCGCGCACATAATCCTCCGCGAGTACGTACCTTCCCATCTCCAGCCGAAGTCTCACGCCCGGCGAATACTTGTCGGCGTATTTTTCCAGCAGCGGCGTGTGGTACCACGCCGACTCGGGCAGCACGATGTGGAGGTAAACGTCGGCCGTGCGCTCCGCGTGAGCAATCGAGAGATCGGCGATCGAATGGCCGGAGTCCGCGAGCAGCGCTCGACTGCGCGCAAAGGCGGTGCGCGTGCCTTCGTCGAGCTTGTCGAGGAAATATGGGACCGGCACGCCAAGCCATAGCGGTCCCTCGGCTGTCTCCGGCACGCGGTCGGCGCTCGCGTCTCCGTCAGTCATCGCGTAGTACAGCATCGCTGCGTCGGCGACGGTGAGCGCCAGCGGTCCGACGTGATCGCAGGTGGTGCTCAGGGGGACGACGTCTTCCGCGCTGATTTCGCCGTAGGTCGGCTTCAATCCTGTCACTCCGCAGGCTGCGGCGGGGATCCGAATCGAACCGCCCGTGTCTGTGCCGACGGATCCGTAGCACATACCCTCGACGAGCGCGACCGCCGCGCCGGCGCTCGATCCGCCTGCCGATCGCGATCGGTCATGCGGATTGCGGACGGCTCCGAAGGCGGTTTCGTCCGTTGTGGTGCCGAACGCGAATTCGTGCAGGTTTGTCTTGCCGACGATGATTGCGCCCGCGCGTTTCAGATTCGCCACCACAGGAGCGTCGTGAGCCGGTTTTCGCGCGGGGACGCTGGATCCCGACGTCGTCGGCGTGCCTGCGACGTCCATGAGATCCTTCACTGAAACCGGTATTCCATGTAGCGGACCGCGGTAGCGTCCCTTCCCGATCTCCTTTTCCGCGCGTTGCGCGTCGGCGAGCGCCTGTTCGCTCATCACGGTAATGAATGCGCGCGACGCATCGTTACCAGACGCGATGCGTTCGAGGCAGGCGCGCGTGAGCTCCACGGGCGAGAGTTCCCGCCGCTGCAGCAGTCGCGCGGCATCGAGGAGGCTACCCAGCCGCTGGTTCATCGTCCTCGGGAATTGCAGGGTGCCCGAACTCCTGGTCCGCATCGCGCAGCGCCTGCAGCGAGCGAGAGAGCGTCTCGAGGAGCGGCTTCAGTTCAGGAAGGCCACGGGCCTCCGCGTCGGCGACGGAACGGGCGAGCCAGGCAGCGACGTTGTTCCGCATCAGAACGTCAGCGTCCCTCGCACGCTTATCGGAATCATGTGGACCTCGTGAGCTACGGGCGTCGTGAAGCGGTTGATCGAGTATTTGAACGACAGGTCGACACCGAACGGGCCGGAGGTGACGCCGCCACCGCCTTCGATGAAATAGCGGCGTCCGTCGAGCTCGTCGGTCTGCAGACGGCCGATCCCGCCCAGAACAAACGCGTGCGCACCCAATCCAAATCCCGGCGCCCGGTCGCTCATGTCGATTCCGGCGCCCAGATCCATCGCCCGGCCTTTCGTCAACGAGTACAAGGGAGATGGCGCGGGGCCCTGGAAGGCGACCCTGATCGTCGGTACGCTCTCGATGCTCCCACGGATCGCCAGCGTCGCCCCTTCGCTCGCGCCAAACGGATAAATCGTCGCGCCGACGGCGGCCGCTCGCTTGCCGTATTCCAGCACGTTGACGAGCGTGTTCTGATCCCGCGTGCGGTACTGAAACGTTTCGAGGTGGACTTCGTCCACAGGCTGGCCGAGCAGCTCTGTCAGCGGATGCTTATCAAAGGCGTACGGCTGCACGAACTGCGTCTCGTAGCTGACGCTCACGAAATGCCTTCTTGCTTTTTTCGCGCGGTATGCCTGCGCTTCCGGCGCCGCCCTCGGCGCCGCAAGTGATGCGACGAGCCACAGCGCGGAAGCGGTTTGTATCAGCATCCTTTCAAGGATAACGTAAACCGCGTGATCGTTCGACACAGCTCGGGTCAGGCCACGATTCTTGCGGCCGTGATGAGCGCGCCGCGTCAACCGATCGAGCTGCGCGAGTACCCTCGTCCGGATCTCGCGCCTGGTTCGGCGTTGTTGCGAACGGCGTGCTCAGAGGTGTGCGGCACCGATGTGCACCTGTGGCATGGACGGCTCTCCGGCGTTCCGTACCCGATCATTCCCGGTCATGTCTCTGCCGGAACCATTGACTCACTGCGCGGATCCCTCACGGGTATCGATGGCTCGAGCATCGAAGAGGGGGATCGCGTCGTCTTCTTCGACGTACACCGCACGTGCGGACGCTGCCGCGCGTGTACCGTTCACCGCACCCCTACACGCTGCTCGTCGCGACGTGTCTACGGCATTACCGATTCCGCGGACGAAGGCCTGTTCGGTGGATGGTCACAAGCCATCTACTTGGAGCCGGGTGTCGCGCTCGCGAAGCTGCCAGACACGATCGCGTTTGACGATTACATCGGCGGTGGCTGCGGACTGTTGACCGCTGTGCACATGATCGAACGGGCAGAAGTGCGGCTCGGCGACACCGTCGTAGTCCAGGGCACCGGGGCCGTGGGCCTCAGCGCCATCGCGCTCGCGCGGCTCGCCGGCGCCTCCCGCATCTTCGCGATCGGCGCGCCTGAAAGCCGTCTTTCTCTCGCGCGCGACATGGGCGCGCACGTCACGCTCGATCTCACGCGAACGACCATCGAGCAGCGGCGCCATGCCCTACTGGACGGGACGCATGGAGAAGGTGCGGACATCGTGCTGGAAGCCGCGGGTGCGGCTGCCGCAGTTCCCGAAGGACTCGATCTCGCCCGTGTCGGCGGCCGCTACGTGATCGCGGGCCACTACACGGACGCCGGTCCGACGACCATCAACGCGCATCATCAGATCAACCGGAAGCATCTCGAGATCCGCGGCTGCTGGGGAAGCGAGGCGCGTCACTTTCTGCGCGCGCTGTCGATCCTCGAGGCAAATCCGGCGATTCCGTTCCGCGCGATTGGCGCCCGCCGCTACGGCCTGAACCAGTTGAACGAGGCGCTTGCCGACGCTGAGGCCCTTCGGATCCCGAAGGCCCTGGTCGATCCCTGGTCATGAGACACACGAAGATCATTGCGACTCTGGGCCCCGCGAGCAGCGCGCCCGCCACGCTCGATTCCATGATCGCGGCCGGTGTCGACGTGTTTCGCTTGAACTTCTCTCATGGAACGCAGGAATCTCATGCCGAGACGTTTCGCGCGGTCCGTGCCGCAGCTTCCCGCGCAGGGCGCCACATCGCCATCCTGCAGGATCTGAGCGGGCCGAAGATTCGGACCGGCAGCCTCGCCGGCCACGTTCCGCTCGATCTCCGGGCGGGCGACGAATTGCGGCTGGGGGTGGGCGACAGGGAAGGATCTGCCGGTCGCGTCTTCACACCGTACGCGGAATTGATCGCGTCGGCGAAGTCCGGAGATCGACTGCTGCTGGACGACGGGAAGATCGAGCTCCGAGTGACGGGCAAGGCCGACGGGGAACTCATCACGAATGTCGTGAACAGCGGCAAGCTTGGCGAGCACAAGGGGATCAACGCACCGGGTGTGAAACTCCCTGCGTCCGCCGTGACGTCCAAGGATGAAACGGACCTCAAATTCGGACTGGAGCTGGGCGTCGATCTCGTCGGACTCAGTTTTGTCCAGACTCCCGAGGACGTGCAGTCCGCCCGCCGGATCGCGAGGACCGCGAAGAAAGACGTACCGCTCATCGCCAAGATCGAGCGTCCGCAGGCGCTCGATCATCTGGACGCGATTCTGGCAGCTTCCGACGGCGTGATGGTGGCGCGCGGCGATCTCGGCCTCGAATGCCCGCTGGAGCAGATCCCGCGCGTGCAGAAATCGATCATTGCGCGCGCCCGCTCACTGGGCCGCCCGGTCATCGTCGCAACGCAGGTGCTCGAGTCAATGCGCACGCAGCCGCGGCCGACGCGCGCCGAAGTGAGCGATGCCGCAACCGCGGTGGACCAGGGGGCCGATGCGATCATGCTCGCGGGAGAAACCGCCGCGGGAAACTATCCGGTCCGCGCCGTCGAGACGCTCGCGGCCGTCATCTGCGATGCGGAGATGGTCGCAACGCCCGCCGCGCTGCTCGCCGCCGACGTGTTGCTCGAGGGGCACGACGCGTCGAAACACCCGGATGGCTTCGACACCTTCCGGACGGTCCACGGCCGCGCGATGTGCGAGGCGGCGGTCACGCTCGCGTCGACAGGGCAGGCAGAAGCGATCGTCGCGGTGACGCGCTTCGGCAAGACCGCCCAGCTGCTCTCGTCCTTGCGTCCGCGCGCGAGCATCCTCGCGATCACGCCGTCCGACACGATCGCGCGGCGGCTGAAACTGTACTGGGGCGTGAAACCAATCGTCTCCGATCTGAAAGATCTGCGCGCAGTCGAGCCGGCGATTCACCTGGCGGCCAAGCTGTCGCCCCGCGCGGTCGTCGTCTTCATCAACATCAATCCGGATTTGAGCCGGCCCGACGCGAACTTCCTGAACGTTCAGCGGCTCGCCGACTGACCGCGGCGCCGGCTGTATGAATAAAGACCGACGCCCAGGCCCAGCATCACCGCGGCCTGGACGACGAGATTGACCTCGTACGTAAGAGGGTTCGATCCCGGTGGTGGCACGAACGTCAGCGCCAGTGAGATCGCCGTCGCCGCAAACCCCAGGACCGCCGCCCATCGCGGCGCATCCGGAAGCAGTCGGACGAGCGCGGCAAATAAATACAGGTACGGGACGAAGTAGATCAGGATCGTGAGGTTCACGAGGATGTCGTACGCCTCCTGGATCGACGTCGACCGTCCCGCAACTGTGAAGAACACGCTCGCGAGGAAAATGGCGCTGGCCGCGATCGACTGGATGATCAGCGCGATGTGCGGAGTACGGTAGCGCGGATGCAGCCGCGCGAAGACGCGCGGCATCGCAGAATCGACGCCGGCGGCGAACGGGACGCGCGCGGCGCCCGCAGTCCACGACGCCGTCCCCGCGAGCGCGTTCAGCGTCAGAAGTCCGCCGGTCAGCGCCGCCAGGCCGGTCAATCCGACGCGCCCCGCCACGAGCTGCACGGCGTCGGTGATGCCACTCAATTCCTTCAGCGACGAAACGGGAACCGCGAACAGCACCGATGCGGAGCCGGCGATGTAGACGAGCGTGGTCACCGCGCCCGCGATGAAGATGCCGCGTGGGATCGTGCGCTCGGCATCCTTGATTTCCTGGCCGATGAGCGACGTGATCTCGAAGCCCGAGAACGCGAAGCACATCGCCGACCACAGGCTGATGGTGTCGAGGAACGCCCCATGCGGCACCATGGATGCCGCGGTGAACGGCGTCGCCGAGCCAAATCGAGTCAGCGCCAGCACGCCGCATCCAATCAGGAGACCCGCGGGGATCCACACACCGAGGCTGCCCGCGTTCTGCAGCCACTTACCCCATCGCAGGCCGATGATATTGATGCCCGCCGCGAGCCAGATGCCCGCGAGTACGAAGGCCACTGAATACCATCGCGTGGCACCGAGCTGCTCCCATCGCGCGCCACCGATCGCCGCGAAGTTCGCCGCACCAAACAGGAGGACCGACGGAAAGTAGAACAGGTTGTTCACCCACAGGCACCAGCCGCAGATGAACCCGTGACCGGGACCGTAGGCGCGGCGTACCCAGGCATACACGCCCCCCTGTTCCGGATACGTTCGCGCGAGGGCGGCGACCGCGAGGGCGAGCGGGACGAAGAACGCAATCCAGGCGAGGATCCACAGCGGCACTGACGCAGGCCCGGTCCGCGCGCCGCGCGCGATCCAGCGCATCCCAACGACCGCGACGATGTTCATCAGGACGACGTCGCGAAGGCCGAGGGCCTTGATGAAACGGCCGTCCGTGCTCACTCGGCGTGCTCCAGGTACTCCTTCAGCGATGCGAGCGATGATTTCCAGCCGCCCGCGACGACGGCGTAGTAGCGCCGCCAGCGAGCGGTTTCCTCGAACCCTGTCTGCTTGACGTGCAGCCGGCACGCCGGCCCGGACATGCGGCAGCTGACTTCGAGCGCCATCGGTCCGATGGGATCGCCGTCGGGTGGCAGCCACCACGCATCGGCGATAAACAATTCCCGTCCTGGCAGGAATTCCATCACCCGTCCGCAGAAGACGCCGCCGAGGCGTCCGAGCAGTTCATCGGCATCCGGTGTCGGCGCCCACTCGACCGCGTAGACGCCCATCGGGCGCGGCGTGGTCACCGACCGCGCGACCTGCCACCACGTCGCGAGTGCGTGGGGATCGAAGAACGCCATCAACACTCGTGTCGGCGCCGCGTTGATGAGCAGGGAATATTCGAACTCCGGGGATTCCGCTTCCGGGGTCGGCATGCGCCCGGCCATGCTACTCCAGTACACTGGATTGGTTATGGACGACCACTGGGACGAGCATTACGCCGACGAGAAGGACGCCGCGTGGCTCTATCGCGAGCTCGCGCGCGTTGACACCAATGCCGATCGGCGCGATCTGTTTCAGCGTCTCGCGGTCGTCGAAGACCGTCACACCGCGCGCTGGGAAGAGCTGTATCGCGAAGTCGGGCGAGCGCTGCCGCCGTACGCCGTGGCGCGCCGCACGCGGATGCTGGCCTGGGTCGCCCGAACGTTCGGTCCTTCGTCGGTGCTGCCGCTCATCCTCGCGGAAGAAGGGCGCGAAGTGCAGGCGTATCTCGGCCTCGCACGGCACTCTCCGCAGCAGCAGACCATCCACAAGGCGGCGGTCGACATCGCGGCGGATTCCGCGGTGCACGCGCGCGAACTGTCAGAGGTCATGGGACGTGAGGGAGAGCCGTGGCATGTCGGCGGCGCCGGCGGCATGCTGCGCAGCGTCGTCTATGGCTTCAATGACGGCCTCACCGCGAACTTCGGCCTCGTTGCGGGCGTCATCGGCGCCAGCCTTGGCGCGCACGTCGTGATCGTCACCGGCATCGCGGGAGCGATCGCGGATGCGCTGTCGATGGGATCGAGCGGCTACCTGGCGGCCAAGAGCGAGGCGGAGGTGCAGGCGCACCAGATAGAGATGGAACGGCAGGAAATGCGCCTCATGCCGGATCTCGAGGAGGAAGAGCTCGCGCTGATTTACGAGGCGAAGGGGCTTCCGAAGGAGAGCGCGCGCGAGATGGCGCGCACCGTCATGCTGGATCCCGTCCGGGCGCTCGAGACCCAGGTCCGCGAAGAATTGAACATCCATCCGGCGGAACTCGAACCACTGAAGGACGGCCTGGTGACCGGCACCGCGACGTTGATCGGGGCCTTCATCCCGATCCTTCCGTTCCTGGTGATGGACCACACGCCCGCGGTGTGGGTGTCGCTGGCGATCAGCATGCTCACGCACTTCGGCATCGGCGCCGCGCGCAGCCTGTTTACCGGACGGGGAATCTGGGTGAGCGGCCGCGACATGTTCGTGGTGGGCTTCGGTGTCGCGGCCGTCGGATATCTGATCGGCGAGTGGCTGCCGAAGATTCTCTGAGTTACTGCGACGCGCGGAGCGTCTGCACGTAGGCGACGATCTTCCAGACTTCGTCCTTGGTCAGCTCGTCCCTGAACGCCGGCATCTTCGGCTTCTTGCGGCCGTTCCAGACCTTGTAGAACACGATGCCATCGGGATTGCGCGAGGCGCGCCGCGCGACAGTGAGATCCATGTCCTGCATCGCGTCCGGATCCGCATCCTTGCCGTCCCCTTTTCCGCCAGGACCGTGGCAGCGCTCGCACTTCTTGCCGAACAGCTCCTTGCCCTCCGCGAGCGCCTTCGTGTCATCTGCGAGCGGGTTTTTTTCCATGTCCGCCTCTGGCGGGATCGTCCAGCCGTTCGGGTTCGAGGAACGTTCCGGCTGCGCCTGCGCGGACGTTGCACTGGTAGTCGAGGTGGTGGTCTGACGCGCGCTGACGGCGAAACTACCGGCGAACACAAGTCCGGCGATCGCGAAGACACTCCAACGTGTGTGCATGGGCAAATGATACAGTTTTTCAAGCATGCACGAACAGCCGCTCGCGTACATGGACGCGGAGTTCCTCGAGAGTGACGACGCGCGTCCGATCCGCATTCTTGCCGAATACCTGGAGCCGTTACGCCGGCTCAAAGAACAGAACATCCAGGACACGGTGGTGTTCTTCGGCTCTGCGCGCGTCCACAGCCGCATCGAAGCCACGCGCGCGCTCGATCGACTGAGGAGGCGCAACACTCGCCGCACGCGCGAACATGCAACCTTGCTGAAGCGCAGCCGCAAAGCGGTTGAATGGTCGCGTTTCTACGAGGACGCGCGCGAGCTCGCGCACAAGCTCACGACGTGGAGCCTCTCGCTCGAATCACCGCGGCACCGGTTCGTCGTGACGTCCGGCGGCGGGCCGGGCATCATGGAAGCGGCGAATCGCGGCGCGCACGAAGCGGGCGGTAAAAGCATCGGCTTCAACATCCGGCTGCCGTTCGAGCAGGGGGCCAACCGCTACATCACGGACGGGCTGCACTTCGAGTTCCACTACTTCTTCATGCGGAAGTTCTGGTTTGCTTACCTGGCGAAAGCCCTGGTGATTTTCCCCGGCGGGTTTGGCACGCTGGATGAAATGTTCGAAATCCTGACGCTGGCGCAGACGCAGAAGCTGTCGAAACAGCTCGGCGTTTTCATCTACGGGCGCGAGTACTGGGAGGAGATCCTCGACCTGAAGCCGATGGACGAGTGGGGAGCGATCAGCGCTGCGGATCTCGACCTCCTGAAATGGGTGAACTCACCCGAGCAGGCATGGGAGCAGTTGCGCGCGCACCTGATGTCGTACCATCTCGTTCCCGAAACCGCGCAGGAGGAGCGCGCCCCGGGAATTGCGAAGACCAGAGGGTAGAAGATGCAACCAGACGAACGCGAACAGCTGATGGCGCAATACAAGGACGGCTACAGAGTGGTCGCCGAGGCGCTGGCGAAGATCACGCCGGAGGAGCTCGACGCAAAACCGGGCGCGGGGAAATGGAGCGCCCGGCAGATCGTGCACCATCTCGCAGACAGCGAGATGACCGCCGCCGTACGCTTCCGCCTGCTCGTCGCCGAGGATCGGCCGGCGATCAAAGGCTACGATCAGGACCGCTTCGCCGATCGCCTCCATTACGAGCGCCCCCACGAGGCTTCGCTGGAGTTGTTCCGCACCGCGCGCGCCGCGACCGCCGAGTTGATGGCATGCCTTACCGAAGCCGACTGGCTCCGCGAGGGCACACACAGCGAGGTCGGCCGCTTCGGCCTCGACACGTGGCTGCGTATCTACGCACCGCACGCGCATCGGCACGCGGATCAGATTCGCATCGCGCGCAGCTCGCTCAAGCGAACTCAATAAAGAAGATACTTTTCACGGAGGCGGCGGAATGCCTCTTCATCGCGGTCCCAGTTCTTCATGATCGACGCCGGCGGGTCCCCGGCGTCGATACCTTTCCGCAGCGTGTCCGAGCCGTAGAGGATGTCGATCGGCGGCCTTACGTGCTCGTACTCGTACGGCGGGTCGCGCCAGATCGGCTGCGCCCGTGCCTCCCGCCTGAACTCGTCGAGCATCTCGACCGCCACGCGCATCGCGGGGAATGCGTTCCGATCCGTGACGTGGATCTGGCAACCGCCGCAGAGAGTCTTTGCGTGTTTGTGGAACGTGGGCTCGAAGAACGCCGGTCTGAAATACGCTCCCGGGATCCGGCGCGCGTTCATCGCGTCCGCGAATCGCTCGCCATCGATCCACGGTGCGCCGATCAGCTCGAACGGCCGCGTGGTGCCGCGCCCCTCGGACAGTAGCGTCCCCTCGAACAGCACGGCGCCCGGATAAACGATCGCCGTCTCGAGCGTCGGGATATTCGGCGAGGGGAGGACCCACGGCAGCCCGGTGTCGTCGAAATACATCGAGCGCTTCCAGCCGTCCATCGGCACGACGTCCACCGCCGCGTTCAGTCCGAAGTGATCGTTGAAAAGCCGCGCCGCCTCCCCAATCGTCAGCCCGTGCCGCATCGGGATCGCGAACTGTCCGACGAACGATTCGTATGCCGGATCGAGCATGGCCCCTTCCATCTCGTTACCGTTGATCGGATTCGGACGATCGCACACCACGACGCGGACGCCGTGCTTGCGCGCCGCGCGAAGGCAATTCGCCATCGTGTAAATGTAGGTGTAGATCCGGGTGCCGACATCCTGCAGATCGACGACGAGCACGTCGACGTCGGCGAGCATTTCCCCTGTAGGCTCGCGCGTTTCACTGTAGAGCGAGTGCACCGGCACGCGCCGCTTTGCGTCGCGCGCGTGCGGCGACTCGATCATGTTCTCCTGCAGATCCGACCGGAACCCGTGCTGCGGTCCAAACAGCGCGGTGAGCGTCCAGTCGCCCGACAGCAGGCGATCGGAGGCGTGGACGATGCGGCTGTCGATCGAGGCGGGGTTGCAGACGAGACCGACACGCTGGCCCGCGATCAGCTTGCGATCGGGGCCGTCGAGCAGCCGTTCGAGGCCGAGACGCACGGGCATCAGCGGATTATAGCCGCCGGGTCCGCGACTGCCGAACGAGGTACCGCGCGATGGCGGCGCCGGTCAGCGCTTCGCCGAACGAGTTGCACCGGAAGCGCTGTCCGTCATCGCCACTGCGGTTGAATAGGAAGAGCAGATCGCGCCCGTTGTGCACCACGTCGCGGACGCCATGCCACGGAACCGCCGGCACGCGTGCGCCGCCGGCGAACACGGCGCGCGACGAGGTCAGGAGCAGCCGTCCGGTTGGCTGCGCCGGATCGTCGGGGACGGACACCGGCGCGCTGAAATGACAGCGATCGGCGCCGACGACCCGATGGGTCGTGTCGACGATCGGGGGGCGGCCGCCGGCGAGATCGCGTTCGACGGCGAGCAGCTGACGCAGCCCGTCGAGCATCTCCTCCTCGATCTCGATGTCATCGGCGAGTGGCGGCTCGCGTCGTAGCGCCGCGTCCAATGCCGCGATAGCGTCCGCGTCGAGCTTGGCAACTGCCGCGCTCCAGGCCTCGCGCCACGCGCGCGTCCCGTCGTCCGCTGACTTTCCCCTGAACCATCCGAAAAGACCCATCCACCGCCTTCCGGCACCCAGTTTCTCGATAGAATGCCCGAAAGATTGCCCGTGACCATCACCGTGCTTAACAGCAAGGGGGGCGTCGGCAAAACCACGATCGCCGTGAACCTCAGTGCCGCGCTTGCGTCCACGCGGCGGCGCATTCTCCTGGCCGATCTTGACAGCCAGGCATCCGCATCGCTATGGCTCGGCGTTCCGCGACGGCACCTGCGCCCTTCGTCCGCGTCATCCCTCCTCGAAAAATATCCCATCCAGAAGGCGATTCGGCAGACCGGCACGCGGAACCTGGACATCCTGCCCGGGTCGATGGAGCTGGCGAACGCGGACGTGACCTTGGGCGGCATGCGCGGACGTGAGCTGGTCCTGCGGCGCGTCCTGGACAGGATCGCGGACGACTACGACGCGATCGTCCTGGATTGTGCCCCGAGCTTTTCGCTGCTCACGATCAATGCGCTGCTCGCGGCAGACGGAATCATCGTGCCGGTGACGCCGGATCCTCTGGCGATCGACGCGCTTGAAAACCTTCTTGGCGCGATCGAACGCGTGCGCGCGCGGATGCACGCGCGCGCCCGCGTCCTGGGGCTGGTGCTCTCGCAGGCAGATGCACAGCGAAAGGGTGGACGGGAAATCGCCGAGCGCCTTCGGTCGGAATTTCGCGACCGAATGTTTCATACCGAGATCCGCTGGCAGGCCGCGCTCGCGGACGCGCCGGAGGCGCGCCAGACGATATTCGAGAAGGCGCCCAAGTCGGCGGCGGCGGACGCGTTCCGCAGGCTTGCGGGGGAAGTGCTGCATCGCCTGCCATCGGCCCAAACTTAGGGATGGAAAAAACCCCGCCATTTTGGGTGCGACGTAATGTTCAGCTTGAACTAACCTCTCTAATTCGTGTTGAATACGGGGCCGACTCAACCGACCGTCGGTACGGGAAATAAGGACGTCCATAATACAACTGACGGATCTCGGGGAGAGCCCATGGCGCGTGCCCGCAAGCGGAAGGCTGGCAAGACGAACGAGGACATCTTCACCCCCACGCGGCCGGGCACCCGGCCGCAGCGGGGGCGTCGCCCCGGCCGTCCCCCGGTCCACGACGAAGCCTGGACCAAGGTGACCGTGGTGCTCTTCAACCGTCAGATCGTGTTTCTCGATCGGCTCGCAGCCAACATCCGCGCGCAGAGTGGCGCGGCAATCAGCCGCGCGCAGTTGATTCGCGCGCTCCTCGACGCCGTTACCGACGCCGACATCGATCTGACATCGTCGATGTCAGAGGCGGACCTGAAGGCGACGCTGCTGACGCGCCTGGGGCGGTATCGCTTTGGTGGAGACTCCTCCTAGCGGCCCACTCGAGTGCGTCATCCTGGTCGGTCTGCCAGGCGCGGGGAAGTCCACGTTGTACCGCGCGCGCTATCCGCACTACGAACACATCAGCAAGGACAACTTTCCGGCGCACGCCCGCAACAAACAGGCGCGCCAGGACGCTGCCTTGCGCGTCGCGCTTGGCGCCGGACGATCGGTTGTCGTGGACAACACGAACGTGACGCCGGCCGATCGCGCCGCGATCATCACGATCGCTCATGAGTTCGGCGCGCGCGTGGTCGGGTACTACGTGGAAGCGTCCGTGCGCGAGGCCATTGCGCGGAACGAGGCACGGGGAGGGCGCGCGAAGGTTCCGAAGGTCGCGATCTTCACCGCCGCCAAACGTCTTGTGCCGCCGCTGAAGGACGAAGGCTTCGACGAGCTGCACGTCGTGCAGTAATCAGCCCTTCTGCTGCGATCCCGTGCGCCGCCGCGCCCGCGCGGCAGGACCGGGGAACGCCACGACCTTGGCCTGCCGTTTCGGGCGTGCCACGAGCCAGGTCCGACCGCACGCCTCGCACTCGTACTCGTGGAGGTCGTGCACCGGCAACCGCGGGCGAATGCGGTTCGACTGGCAGAACGGGCATGAAGTGAGGCCAGGCATGGGCACGCTCCCGGGAGTGTCATCCAAGTCTTTTTCGTCACATACACCGAGCGCAAGCTCATCCATTGGTACCATCTGCGCGCCAAATGGACCCCCCTCCTCCGGGATGTCAGGTGCGTACGCTCGATCGGACATGGTCGCTCGCGAAGCTCTGGTACGAGAACCGGCGCGATCCCGGCTGGCGGCGGCCGAACGCCGAGGAGGCCACGGCAGCTTTTGCGTCGCTGGGATTGACCGGAGACTTCTGGAGACTTGCCTGACGGTGCTCAGTCCTCGCTGTTCGCGCACTCCTCCTCTGCCCGACAGGGCGAGCGAAGCGACCGCGATGTTCGGTGTTCAGTGCTCAGTGCGGAGCACGCTGAGGATGTTTGAGAAGTCGTCGGTCCACAACGGTGTGCTCGCCGGCACGACGGGCGGTTTCCAGCGGGGATCGCGCGTGAGGGCGCCAAGGTCGGAGCGATCGCGCGCCATCACCATCCACTCAGAGGGAAACTTTCCCGTCGTCAGCGAACCGGCAGTGGCGGGCTCGCGCTGCCAGAGGACTGCGAGGCCTTGCGCTTCGGCGAGCCGGCCCAGCACGGGGCTCAGCGAGAGATGCAGATTCGAGATGTGCAGCGCGATGACGCCGCCAGGTGCGAGCCGTGAGAGGTAGAGCGAGAGCGCCTCTTTCGTGAGCAGGTGCACCGGGATCGCGTCGGAGCTGAAGGCGTCCAGAATAATCACACCGAACTGCGCTGTACGCGTGCGCGCGAGCGAGACGCGCGCGTCGCCGATCGTCACGGTGCAGCGGCCGCCGCAGTCCTCCAGGTAGGTGAAGAACGTCCGATCGCGGGCGATGCGTTCGACCGCCGGATCGATCTCGAAAAACGTCCAGCGCTGTGCCGATCCCGCATAACTTGCCAGCGATCCGACGCCAAGCCCCACGACACCAACATCGGAAGCGGCCGACGCGATCGGCACGGCGTCGAACACCTGCCCGATGGGTCCGGACTTCTGGAAATAGCTCAGTGATTCCGCGCGCCGTTCGGGACGCATGCTCTGCATCCCGTGCAGCGTCGGGCCGTGGAACATGAATCGGTACTGCAGGCGGTCGTCGACGCGGACGCGGTAGACGCCAAAGAACGTCCGCTCGGCATACACCGCGTGCCCGAACGGACTCTGCACGAGCGCGCCTGAGAGCAGGAGCGCGGCGATGCACGCGGTGAAGCGCAGGGGCCGGCGCTGTTGTCCGAATGCCAGCAGTGCCGGTACGGCGGCGCCGAGGATCAGGAACCGCGACGAGGAGCCGAACTGCCCGTTGACGACGACCGACACGATCGCCACGGCGCCGACCGCAGCGCCCCACGCGAGGTCGCGCGGCCATGATGCGGGATTCACACCGGTCTGCGCCCGTCGCGCGAGACACGCGACGACCAGGACGAGCGGATACTCGACGATCCCGGTGAACAGGACCGGAGCGAGCAGCGCATTGAACAGGCCGCCGAGCATTCCCCCGAACGAGATCCAGAAATAGAACTCCGTGAGCCTGCTCGACCCGGGACGATCGACGAAGAGATCGCCGTGGCATGCCAGTGCGATCACGGCAAACGCCAGCAGGTGCAACGGAATCACGACCGTGGCCGGCTGGTTCATTTGCGCGATGAGCACGAGCGCCAGCGCGATGACGGCAAGCGGCATGAAGCGCGCCGCGCCTGCACGCGCCGCCGCGCGACCCGGGCTGAAGGCGACGATGAACGTCGCGAGGTAGACGCCGAGGGGCACCATCCACAGCAGCGGCACCGACGCAACATCGGTCGACATGTAACTCGTGACCGCCATCAGCAGGCTGGAGGGCACGAACGCGAGCACCGTCCAGCGCGCGCGCCGGCTCCACGCGATCGATTCCGCGCGCGGCGCCAGTTCAGGGGCCCGGGACACAATCGGAGCGGTGGCACGTGCGCGGCGCCACACCGCGGCAGCGCACGCCAGCGTCAGCAGCACGAGCACGACGTAGCCGACCGTCCAGAGACGCGCCTGTTCCTCGAGGCGAAGCGTCCGCTCCACGACCAGCGGATACGCAACGAGCGCCGCGAAGCTGCCAAGGTTACTCGCCGAATAGAGGAAGTACGGATCGCGCGAGCCTTCCTCGCCTGTCGATGAGTACCACTGCTGAAGGACGGCGGCGCTGGTCGAGAGCGCGAAGAAAGGCAGCCCGATCGACAGCAGCAATGTCAGCAACAGCCAGCCGGCGGGATTGGTCGTCGGAGGGGGTGACACGGACCAGAGCGCGATGGGCAGGCAGAGAACTGGGGCGAGCATCACGCCCATGTGCACCAACGGATGCCGCCGCGCGCCGAGGAGCGTCGTCGCGCCGTGCGCATACGCATAGCCGCACAGCAGCACGGCCTGGAAGAAGACGAGGCAGGTATTCCAGACCGCCGCGGCGCCGCCGAGCAGCGGCAGTACCATGCGCGCGATCATCGGCTCGACGAGGAACATCAGGAACGCGCTCACGAACAGCGTCGTCGTGAACGTGACGACGAGCACGCGCGAGCGCTGCCGCGCGAGCGGGGCGGCGGCGGAGAGGGAATTCAGCGTGGAGACCGTCCCGGAGGCGTCCATCCGCGCCGCCTGACACAAGAAGCACGCCAGCCGCTACCCGCGCTCGTGCAAGCAGTTAGGGATGAGTGCGCGCAGCGGCGCGACGAATGTGAAACCGAAGTACGAAATCGTCAGCGCACCGTCACCGGCGGACTGGTGGCGACGCGCGTGTAGCCGTTGTTCACGAACAAGCGGAACTCGTAAGTGCCGCCCGCCGTCGGCGCCGTTACCGTCCACGTCCGCGTCGTCGTCCCGGCGCCCACGTAGACGAACGTGACGTAGCTGGTATTGGGCGCGGTGGTGCCCGCAAACGCAAGCCAGTCGTACGCCCCGCCGGGACCATCCGTGAGCGTCACGGTGATTGCGCTGCGCGGAGTCGCCGTCGTCGTGCTCACCGTCAACACGGGAGGGGGAACGACTGTAAACGTGAGCGCCGCCGCCGTGCCGCCGCCGGGCGCGGGAGAGAATACGCTGACCTGCGCCGTGGAGGGTGACGACACGTCCGCCGCAGCGATCGCCGCGCGCAGCTGCGTGCTGCTCACGAACGTCGTTGTGCGCGCGACGCCGTTCCAGCGCACCTCCGAACCATTTGCGAAGCCACTGCCGTTCACGATGAGCGTGAACGCGCTCGAACCTGCGCTAATCCGCGCCGGACTCAGCGACGTCACTGTCGGAACAGGGTTGACCGCTGCAGATACCGTCACCGTGGGACTCGTCGCCGCGCGCGTGTAGCCGTTATTGAGGAACAAGCGGAACTCGTACGTTCCTGCCGTCGACGGCATGGTGACCGTCCAGTTTCTCGTCGTGACGCCTGCGCCGACGTAAGTGAACGTGATGTAGCTGCTGTTGGATGCGGCTGTCGGGGCCAGGGCGAGCCAATCGTACGCGCCCCCGGGGCCATTCGTGAGCGTGGTCGTGACGCTTGCGCCCGGCGCTACGTTGGTCGCGCTGACGGTCAGGGTCGCGGGCGAAGTGGGCGGGGCGTTCGCCGTATCGACCGTAACGGTCGCGCTCGTTGCCACCCGCGTGTAGGTATTGTTCGAGAAGAGCCGGAACTCGTACGTGCCCGTCGCCGACGGCGTCGTCACCGTCCACGTGCGCGTCGTCACGCCCGTGCCCACGTAGGTGAAAGTGAGATAGCTGTCGTTCGGCGATCCCGTCGCGGCGAATGCGATCCAGTCGCCCGCACCTCCGAGTCCATTCGTCAACGTCACGGTCAGCGACGAACCGGGCGCCGGTGTCAACGTGCTCGGAACGAGAGACGGCGGTGGATCGATCGGTATCGTCAGTGCTGCGGAGGCGCCGCCGCCCGGCGAGGGATTCACGACCATGATTTGCGCCGATGCACCGGCAGCGGTGACATCCGCCGCGCTGATCTGCGCCTGGAGCTGCGTCGTGTTCACGACCGTCGTCGGTTTCGCGACACCGTTCCAATAGAGCGCCGAGAACGCATCGAATCCAGAGCCCGTGGCAGACACCGTCACGGGCGTTGAGCCACCGGCGCGCAGGCGCGTCGGTGTCACGGACGTGAGGACCGGCGCGGGATGGGTAATGGACACGAACGACGCGAGCGCCTGGAATACGTTTATGCGCGGCACAGTCTGGCCGCCGCCGAAGAAGACGCGCGTATCGGTGATCGGCAGTCCGGTCGTGCGGAGCGCAGAGAGGATCGACGCAACGCTTGCACCAGGCGCGGCTTGCCGCAGGATCGCCCACGTCCCCGCGACGTGCGGCGCGGCCATCGACGTTCCGCTCAAATCTGCGAAGCCGCCGCCGGGCACCGACGAATGAATCGGCTCGCCAGGCGCAAACAATGAAAGGAACGACGCGACGTTCGAGAAGTACGAGACCTGGTTCGTCTTGTCCACCGAGCCGACACTGACAGCGGTCGAGATGCAGGCGGGCGAAGCGATCGCGCTGCCGCTGCCGTTGTTGCCGGATGCGATGACGCTTGCCACGCCGACGGACAGAAGCGTGTCGATGGCTGGCTTGTAAGGCTCACTGTCACATGGCGCGGTGAAGGTCGTACCGCCCAGGCTCATATTCGCCGCGACGACGTTGAACGATGCCGCAGACAGGTAAGCGTGCTCGAGCCCCGCGATGATGTCGGACGAAAACGCTCCCGCGCACGGCGCGAAGCCGCCGCAGCTGTTCGAATCGGTGATCAGCGAGAAGACCTGGATCGCCATGACTTGCGCGTTGCGCGCCACGCCCGAGAACGCGACACCTGCGCCAGTGCCGTTTCCGGCGGCAATACCGGCGACGTGTGTACCGTGGATGCAATCGCTGAGCGAGCACGGAGCCGCGGCCCCTGCGCCGAGTTGCTGGTCAGCCCCATTTGGACAGAAGGACTGGCTGATTCCCGCGACTGTGCTCGAGAAGCACGCCTCGTCGATGATCTTGCCGGCGAGAAACGGGTGCTGCGCATCGACACCGGTATCGAGGACGGCGATCGTTGTGCCGGCACCGGTATAACCCGCGCCCCACGCCTGGTCCGCCTGGATTAGGGGCACGCTCTGCGCGAGTACGGGCTTCAGGATCTCGTCGTCGAAGATCCGTACGACGTCTGGCGAGGACGCCAGCGCTGCGCGCGCGGCAGCACTGATCTCGACCGCGACGAATGGCACCGTTGCGAAGCGGCGCGCCACACGCGCATCACCCGCCAGTCCGCGCAGCACGCGATCCGCCGATGCGTCGATCGCGCGGCGTTGCGCCGCGACGGCAGCCGGCGGCAACGCGCCTTCGGCGACGTACGGACCCGGCAGGCGCAGTTGGATGAGAACGCGCGTGCGTCCGGCTCCGGGCGCCGGCCCCTGCGCGGACAGGAGCGTCGTCCCGAAGGCCATTGCAAGGATGATGGTCGTGCGAATCGCGCCGCGCGGAGCAGTCATTGAGCGCCTCTCATTGGCCGTAGAGGTCGCCGGGGATTCTTCTACTACTGCGCCCGCGCGGTCATCGAGTCAAGCAGATTCGTGCGCCTGACCGTAATGTGATCAAGATACAGAATTGATGTTCGCCCAGAGCGCGATCGCGCAGACCGCGGTCACGTAGATCCAGGTCACCGAGAACACCCCGTGCGCGATCGTGTTGAAGCGATCGCCGCGCCAGATCGCCGGGGAGTAGAAGAACCATTGCATCAGCATCCGCAGCCCCCAGAAGATCGTCAGGCCGATCAGGACCGCGCGACTGAGGCGCGTCGGCTCGAGCAACGCCTCCGTGCAGGTGAAGAACAGCGCCGCAAAGAGCGCCAGCATCAGGACGATGCATATGCTGTGTGCCTGGAAGATCTGCCGGTTGAGCAGCGACACGCGGCCCAATTCCTCGCGCCAGTTGAATCGTCCCGGCACGAACACGTTGATCGCGACCAGCAGCGCCATCACCAGGCCGACGATGCGCAAGTGGAGCAGGAGCGTCGTGGGTTGGATGATCATGTCAGCCTCCGCAGCACGAAGATGCGAACGAACGGCGTGATCGAGAATTCGCGGTGGACGTCGAACCGGTGGCGGGAGAAGCAACGCAGCCACGTCCGCCGCGAGTGGAAGTGCAGGAAGCCCGGACCGTAGGCGAGGAAGTTCGCCCAATCGCGCAGGTGCTCGGCGACGATGACGCGACCGGCCGGCCCGAGCACGCGGCGCAGCTCGGCGAACAGTGCGCTGCGAGCCTCCTCCGACCGCAGCTCGTGCGCCGACAGCAGCAGCATCGCGACGTCGATCGTGCCCTTTGGGAGCGGCAGATGCCGATAGTCCGCCGGTTCGGCGGAGACTGTGGCGGGCCTGCCCCGCCGAAGCTCGCGCAGCGAGCGAAGGCGGGCTCGAACGATCGACCGTTCCTTCATTTCGTCTGCGTCGTAAATGTCGAAGACGCGACCCTGGGCGGACGGAAAGATCTTCAGGAGTGCGGCCGTTGACGCGTCGTGTCCTGCATGCAGGTTGATCCAGGAGGCCGGCGAATAGCCCAGCGCCTGTAAGACCCAGTCCCAGTCCATCAGCCTCGACCGGTCGTAGATGAGCCACGACGCGACGAGCGACGTGACGAGCCACAACGCCATCAGCGCGACGCCTGCATACAGCGGATAGCGCGCCCAGCGCCCCACCGGGAGCATGCCGATGATGAACGGACCGGCGATCACACCGAGTGCGGCGATCACGTAATAGGGCCAATTGAATCGAACGATCTGTTTAAAGCGCATGGCGCACCCCGCGTTCCCACCGGTAGTCGATGTCGGCGACGTGAAAAGCTGCAGCCAGGCAAGGCTTGCAGCCGTGGAAGGGAGGCTGATCGAAGAACGCGATGCGTTCGACGTCGACGGCCACCGGCTGCGGATGCCAGTTCGCGCGCGCTGCCTGGATGGCGATGATGGCGTGCGTCTCGCGCTCGTAGTCGAAGGTGAACGGCAGCGGGCCGGCGAATCGCAGGGCCTGGCGCGTCGAGGCGAACGGCGATCCCGGCGGCAGCGTGTGCTCGTCCAGATGCGCGCGCACGTTGAGATCGGCGCTGCCGTCCGTCGTACGTACGACGAATTCGAGCGACCGCGCGCTCTGGCGCACACTCGCCGCGCACCGGTGATAGTTGTAGTGCGTCAGGAGATTGCCGCCGAACTGCATCAGCGAACGGTCCGTGTCACTGCGCAGGATCCGCAGTCCGCGAAGCGAGCGGCCTTCGCGGGTTTTGAAGCGCGTGAAGATCCGGTATCCGGAGAGGAAGAAGTCCTGTCCGAAGCCCGCGGACACTACGTCGGGTCGCAGCGCGCGCGTCTGTACTAGTGCGACAGCGATGAATCCCTGACCGTTCACCGTCTCCAGTTCCAGTCCTGGCGGCAGTAGCGGCTGCAGCGTTGCGGCGGGCAGCGCATACGTCAACGTCAGGCACTCGTCGAAGTGCGCGCGAATCGCGACCGGATGCCGCCGGAGCCGCGCCTGCAGGCGCGCGGGGCCGCGCCATCCCGCAGCGGTCCACGCGATGCCGAGAAAAACCAGATTGAGTGGAAGTAGACCCGCCGGCCAGAGCAGCAGTGGCCGCGCGTAGGTCAGCTCGGTGATGTTCATCGCGAGGAGCGCCACGGTTTGTACTGCGGCACACGTCCGCAGCCGGCGTCCTGAGAGCATCCACAGCGCGATGCACACTTCGAAGATGCCGACGAGCGTGAGCAGTCGGACGCCGCGGCTGCCGGCGAAGCCCGGCACCGCCTGGACGATCGCCAGGTGGCGCGGCGATCCGCCGAGGAGCTTGTTGTAAAGCCCGTGCACGAGCCACACCGCTGCGACGAACCTGGCGGCCATCATCCGAACATCCGGGCGATCTTGTCGCCCGCCTTTACCATGCGCACCAACGCCGCGGTCGGCAGCTTGCGCGTCTGCTCGACCCAGCCCGACATCAGCTCGAAGAACTGCAGCATGTCCCCCAGCCGCTCGCGCGTGTACGCATCCGCCGCGCCCGGCTTCTTCGCCTCCGCCACCGCCTCGCGGAGCGTGTTGAGCACCGGATCCGCCTCGCGCTTCTTCCGCTCGTCGATGATGATCCGGAACATTTCCCACACGTCCTTCATGCTCTCGAAGTGATCGCGGCGATCGCCGAGCAGGTGGACGATCCGGACGATGCCCCAGCCCTGGAGCTCGCGCAGGCTGGTGCTGACATTGGAGCGCGCGACGCCGAGCGTCGTCGCGATCTCCTCGGCGTTGAGGGGTCGGGGGGAAAGAAAGAGCAGTGCGTGCACCTGCGCGACGGTGCGGTTGATGCCCCAGCGGGCGCCCATTTCCCCCCACTGGAGAATGAATTTCTGCTGGATCGGGCTCAGGCTGCCTTTGTTGTCAGTCATTTCTGTCTAAACAGAAAATACTGAAAAACGTTCCTCCTGTCAAGATGCGTCATGGCCGGCTCTGTCGCCCTTCTGGTCGTCCTGCTGATCGCGCTCTACGTCTGCTGGCTGATGTTCCAGCCGTTCTTCAATGTGCTGCTCTGGGCGGCCGTGCTGTGCGTGGTGTTCTACCCGATGCACCGCCGGATCCTGACGCGCACCGGGAAACCTTCGCTCGCGGCGGCACTCTCGACACTGCTCGTGGTTCTTCTGATTCTTCTTCCCGTCACCGCGGTTACCGTCGCGGTCGTCCGGGAGCTCAGCAGCAGCGCTGCGGCATTCCAGGCCACGGACCACGCGTGGACCGTTCCACCCGGCGCCGCGCGCGCGCTGGATTTCGTCGGCCGGTACGTCGACATCGATCGTGAGACCGCGCGCACGTTCATCGCGGAGCGCATGCAGACGTGGGGGGCCGCGCTCGCCGCGAGCACGCTTGTCGTCGTCGGCGGCGCCGTCGGTGCGGTCGTCCAGACGCTGCTCGTGATCTTTACGCTGTTCTATTTTTTCCGCGATGGCGAGCGCATCACACATGCGGCGTACGAGATGGTGCCACTGCAGCGCGTGCAGTGGCAGGACATCATCACCCGGACGCGCGACGTGATTGGCGCGACCGTCTACGGCGTCCTCGCGATCTCGGCGATCCAGGGCCTGCTCGGCACCTTCATCTTCTGGGCGCTCGGACTGCCCTCGCCGCTCCTCTGGGGCGTGGTGATGTTCTTCCTGTCGATGATCCCCATGGCGGGCGCGTTCCTGGTCTGGGTCCCGGCGGCGATCTACCTCGCGCTGATCGGCGCGTACGTGAAGGCGGGGATTCTCGTCATCTGGGGCGTGCTCGTCATCGGGTCGATCGACAACATCCTGTCCCCGCGTCTCGTCGGGCGCCGGGCATCGCTGCACGAGCTGCTCATCTTTTTCGCGGTGCTCGGCGGCCTGCAGGTCTTCGGCGTGCTCGGCCTCGTCCTCGGTCCCGTCGTCGTCGCGATGACGCTCGCGCTCATCGAAATGGTGCGCCAGGCGGGGCATCCGCCATCAGAGACGCTGCCGAAACAGACCGTGATGGAGGAGCAGTCGGACCTGCGCGAGGTTGGCTGATAACTTCGACGTCTCGACGATTGCGGCGTGAGGCCGCCGGCCGTTGCGCGTGTTATAATTTCGTCTTATGCTGTACTACTTGCTCGTCGGCCTTTACCTGGTCGTCTGCCTGCTCCTGCTGCTCGTCGTCCTCATGCAGCAGGGCAAGGGGGGCGACATGGCGAGCGCATTCGGCGGCGGCGGCAGCAGCCAGACCGCATTCGGCGCGCGTGCCGGTGCGACGGTGCTGACGCGCGCGACGACGGTTCTCGGCGCGCTGTTCATGTTGGGAGCGATCATCCTCGGCGTGTACGGCCATCGTGGGCCGTCTTCAGTGCTCAGCGGTGTGAAAGGTGCGGCAGCGCCCGCTCCGGCGCCCGTCCAGCAGCCGAAGTAGCAGAGCGAACGACGCCCGCCTCCACGCGGGCGACCACTTGCGGAAGTGGCGGAATTGGCAGACGCACCAGCTTGAGGGGCTTCCTAAACGCCTTTAAATAGCCATCATAATAATTCAAATAACCTATTTAAAATCAGATAGTTAACGACTATAACCTACGCTTGTACGTAATTACCGGTTGTGAAGCTTGTTGTGAAGTCTGATTGGTGCTTTCGCCAGGCAGGACTTCGTCATGCCTACGCTGCCAGTTCCTATGTGCTCGGCAGTAAATATCTTTATCGCCAAAGCTGTCACCGTGATCGCCCGTACCGAAAGGTGTACTTCAAGTTCTATCCGCCGGAAGAGCTCGTGCGTCATGGACACCTCCAATCGACTGCGCCACCTTGTCGAATCGAGGATTTCCGCGAAGCGG
>DASPXV010000102.1:0-15632 GCA_035637115.1 Vicinamibacterales bacterium
CGTGCCCGACAGCGTGAGTCCCCGCGCCCGACAGCGTGAGTCCCCCTGCCCCTGCCCGACAGCGTGAGTCACCTTGCCCTCTGCCCGACTGCGTAAGTCCCCGTGCCCTCTGCCCGACTGCGTAAGTCTCCCTGCCCGACAGCGTGAGTCCCCCTTGCCCTCTGCCCGACTGCGTAAGTCCCCGTGCCGACACCGTGAGTCCCCCTGCCCGACAAGGATCACCCAAAATCACGGTATAATGACGGGTTCCTGCCCACGCGAAGGGGGGCGACCGTGAAGATGCAATTCGACCTCAGGCAGCTTGGACGAAAAGGAAGCGGCACGCTCCGGGACGAGCACGTCGATCGCACGTTCCAGCCATCGGATTTCGCGGCCTCGGTGGTCGAGGACGAGGAATACAAGGTCGTCGCGCCGGTCCATCTCATGATGGATGTTCACAAGGACCGCGAGGCGTATCGCGTCTCCGGGAATATCACGACCCGGCTGCAGCTCGAATGCGGGCGCTGCCTGGAAGCGTTCGAGATCCCGGTCGACAGCGCATTCGAGCTGCGCTACGTACCGGAGCCGGCGCCGACGGCGGACGGAGGAGAACGGGAAGTTACCGAGGACGATCTGACGACTTCCTACTACAAGGGGGAATCGATCGATGTCGGCGAGCTGATGCACGAACAGTTCGTGCTCGCGCTGCCGATGAAGCCCCTGTGCTCTGACGCGTGCAAGGGGCTGTGCCCGCACTGCGGAACGAACTTGAACAAAGGAACCTGCGACTGCAAGCCGACGTGGACGGATCCGCGACTGGCGGCGCTCGAAGGACTGATGAAATCGAACAAGGAGTAAGAGACAGTCATGCCGAATCCGAAACGCCGGCACTCGAAGACCCGCACCGCCAAGCGCCGCACCCACGACGCGCTGAAGCAGGTGGGCCGCAGCCTGTGCCCCCAGTGCCAGGAAGCCAAGCTTCCGCACGTCGTGTGCCCCAACTGCGGGTATTACAAGGGACGTCAAGTGAAGGCGGTGGAGGAGTAGTTTCCGGCCGCTGACATGCGCATAGCCATCGACGCCATGGGCGGCGACGAAGGGCCGTCCGTTACTGTCGATGGCGCGCTCGTCGCGGCGCGGCATCTCCAGGTCGCGCTCCTGCTCGTCGGGGACACCGCGGCCATCGAGGCCGAGCTCGCGCGGCATCCCGTGGCGAGTCTCTTCCGCAGGATCGACGTCCAGATCGTCGACGCTCCAGAACGCATCGAGATGTCGGAGAGCGCGGCGCACGCGCTGCGGCGGAAGCCGCGCGCGTCGATTCGCGTCGCCGCCGAAGCAGTGCGCGACGGCCGCGCCGACGCGCTGTTCAGCGCGGGACACACCGGCGCATCCGTGATGGCGGCGCATGCCGCCTTCGGCATGCTGCCGGGCGTCGAACGCCCTGCACTCGCGACGATCATCCCGACGCGCCGCAGTCCCGCCGTGCTGCTCGACGCGGGCGCGACGGTCGGCTGTCGCCCTCCGCATCTGGTCCAGTTCGCGGTAATGGGATCGGCCTATGCGCGTGTCGCGCTCGGCCTCGACTCGCCGCGCGTCGGCCTGCTGTCGATCGGTGAGGAGGAGACCAAGGGCAACGACCTCACGCGCGAAGCCCACCAGCTGCTGAAAGACGCGCCGATCAATTTCATCGGCAACATCGAAGGGCGCCACGTATATGCAGGCGAAGCGGACGTCATCGTGTGCGACGGCTTCACTGGCAACGTGACGCTGAAGCTGAGCGAAGGCCTCGTCGAAACCGTCCAAGCGCTGCTCCACGACGAACTGGCCGCCACTTTCGGCGGCCGCGTCGGCTACGTGCTCTCGCGCCAGGCGTTCCGGCGCTTCCGCCGCCGCGTGGACTACTCCGAGTACGGCGGCGCGCCGCTCGTCGGCCTCAACGGCCTCTGCATCGCCGGCCACGGCCGCTCGTCGGCGAAGGCCGTGGCGAACGCCGTCACGATGGCCGTACGCGCGGTGAACGAGAACCTGTTAGGACGGCTGTCGCAGGACGTTGCCCGGCTTGCGGCATTCCATCGATGATCGCATTCGTGTTTCCCGGACAAGGAGCCCAGAAGGTCGGGATGGGGCGCTCGCTCGCCGCGGCGTTTCCGCTCTGCCGCGAGACCTTCGACGAAGCCGATGACGCCCTCGGTGAGAAGCTGAGCACGTTGTGCTTTGAGGGGCCTGACGATCGCCTCATGCTGACGGAGAATACGCAGCCGGCGATCCTCGCGATGAGCACCGCCGTTGCGCGGCTCGCCGTGTCGCGCGGCATCCTGCCGCGCTTCGCCGCGGGCCACAGTCTCGGCGAGTATTCGGCGCACGTCGCGGCCGGTACGTTATCCTTCGCGGATGCGCTGCGCACGGTGCGGCGGCGCGGACGATACATGCAGGAAGCCGTACCGGTCGGCGAAGGCGCGATGGCTGCCATTTTCGGACTCGACGCCGCCGGTGTCGCGAAGGCCTGTGCCGAAGCGGCCGACGGGCAGATCGTCACTCCCGCCAATCTCAATGCTCCCGGACAGATCGTGATCGCCGGCCATACGCAGGCCGTGGCCCGCGCCGGCGAGCGCGCGAAGGCGCTCGGCGCCAAGCGCGCGATTCCGCTTGCCGTGAGCGCGCCATTCCACTGCCCGCTCATGAAGCCGGCGGAGGATCGCCTCGCGCCGGAACTGCGCGCGCTGGCGTCGAAAGACCCCGCATTCCCCGTCGTCGCCAACGTCGACGGAGAGCCGAAGCGAACGGCCGCCGATTCGATCGAAGCGCTGATCCTCCAGGTGTCGTCCCCCGTACGCTGGGAGGATGTGGTCAAGCGCCTCGTCGTGGAAGGGGCGCGCACGTTCATCGAGCTGGGACCTGGGTCGGTGCTCGCGGGTCTTATCAAGAAGATCGATCGCAGCGTGACAATCATGAGCATCGAGGACGAGGCCGGTCTCGAGGCGGCGTTGAAGTTATGATCGAGCTCACGGGACGCGTGGCCCTCGTCACTGGCGCGTCGCGCGGGATTGGGCGCGCGATTGCGACGAGGCTCGCGGCGCAGGGGGCCACCGTAGTCGCAGCGGCACGCGGCAACAATGCGGCGGACACGGTGAACGCGATCGCGGCCTCCGGCGGAAAAGCGGAAGTCGCGACGGCCGACGTCTCCGACGCGTCGGCGATCGAAGCGCTCGTGGCCGGAGCGCTCGAACGTCACGGCCGCATCGACATCCTCGTGAACAACGCGGGCATCACCAAAGACCAGCTGATGCTGCGGATGAAGCGCGAGGACTGGGATTCGGTGCTGGCGACGAACCTGACGGCGGCGTTCACGCTCACGCAGGCGGTACTGAAGCCGATGATCCGCCAGAAGAGCGGCCGGATCATCTGCATCAGCTCGGTCGTGGGGCAGGCGGGCAACGCGGGCCAGGCAAACTACGCCGCGTCGAAAGCCGGCCTGATTGGATTTGCGAAGTCGATCGCGCAGGAAGTGGCGTCGCGCAACATCACGGTGAACGTGGTAGCGCCAGGCCTGATCGACACGGACATGACGCGCGCGATCACCGGCAACGCGCACGAGGACTGGGCTGCGAAGATTCCGCTCAAGCGGCTCGGGGCCCCGGACGACATAGCCTCGGCGGTGTGCTTCCTTGCATCGGACGAGGCAGCGTATATTACTGGGCAGGTACTCGCCGTCAACGGCGGCATGTACATGTAGGCTTTAGGCTTTTAGCGTTAGGCTTTAGGCTCAGGTTTGGAGGATTGAATGGCCGTAGCAGACAAGGTGAAGAGCATCATCGTCGAGCAGCTGGGAGTCGACGAAGAGGAAGTGACGCCGGATGCGTCGTTCGTGGATGACCTGGGGGCCGACTCGCTCGACACCGTCGAGCTCGTAATGGCATTCGAAGAGGAGTTCGGGATCGAGATTCCGGATGAGGACGCCGAGAAGATCACGCGCGTCAAGGAAGCCATCGAGTACATCGAGTCGCACGGCAAGAAGAAGTAGCCCGGAGGCCGATTGAGCAGGCGAGTTGTGGTGACGGGCGTCGGGCTGGTGTCCCCGCTCGCCATCGGAACGCAGGCGAACTGGGACGCCATCCTCGCGGGAAAGTCCGGCATCGGCCCGATCACCCGCTTCGACGCGTCGCAGTACTCGGCGCGCATCGCGGGCGAAGTCAAGGACTTCGACCCGCTGCAGTTCGTGGACAAGAAAGACGTCAAGAAGATGGACGTCTTCATCCAGTTCGCGCTCGCGGCATCGCAGTTTGCGGTGGACGATGCGCGGCTGAAGGTCACCGCGGAGATCGCCGATTGCATCGGCGTCTTCATCGCGTCAGGCATCGGCGGATTCCAGACGATCGAGCGCGAGCACCAGGAGCTGATCAAGGGGGGGCCGCGCCGCATTTCTCCGTTTTTCATTCCGGCATCTATTATCAACCTCGCCGCGGGGCAGGTGTCGATTCGCTTCAACGCGCGCGGGCCGAACCTTGCGACCTGCACGGCCTGCACGGCGTCCGCGCACGCAATCGGCGAGGCCTACGAAATCATCCGCCGCGGCGACGCGGACATCATGATCGCCGGTGGCTCCGAAGCCGCGATCACGCCGATGGGCGTCGGCGGGTTCGCGGCGATGCGCGCGCTCTCGACGCGCAACGACGACCCGCAGCGTGCGAGCCGGCCGTTCGACAAGGATCGCGATGGCTTCGTCATGGGTGAGGGAGCCGGGATCTGCATCCTGGAGACGCTCGACTCCGCACGGAACCGCGGCGCCTCGATCTACTGCGAGGTCGTCGGCTACGGCCTCACTTCCGACGCGTACCACCTGACCGGGCAGCCCGAAGAAGCGCACGGCGCGATTCGATCGATGACGATGGCGCTGAAGAAGGCGGGTATCCAGCCGTCGCAGGTGAACTACATCAACGCGCACGGCACGTCCACGCCGATCAACGATCCGACGGAGACGCGCGGCGTGAAGGCCCTGTTCGGCGAGCACGCGTACAAGCTGGCGATGTCATCGACGAAGTCGATGACCGGACACCTGCTCGGCGCAGCCGGCGGCCTCGAGGCCGGCATCACGGCGCTCGCGATCAAGCACCAGATGGCTCCGCCGACGATCAATCTCGAGAATCCCGACCCGGCGTGCGATCTCGATTACGTGCCGCACAAGCCGCGGCCGATGCAGATCCGCTACGCGCTGTCGAACTCCTTCGGCTTCGGCGGCACGAACGGAACGCTCCTGATGAAGAAATTGGACGAGTAGAAACTGGTTGTACGCGTGTCACGGACGTACTCACGCACAGAGCGCGGAGTGTGCAGGCGCGGTGTCAGGCACTAGAGAAATTGGATATGTGGTCCCGGGCGAGCGGAACAGAGCGAGCCGTCGAAGCGGCGAGCGAGTGAAGCGAGCTTAAGCGAGGGTCCGGAGGGAACCGGCGCCAAGCGCCGGCCCCGAGCGCCAAAAATGAAGATCGCTGTTTGTATTAAGCAGGTCGTCACGCGCGAATGGCAGCTCCGCGTGAACGATCAGAAGACCTGGATCCGCGACCAGGATGCCAGTTTCGAGCTCAACGAGCCTGACGCCTATGCACTCGAAGAGGCGCTGCGGCTGAAGGAAAAGCACGGCGGCGAAGTGGTCGTCTGCTGCGCGGGTCCGGCGCGCTCGACGCAGGTCATTCGCGAAGCGCTCGCGCGCGGCGCTGATCGCGCCGTCCACGTGGAATCCGATGCGCTGGCGAGTGCAGATGCGAACGCCGTTGCCGAGGCCCTCGCCGGCGCGATTAAAGACGAAGGCGTGGACCTCGTGCTGACCGGCCTGCAGTCCGACGACCAGGGATTCGGCCAGGTCGGCGTCGTGCTGGCCGAAAAGCTCGGCATGCCGCACGCGACGATCATCATGGAAGTGCAGGCTTCAGATGGCACCTTGCGCGTGAAGCGCGAGCTCGAGGGGGGATGGTTCCAGTGGGTCGGGCTGCCGATGCCCGCGTTGTTGACGATCCAGAGCGGCATCAACCAGCTGCGCTACGCGACGCTCAAGGGCATCATGGCGGCAAAGAAGAAAGAGATTAAGAAGATCACGCCCGCCGCGGCAAATCCGTCCCAGCGCATCGCCAGCATTTATTTCCCCGAGAAGGGCAAGAAGACACAAATGCTTTCCGGCTCGCCGGCCGACGCCGCCAGGGAGCTCGTGAAGCGGCTCCGCGAGGAAGCGAGGGCGCTGTGATCCTCGTTGTCGCCGAACACCGCGAAGGAAAGCTGAATCGAGCTACCCTCGAGACGATCGCCGCCGCGCAGGTCGCAGGTGGACCAGTGAAGATCGCCGTGCTGGGCTCGGGAGTGGATGCCGTCGCGGCGGAGGTCGGAAAGGCGGAGGCCGCCGAGGTCGTGACCATCGACGACCCGGCGCTGAAGGATTACACCGCTGACGGCTTCGTGCTCGCGCTGGAGCAGCTGATCGCCGCCGAGAAGCCCGAGCGCGTGTTCCTGCCGCACACCTACCAGACGCGCGATTTCGCGCCGGCGCTTGCGGCCCGCATCAATCGTCCGCTCGTCACCGACTGCGTGTCGGTGAAGGATGGCGCCTACGTGCGCCCGATGTTCCAGGGTAAGCTGCAGGCGGACATCGCGGTTGAGGGGCCGCACCTGGCGACATTCCAGATCGGCGCGTATCGCGCGGATGCCATGAAGAACGGCGCGTCCGCAGCCTCTGTTCGCAAGGCGTCGGTCGCCATTGACGCATCGAAGATCCGTCAGAAGCCGGAAGCGCCGTTCAAGGAAGCGAAGCAGGCCGTCGACCTCTCACAGGCGGAGCGCATCGTCTCCGTCGGACGCGGCATCAAGGGACAGGAGAACCTGCAGCTTGCGCAGCAACTCGCCCAGGCGATGGGCGCCGAGATCGCGGCCTCGCGTCCGATTTGCGATGCAGGCTGGCTGCCGATGGATCGGCAGATCGGCAGTTCCGGGCAGACCGTCGCGCCGAAGCTGTACGTTGCGCTAGGCATCTCCGGCGCAATCCAGCACCTGGTCGGGATGAAGGGCGCGCGGACGATCGTCGCGATCAACAAGGATCCCGAGGCGCCGATTTTCGAAATCGCCGATTACGGGATCGTCGGGGATCTCTTCGAAATCGTGCCTGCCATGATCGCCGAGCTGAACAAGTAGCGTGGCCGAACGCGAGACTCTCGAAGTCGACGTGGTCATTGTCGGCGGCGGCTCCGCCGGGATGTCGGCGGCGCTGAGGCTCGCGCAGCTACAGAAGGAAAAAGGTGGCGAGCCGCTCGCGATCGCGGTGCTCGAGAAGTCACGCGAGGCGGGGGCCCACATGCTGTCGGGCGCGGTCCTGGACCCGTCGACGCTGAAAGATCTCGTTCCCGACTTCAAGGAAAAGGGGGCGCCGCTCGCGACGGAAGTTCACGGCGACGACATCTACTACCTGACGCGGACGTCGAAGCTCCGACTGCCGATCACGCCCCCGTTTTTCCACAACCACGGCAACTACATCATCTCGCTCAGCCGGTTTGTCAAATGGCTAGGCGGGCTCGTCGAAGCCGAAGGGATCGACATCTTCACGGGTTTTCCGGCCACGGAAGTCCTGCTCGAAGGGGACACCGTTGTCGGTGTTCGCACCGGCGATCGCGGCGTCGACAAGCACGGCCAGCCGAAGTCCACGTTCGAGCCGGGCGTCGACATCCGCGCGAAGGTGACGATCTTCAGCGACGGCGTGCGTGGAAATCTCACGAAATCGCTCGTCCGGCAACTGGGGCTCGACGATGGGAAGAGTCCGCAGGTGTTCGCCATCGGCATCAAGGAACTCTGGGAAGTGCCCGCGGGCCGCACGACGAGCGGCCGTGTCGTGCATACGATGGGATTCCCGCTGCGCAACGAGGAGTTCGGCGGGGGGTTCATCTACTCGCTGCCCGACAACCTCGTCTCGCTCGGTCTCGTCGCCGGGCTTGATTACCGCGATCCAATGTTCGATCCGCACGTGGCGTTCCAGCATTTCAAACGCCACCCACTCGTGGCGTCGATGCTCGAAGGCGCGACGCTCGTGCGTTACGGCGCGAAGGCGCTCCCGGAGGGCGGATGGTACACGGTACCGAAGCTCTACGCGTCCGGCGCGATGATTGCTGGTGACGCAGCGGCATTCCTGAACTCTGCGCGGCTCAAAGGGATTCACCTCGCGATGCGTTCCGGCATGCTCGCCGCCGAGACCGCCTTCGAGGCGATCCGCAAGGGAGACACGTCAGAGTCCGCGCTGAAGGCGTATGACGACCGCGTCCAGGCGAGCGCGATTCGCAAGGAGCTGTATCCGGTGCGGAACGTCCACCAGGCGTTCGGCTATGGATCCTTCGTCGGCGCGATATTCGCCGGGGTGTCGATGTTCACGGGCGGCTGGTGGTTCCGCGACCCGCTACCTGCCCACGGCGGATGGTACCGACTCAAGAAGCTCGCGGATTACTACAAGGATGCGCGTCCCGATCCCGAGTCGACGGTGAATCCCGTCAAGATCGATCGCCAGCTGACGTTCGATCGCCTCACGGGCGTGCACTACTCGGGGACGCGGCATCCTGAAGACCAGCCGTCACATCTGATCGTGCACGACGCGTCGGTCTGCGCGAGCCGCTGCCGCGAGGAATTCGGCAACCCCTGCATTCGGTTCTGTCCGGCAAACGTCTACGAGATGGTGGACGACGGCGCCGGGAAGAAGAAGCTGCAGATCAACGCGTCGAACTGCGTGCACTGCAAGACCTGCGACATCATGGACCCGTACCAGATCATCGACTGGGTCCCCCCGGAAGGCGGCGGCGGTCCTCAATACGAAGGCATGTGACGCCCGCTCAACTTCGCAAGGCGGCGCTGATCTCCGCGACAGCGGCTCCGCTCATCCGCGCCCTGGGCGCTACCTACCGGTGGCGCGTCGATGGCTATGAGCATTACGAGTCGATTGTCGCATCCGGCAAGCAGCCCATCTTCGCGTTCTGGCACGGCCGCATCCTGCCTGCCACGCTCTTCTGGAAAAATCGCAACATCGTCGTTATCACCAGCCAGAACTTCGATGGCGAGTGGATCGCGCGGATCATCCGCAGGTTCGGCTATTCCACGGCTCGCGGATCCACCTCGCGCGGCGGCGCACGTGCCTTGGTGCAGCTCCGGCGCGACCTGGCGGCGGGCAGACCGGCGGCATTTACCGTGGATGGCCCGCGAGGCCCCGCGCGCGTCGCACAGCCCGGCGCAGTCTTCCTCGCTGGTGCGACCGGCCATCCCATTCTGCCGTTTCACGTCGAGAGCAGCTCCGCCTGGACACTTCGCAGCTGGGATCGGACGCAAGTTCCCAGGCCGTTCAGCACTGTTGGCATCGCGATCGGGTCGCCACTGCTGGTGTCTGGCACAGCTGACGCGGAGGTTCGCGCCGGATGTGTCGCTTTGCAGCAGATGCTGGAGCAGCTTGCCGTGCGCGGCGCGGAATTGGTTGCGTCCGGATAACGGAAGTCTGCAGCAGCGCATCGGAGCATCCCGCTTTAATCTGCCGCGCGCTGGCACAACGTCTCGCTCTCGGCAGACTTTAAGCCAGCTCTGCGATGAGACTCCGCAGAAGAGCACGATTACAGTTCGGTACGCCATTCACGTAGGCTCCGGAAGTCATCCGTTGGAAAAGTCTTCGAGGTGCTCGATCACCTCTGCGATAATGAGCGAGCAATGGAAACGCGAAGCGGGCCATCCGGAGTCTTGAACCGCGCCGTGCCCGAGTTCCGACGCATCCGGTCTTTGTTTTCGAGCTTCTGACGAATCCCTCATAACTCCTCAGTCCTTCCCGGGACTCGCGATTGTGCGCCTTTGGCACTTTGGTGTAGACTTTATTCCTCCCTAAGGCAGACTTTTAGTTCCATTTCTGTGCGGTCGCGGCACACTGGCGCCTGCAGTTGTCGGCAGTTACCCGTAGAGCTAAGGAAAAAAGGGACTTACGACTCTGACAAAGTTCTACGCCTCAGGTGGCGATTGCCTTGCACTAGGGGGGCTCGACACCATGAACAGCGACTTGCACGTCCGGGCGGACCAGCATGGCCTGCGTGACGAAACGTGTGCACCGGACACAGCGGGGCGGGTGCGTCCCTCTAAAGCTGTCGTCGGTCTGGTTGACCGTGTGCGAACCCGGTTCGGGGTCGGGGTCGAGCTCCTCGACGATAACTTGCTTCCGATCGTCCCTCTGGCAGGCGCCGAATTTTCCGCCATGCTCGCAACCGCGCCCGAAGCTCGCGCGCAGGCACAGTTCGTCCTCAACTCAGGCCGCGCACAGCTAATCACCACGCCGGGAGGAACGTTTCATCTGCATGCGGTCAGGGCCCAAGGACGCGGGCGAAAGTGCATTGCGATTCTGGCCTTGAGAACTGCGGCTGCCGACGCCGCCTCGCGGCAGAGCGACCCTGCATCCGACGCATGGCTGGATCTGCTCCGCTCGACCATCGAGACCGATCTGAACACCGGGGAGGGCGTCAGGGAAGAGCGGCTCGAGGCGCGGCGTGCAACCGCGGCGCTGCGTTTTCTCGCGCAGATGTCCACTTGTGAGACCGAGCATGAACTGGCGCGCGCGATTATCCACGCGGCCGCCGTGTGGTTCGACGTCGACGCCCGGATATATCGCCGCAGCCTGGTTGGTGACTTCCTGCTGCACACGAACCTGCCGGGCATCAAGGCCGGGGAGCCGCAGCCGCTTGTCTCGATCCTGCCGTTGACGTCACGTGCCCGCCGCATTGCTTTCCAGGAGTTGCCATCCGATCTCCAGTGGTCGACTGGCGATGTTCTCATCTTGCCGCTGACGACAGGCGACGATGAGGAGTGGGTCCTCGTGCTTGGTGGAGCGCTGCCGGCGTCAGCCGAGACGGTGTTTAGTGGTCTGGCGCGCACGCTCGGTGCGCGGCTCGAGACGCTCGCGCAGCGCCGCCTGCAGCGTGTTCGCGAGACCTTTCACCGTGCGGTGACGCGCAGCGATCCGCCCGAATTGATCGCGGTGCACTGTCTGAGGCAGTTGCTCGATGTGACTGGAGCCTCAGGCGGCGCGATGACGCTGCATCGCAACGGTGAAGTTCGCCGGCTTGCCTCGTTCGGTAACTGCGGCGCCCTGCCGGCCCTGCCGACCGAGCCGCTGTATGCGCCGGATCAGTTCATCTATCCGATGGCGATCGGCGACGGTCGTGCCGCGCTGATCGAACTCTCGTCGGACGGCACGTTTACGGCCGATGCGGCGCGCGCGCTCGCCGCCGCGGGTCAGATCCTCCACGGATGGATCGTCGGCATCGACAGCAGAAGCCGGTGGCGCTCGGCGCGAGCGGCGAACAGCGACTTCGCGCGACGCATCACCGAGGAACTCGAACGCGCGAAACGGTTCGATCTCGGCCTCGCGATGGTGCTCATCGATCTGAGCGGCGAGGCCACCGTTGACGACCCGACGCTCCTGCGCGTCACTGCAGCCGTTCGGCAGGAGCTTCGCGGCTCCGACGTGCTGGGCACGCTTGACGATGGACGGATCGCCGCGGTGCTGGTCCATACCGACCGCGCTGGCGTCACCTCCGTGGTGCCGCGCCTCCGCCGGCGTGTCGCCGATGTAACACAGGCACTCGGCGCCGCTCGCGCGCGGCTCGGGCGCGCGGTGCTGTCCGACGACTGCCGCACCACCTCCGCGCTCCTGTCGCAGGCGGCGGAGAACCTCGAGCCGGTCGCATGACCGATACGACACAAGCCGCAATGAGGCGAAGGCTGGCGGATCGTCGTGATCGGCCGCGCTTTGAAATCGTCGGACAACTGTGGGGCAGCCTTGAAATGGTCGTGGGATTACGCCTGGCCAACGTGAGTCAGAGCGGCGCGCTGGTGCGTTCCGCGGTGTCGCTCCCGACCGGATCGGAGCATCACGTCACGATCAGTTGTCAGGGAGTGCACGCGCCCACCAAGGTGCGTGTGCGTCACGTCAGGCCGGCGGTCGCCGCTGACGGTCGCCCCGAATACATGATCGGGCTCGAGTTCGTCACAGTCGGCTCCGTTCTCGAGGCGCAGATCCAGCAGTGGTTGAACGCTGCCGGCGACGCGGCGGGCGTTTAACGTGACCGCGATCGAGCGACGGAGGCACCTCCGCGTCGATGTGCCGAGCGGAGATGGAGTGCAGTTCGAGGTCCGGCGGCGCATCCAGCTCCTGGACATCAGTCTGTCCGGCGCGCTGCTCGCGTGCGACATGGGCGTGCCGGTCGGCACGGTCTGCCAGATACGTGCGGGGCTGTCCGCGTCTCCGTTCACCGCGCGGGTGCAGGTGCGCCGTGAGCACCCGCCAGGCAGTACCAGATCGCCGCAACGCGCCCTTGGCGCGATGTTCTTGTCGATGGACGAGGTGAGCCGACGCAGCCTCGAAGAGTTTCTGCGGCGGGCCAGTGAATAGCGGGCATCGTCACGATCGCAAGTTTCGGGAGAACAGAAGCGAATGAGAGCGCAGGGGAACGGCCAGATTATCGGCACCAGTGCGGCGGTTGTCGAGCTCGTCGAAGAGATCGACCGCGTCGCCAAATCCGACGCCAAGATCCTCGTGACCGGGGAGAGCGGGGTCGGCAAGGAACTCGTCGCGCAGGATATCCACAGGCGAAGTCCGCGTGCGCACCGGACGATGATTGCGGTCAACTGCGCCGGCCTTCCCGAGACCCTGCTCGAATCGGAGCTGTTCGGGCACGTCAAGGGATCGTTCACCGGCGCGTATCGCGACAAGCCCGGCAAGCTGGAGATGGCAGACGGCGGCACCATGTTCCTCGACGAAATCGGGGAGATGACGCTCAGGATGCAGGGACTGCTGCTGCGGTTCATGGAGACGGGCGAGCTGCAGAAGGTCGGCGCGGACCGTGTCGGGGCGCGCGTCAACGTGCGCATCATCGCGGCGACGAACCGCAATCTGCGCGACATGATCGTGCTGGGGACCTTCCGCGAAGATCTGTTCTACCGGTTGAACGTCATTCACCTGACCGTGCCCTCGCTGCGCGAGCGCCGCGAGGACATTCCGACGCTGGTCGGCCATTTCCTGACCCAGTTCACCAAGAACAACGGTTACATCGTCAAAGGCCTGGCACCCGAGACACTGCGTTATCTGTGCGAGTACTCGTGGCCGGGCAACGTCCGCGAGCTGGAGAACGTCATCGAACGGCTGGTCGTCACCAGCCGCACCGAGCTCGTGGCGCCCGACGATCTCCCGGTGGAGATTCGCACGCACCAGGGGGTCGGGCTGCGGCCCAAGCGCGAGCGGCGCCGCACCGTCGCCGACGAGCTGTACAAGAAGCTGCTCGACGAGCGCGAGTCGTTCTGGAATACCGTGTATCCGCTTTACATGCAGCGTGAGATTACCAGGGGCAACGTCCGCGATCTCGTGCGCAAAGGACTCGAAGAAGCGCGCGGCAACTACAAGATCGTGGCGCGGCTCTTCAACATGGAGCAGCGCGAATACAAGCGGTTCCTGAATTTTCTACGCAAGCACGATTGCCAGGTTCCGTTCAAGGAATACCGCTAGCCCATATGCCGGTAGAGCAATCTGCCGGCAAGCACCAGCAGCGGCTCCGGCATACACGCGAACAACCGCGAGGCTCTCTTTGTCGTCGTCCGTCGCTGGCGTAAGAGGCGGGCAGAGCAGCGGAAGTACGTGAGAGTCGATGAGACGCCACCCAGCCGTTTCTTGAACGTGATCAGTCCGGTGTTCGTCAAATCGGAACGTCCCAGGTCGAACGTGTGTAAACCGACTGTCTTCCCATCTTCAATAGCACGCCAGAACAGAAACGGCATCGCTCCCAGGTTATGGAACGCCGAATCAGAGGCGCCGTACTTGTAAACCAGTGTGGTTCGGTGCTGCAGCGTGATGATGCTGCCAATGGCACGGCGATCCTTCCAGGCGACACGGATTTTTGCAGCTTCGCCGACGCATGCCAACAGGTTGAGGAACCACCGCTTTGGGGGAGGCGGAACACCGTGACGCTTGCGCGTCCGAATCAGGAGCTGGTAGAACGCGTCCAGGAGCGCCTCCGATCGGCCTTCCTCGTATCGCAGGCCCTCGCGCTCGGCGCGCCGGATTTTGCGGCGAATGCCGCTTTCGTGCATGCGGCGGTAGATCTCGTCGCGCTCGGCGCGCAGATCGATCGCATGGAGGCGAAACGTCGCGGACTCCTGCAGGCGTCTGTCTGGTGACGCGACCGGCGGCCTCGGTCTGAGCTCGACGTACTTCCACGTGTGCCTGGTCGCCTCGTGCAGAGAGCCGATTAAATCACCCATATCGCTCGCCGACCGGACCAATGGGTCGCAATGGTCGGCGAAGGGAACGGAGACCAACCGGCATCCCGTGAGCCAGCTCCGAACGCCGCAAACGACAATGCCGTTCGTCAGCGGTGCTTCCGGCGGGCTCGTCGTATACACGAGCGACTGGTATCCGTAGGTCCGCCGCAGTGCGTGCAGCCAAGCCCGCGTATGGAATACGGATGCTGCGGGATGCGAGCACACGAGCGTTTCCCATCGAGGGTCGTCGAGGGGGTCGAGGGTATGCACAGGCATGGGATAGCGCCGCAGTGTCGCGGAACTCAGACAGGAAGGATAGCGGGGATGCCGAACGCCGTACGAGAAAAGAGGGGCTGATTGCTCAGCCCCTCCTATCCGTGTCAGTCAGAACGTCAGGCGTCGCCGTTAGGCCATGCGCCTTCTGAGATACCCGAGCCCCAGCATGGCAAGGCCAAGCAGTCCTGCCGTCGTGCCGCCGTCCGGGACGCTGCTCGGATTGAACAGGGCGTAGTGCGAGAGGCCCCCGCCCTGACCGATAGAGGATACAAACGAGACGGTCGTCAAGTTTGCCACGTACCAGACGTAGGAGACGTTGCCGTATTTCGCGAGAAGATACGTGAAATTGCTCACGTCGAGGTTGGTCGGGCCGGTACCGGTGATGGTGCTCTGGGCACCGGCGGCAGTTGCGTCAGGACAGGTCGCGGGATTCGGGCAGGCGATATTGCTCCGGACGTACGTCTTGGTTTGCGGGGCGATACCAACAATGTCCGTGGTCCCGAGGGTCTGATCGAGGAGGTGATTGATGTACCCCGCTTCGTCAGCCTCGCTCGACGGCGAGCCCGGATCGATGCTCCCCAGGTAATAAAGGTCGCCGATGGTCAACGCCGTGGTGACGGCCGCGGCGTTCGTGGCGCTGAACGTGAGCGCCAGCGCACAGATGGTGAGGGTCAGCAGTTTCTTCATATCGTTCCTTATGTGGTCGCCTTCGGTTCTGACGTGACAGGAATCGGCTCTTTTACCGGTTCCCGCGGATGCAGTCGTTAGAGCACTCGTCGTGCCACCCCGGCCGCTCCGCGTCAGGGCTGGCCGGTGCCTAGGCAGTTGCTATAAGTATTTGGAAAAAAGGCACTTATCGTTCAGCTCTGGCCATGGCATTTGTGTAATGTCGGGCCCGCGGTCTGGCAGGGCGAGTTTCCTGGTAAACGACTCCGACGCTCCCCCCTTGGCAACCCCCTGAAATGGCCCATAAGCTACTGCGTTGTAGGTACTTAGGACCCTTGTAAAGCACTCCGACGATCCGCCGGTTTCCAGGGTCATTCGGTCCTGCCGATCCCGAGCTTCTGCATCAATTCGTAGAA
>DASPXV010000103.1:0-3358 GCA_035637115.1 Vicinamibacterales bacterium
TCTGATTCCGGATGGCTTACGGCACCGACCCCTCAGGCAATCCCCTCGATCGCTTCGGCTTCTCGCGCCCGGTGTGGCTGCTCGGATGGGTGAGCTTCTTCACGGATATGGCGAGCGAGATGGTGTATCCGCTCCTGCCGCTGTTCCTGACGCGCGTCCTCGGCGCGGGCGCGATGTCGCTCGGTGTGATCGAGGGAGTCGCGGAGGGGGCGAACAGCATCCTGAAGATCATCTCAGGCTGGCTGACCGATCGTTCAGGGCAGCCGAAGAAGCTCGTACTCGGCGGCTATACGCTGTCGTCGTCGGTCCGGCCGCTGATCTCGTTCGTGACCGCCTGGCCGCAGGTGCTTGCGCTGCGTTTCACGGACAGGCTGGGGAAAGGGATCCGCACGTCGCCGCGCGATGCGATGCTCGCGCGCTTCGCTCCCGATGCTACCCGCGGCAGGGTCTATGGATTCCACCGCGCGATGGATCACGCGGGCGCCGTTGCCGGCCCGCTCATCGCGACTGCGTATCTCTACTTCTACCCGGAGGCGTATCGCTCGCTGTTCACGTGGACGCTCGTACCCGGGATCATCGTCATCCTCCTGCTCCTGCGCGTGCCGAACCAACGCACGCCCACGAGGGACACGCAAGCAGGCGCCAGCCTGGCCGGGGCGAAGGAGCTGGGCAGCCGTTTCTATCTGGCGATGTCGGTCATTTTTCTTTTCGCGCTGGGTAACGCAAGCGACGCGTTCATCCTGCTCCGGCTGACGGACCTCGGGGTAAGGCCGGTCTGGATCCCGCTGCTCTGGTCCGGGCTGCACGTCGTCAAGATGTCCTCGTCCGTGATCGGCGGCGCCATGTCGGATCGCTTCGGGCGGCGGACGATGATCATCGTCGGGTATCTCTGGTACGCGGCGATCTACGCGGCGTTCGCGTGGCTGACGGCGCCGATAATCGTCATCGCCGTCTTCCTCGCCTACGGGCTGTATTTCGGATTCACCGAAGGGGTCGAGAAAGCGTGGGTGGCGGACATGGCGCCGGCATCGGGACGCGGGACGGCGTTCGGCATTTACAACGCGGCAATCGGGTTTGGCGGGCTGGCTGCGAGCCTGATCTTCGGTGCAATCTGGACCCGCGTCTCGCCGCACGCGGCGTTCCTCACCGGCGCGTCTCTCGCGCTGGCCGCGAGCGTGCTGTTATACTTGGCGTTTTCACATGCCCACGATTCTCGTAACCAATGACGACGGAGTGCACTCCGACGGAATTCATGCGCTGGCGGATGCCCTGCGGCCGCTTGGCGACATCATCGTCGTGGCTCCTCATATCGAAGCGAGCGCGATCGGCCACGCGCTGACGCTCCGCCGACCGCTGCGCATGGAGCAGCTTCGCGAGGCCGTTTACGAGGTGGATGGCACGCCGACGGACTGCGTCAACATCGCGTTCACGAAACTGTTCGCGTCGCCGCCGGATCTCGTCGTCTCCGGCATCAACAAGGGATACAACCTTGGCGATGATGTGACGTATTCAGGCACGGTCTCGGGCGCGCTCGAAGGCGCGCTGCTTGGCGTGCCGGCGATCGCGATATCGCAGGAGCGCACGCGCGATCTTTACGACTTCACGCACGCCGCATCCGCGGCCGCCACGATCGCCGCGCTCGTCCTGCGCGAAGGCCTGGCGTCGCAGACGTTTCTCAGCATCAACGTGCCGACGGGAAAGCCGAAGGGATTCAAGCTGACCGTACAGGCGAAGCGCAACCACGTCACGATCGTGAACGAGCGCATAGACCCGCGCGGCAACGCGTATTACTGGATTGAAGAAGGGGAGAACGACTGGGAGCCGCACGATCGCTCCGACTTCCAGGCCGTTCGCGACGGATTTATTTCCGTCACGCCGCTGCAGCCCGACATGACCGACCACAACGCGCTGGCCAGGCTCGAAACGCTGGCGCTGGAGAGCACACCATGCGATTCGCGCGCCTGATTCCGTTCGTGTTCGCCGCCGCGGTTGCCGCGCCCGTGTGGGCTCAGGATGCGCCGAAGGATCATCCTCGTTTCTCCGGCATGCCGAGCTACGAGATTGCTAACGCCGACGTGCAGGAATTCGGCGCCGCCGACTTCGAAACGGGTACGCCCGATTCGGAACCGAAACACGTCGAAGGGAAGTACTGGAAGATCGATTACTCCCTCAAGGAAGGCGCGAAGAAGGCCGGACCGCTGCAGATCGGCCGCAACTACACCGCCCTCCTCACCGCGAAGGGGGGCAGGAAGATGGTCGAGCGGCTCGATGCCGGCGGCGGCATGACGACGGGAACGATGCCGATCGGCAACGGCCGCAATCTCTGGCTCCTCGTCGAGGTCAACAACAACGGCGACAGCTACGCGCTCACCATCGTCGAAGAAGCCGACATGAAGCAGGACGTCGAATTCACCGCCGGCGATCTGGCGGAGGCGCTCAAGACGAGAGGCAGCATCGCCGTCCACAACATCCTCTTCGATACCGGCAAGGCGAGCATCAAGCCGGAATCTGCCTCTACTCTCGCGGTCATCGGAGACGTGCTGAAGAGTGACGCCGCGCTGAAGATCGAGATTCAGGGGCACACGGACAACGCGGGCGCGCCGGCAGCGAACCTGAAGCTGTCGCTGGATCGCGCGGCGTCGGTAAAAATCTACCTGGTTAAGAATTTCGGGATTGATCCGGCGCGGATGACGACGGCGGGGCTGGGGGACACGAAGCCGATCGCCGACAACCAGACCGAGCAGGGACGCGCGCAGAATCGCCGCGTGGAGCTCGTGAGGAAATAGCGTGCGGCGCCTCACGGTCGAACTGACCGCGGGGCTCGCGATCGGCTTCGCGTGATGGACTCGGCGATCGCGCTTTCGGCTGCAGACGTCGGCGGGATCCCGCTGAGCGTCATCCCATCGATTCCCACGTGACGGAATCGCCCACGTGGATGTCGCCGCCGTCGATCACTTCGGCGAATGCGCCGCCGCCCCAGCGCTCGCGCATCGCAGCCGGTAATCCCGCGCGCGCCTCTTCCATCCGCTCGCACGGACGCGTTTCGCCGTTGATCCGGACGCGCGTCGCGCCAATGCGCAGTACGCGCCCGCGTGAGTTCTGCAGATCGATTCCCGACACGAGCAGGTTCGCGCGCCGCACGCTGGGATCCAGGTTCGCGCCGAGCGCGGCCATCAGCTCGGACCACCGCTCGCTTGCGATGATCGTCACCTGCCGGCGGCCGCCGCGGTTCGCGTTACCGGTGATCCCTCGTCCTTGTTCGAGGCGCGCAGCATTCACGCGGTCCATCGGCCCGCGCTTCGCGCGTTTCACCCAGACTTGCAGGACGGAACCATGACCGCCGTCCCTGGCTGTCGAC
>DASPXV010000104.1:0-37603 GCA_035637115.1 Vicinamibacterales bacterium
ACCGGCATCGCGAACATCATCGTCCGGCCCGACTTGTTTTCTGAGCAGAAGGCCACGATCGTGGGAGAGCCCTACTTGCTGGTCGAGGGGACCCTGCAGATTCAAGAAGGGGTGACATCAGTGAAGGCTGACCGATTACACTCTCTCGGTGGCCGATCACCTGCGCTTGACTCGCACGATTTCCGGTAAGCCACCTGCCGCTGAGGTGGCCTTGCGCTTGCAGTCCGAGGCGCGCATGCGCAAGACAGAAATCTGTGTGGCTGCGTGCGCGCTCCTCGCTGCCTGCCACGCATCCATTCATTCCACGCTGACTGCGCCCCCGACAGCCGAACAAGTGGCTGAGCTTTGGGTGCAGCCCGAGACGGAGCGCGATCTGTTCTGGGGCGTCGGCGGCGAGGGCCTCAAACCTGATCCGTCGCTCACCTACAAGGTGCTCGAAGTCAAACGCGCCGGCTTCAGCATGGGCCTGACCGTCCATGGCCCGGACGGCCGGAAGTGGAGTGCGAAGATGCCCCCTGAAGCGCCGACCGAGGTCGTCGCCTCGCGGCTGCTCTGGGGCGTCGGCTATCATCAGCCACCCATTTATTACGTCGGGAGGTGGAACGCCGACGGCGCGCCGGAGAAGAACCCGCAGCTTCCCGCCCGGTTCCGCGAGTCGAAGCCGGACTTCCATGGCCTCGACGCGAACGGCACCTGGTCCTACTACGAGAACCCCTTCGTGGGGACAAAAGAGATGAACGGCCTGCTCGTGCTGCAGGTGATGCTCGGCAACTCCGACCTGAAGGACGAGCAGAACGCGCTCTACAAATTGAAGGAGCCGTTCGAAGGGGCCTCGACGTGGTACGTGGCGCGCGATCTCGGGCAGTCGTTCGGCCGTACCGGCGTGATCGACGCGCCGCGCGGGGACATCAAGGTCTTCGAGGAGACGCCGTTCATCAAGGGGGTCGCCGGCGGCCACGTCCGCTTCGATTATCGCGGCCGCCACGGACGCCTTATCGATCACATCACGCCCGACGACGTGCGATGGATCTGCGGGAAGCTGGAGCGGCTGACGGACCGCCAATGGGACAACGCGTTTCGCGCGGGGGGCTACGCGCCGCAGATCGCGGCCCGCTTCATTACGCGCTTCAAGCAGAAGATTGCGGAAGGAATGGCCATCGCCCGATGACCGTGTCGAACACGTGGAAGGCGTTGCTGATCATCGCGCTGCTGTCACTGGTGCCACCGGTGCCGGTTGGCGCACAGACGCCCGCTGACGTCACCGGGCAGAACGACAGCGTCTTCGGCGTCATTCCTGCCGACACCCGCGCCGAGGTCCGGCACGCGTTCATCCGGCTGCCGCTGGCGGCGCTGCTCGGCGCGGCGCTGGCGGTGCGGCCGAAGCGCAAGGGCACGCCGACGCGGCAGCCGGCGGTTATCCAGACCCAGATTATTCTCGCGATCGTCGGCGCGGTGGTGATGCTCGTCGTCGGCACGAACCTCGCACGCGCCTTCGGCGTCGTCGGCGCCGCGGGACTGGTGCGCTACCGCGCGAAGGTCGAAGATCCGAAAGACGCCGGCGTCATGCTCTCCACGCTGGCGGTGGGGCTGGCGTCGGGCGTGGGGCTCTACGTCATGGCCGTGTTCTCCGCCGCGTTCATCCTCCTGGCGCTCTGGGTGATCGAATCGTTCGAGCCCGAGGGGCGGAAGCTGTTCGACCTGAAGATCAAGATGGGGGACGATACCGACAACCGCCGCAAGGAGTTCGACGCGATCCTGAATAAATTTCATGTAGACTTCGACTTGCTTTCCTCGTCGGACGAAGAGGTGTGCTACGAGGTATGGGTGCCGCTCGAGATGCAGAAGGACCGGTTGTCGAACGCCCTGCTGCGGCTCGATCCGGAAGGGCACGGCGCCGTCGAATGGACCGAGAAAAAGCCTAAGACGAAGTGAAGCTGATCATCCAGCCGGTCGACGGCGTCGCGCCGGTTGTCCGGGCCATCGACAGGGCGAAGAAGACGATCGACATCGTCATCTTCCGCTTCGATCGCGACGAAATCGAGACGGCACTCCAGGCGGCGGTCGCAAGAGGGGTCGTGGTGCGCGCGCTCATCGCCCACACGAACAAGGGGGGCGAGAAGAAGCTCCGCAAGCTGGAGCTGCGCCTGCTCGACGGGGGCGCCACGGTTGCGCGGACAGCGGACGACCTCACCCGTTACCACGGGAAGCTGATGATCGTGGATAACGAGTTCCTGCACGTCTACGGCTTCAACTACACGACACTGGACATCGAGAAGAGCCGCAGCTTCGGGATCGTGACCCGCGATCGGAAGCTCGTGGCCGAGGCGATGAAGCTGTTCGACGCCGACGCGCTGCGGCAGAACTACACGCCGTCCCACGACAGGCTCGTCGTCAGTCCGGAAAACTCGCGGGAGTTGCTGACGTCCTTCATCAGGGGGGCAAGAAAGCAGTTGCTGATCTATGACGCGCAGGTCAGCGACAACGCGATCCAGAAGGTCCTGCAGGAACGCGCGAGGGGAGGCGTCGAGATCCGGATTATCGGCCGCCTCGAGAAGCCGTTGAAGGACGTCAAGGTCCGGAAGCTCGCCGACCTGCGCCTGCACGTCCGCGCCATCGTTCGTGACGGCAGGGAAGCGTTCATCGGCAGCCAGAGCCTGCGCCGCCTCGAGCTCGAGGATCGCCGCGAGGTCGGCATCATCATCACGAACGCCCCGATCGTCCGCCGGCTGCAGGCCATCTTCGAGAGCGACTGGGCCAGGAAGAGCCGCACGAAAGCTGCGTAAGCTATTTACGCCGGCTGATGATTCCCGCGTCGATCACGGCGCTGCTCGAATCGATCGCGTTGAACGTGAGCGTATCGCCGTCGATCTCCATCAGCATGAACGTGTTTGTGGTGTCGTTGCCGAACGCCGTCAGCGGGGATCCACGCCGGAGGTCGCCGCGCCGCAGCTGTCCTGACGAGCCCTCGACGAAGTATTGGATGCCGTTCTGCGGTTTGATCCGCTCGTAGGTGTGGTCGTGGCCGTTGAGCACCATCGAGACGTTGTACTGGACGAACAGCGGCTCGAGGACGGCGCGGAGCTTCAGCTGCGAGCCATGAGTGCCGGCGGATGAATAGAGCGGGTGGTGGAAGTACGCGATCTTCCACTTCTCTCCGGACTTCTTCAACTCCTCCTCGATCCATTTGAGCTGGTCCTGGTCCATGTAGGTGCTCTCGAGCGCGAAAAACCTGACGTCCTCCTTCGGCGCCTTGAAGGAGTAATAGAGCTTTCCCTCCATGTTGTACAGCTTGTAGTGCCGCTGCTCGCGCGAGTCGTGGTTGCCCAGACTTGCGTAAAACTTGACCCCCTTGTCGAGCAGCGTCTTGTATGGAGCCTCGAACTTGTTCACAAAATCCTGCGGCCGGTCGGAGCCGTAGATGTTGTCCCCCATCATCACGACGAGCGGGAACTGGAACCGCGCGTACCACGCCGCCAGTTGCTCCGCGAGTTGGTACTCCGGCCGATCGCCGGTCCCGTTGTCTCCGATTACCGCGAAGTGAAGCGTGTTGGACTTGTTAGGCAGCGGGACCTGTCCTGCAGCCTGCGCGGGTGCCGCGGTGGCGGCCGACGCCGCGTTGCGATCGCCTGCGACCGCGACCGAGCGGCTCGACTCAGCCCCCGCACAGCAGACGAGAGATACCAGCGCCCAGGCAAGGGCCAGCGGCGGAATGCGGAGCATTCGACGGTTGCGCATCTTCCGAAATCTCTTCATCTCTTCAGGGGATTGCGCGCTCGACCCAGTCGGCAATCGTATGCGAGCGCGGGTCGAACAGTATCAGGTTCGCCTGGATGAAGCGGTATTCGAGCTCCTCGGGAAGCTTCGGGAGCTCCGCGAGCACCTGCGGCGGCACCGTGGAGATCGGCACTTCATCAGGATACCGCCCGTTGACGGTGAGCTTCACCGAGCCCTTGTACTCCTTGTCGAGGATCTCGCTCTTGATCTGGAGGCCGTCCTTGCCACTGAAGATCGGGCGAAGCAGCTTGCGCACCAGGCGCTGCATCGCGGGAAAGAAAAGCTCCCCCTGCTTCGCCGTCTTGCGCGCCTCCTGAACCAGCACGGCGAGGGCGCGCTCATGTTTGTCGATTTCGGTGGGATTCGTCTGTTTCGGCAAGGCTGGGAGCGTCGCTTCGAGCTTCTTGTGGAGCGCGACGTATTCATCGACGCGTCGCACGAACTCCTGCAGTGTCGCCGCATTCGGGTTCACGCGCGGGGGGTTGCGTTGAGGGGCGGCGCCGAGCGGCGCGCTCGCGATGATGAGGCCGACGATCGCCGCCTGGAGCATTCGCAGCATGACTGCGAGTTATGCAAGAGGTAAGCCGGACCGACTAGCCGCGGTAGTTGCCGAACTGGAGCGCGCAGCCGAAGTCGTGTTCCCTGAGCTGGCGCATCGCTTCCTGAAGCTCGTCTTTCGATGCTGACGTCACGCGAACCTGGTCAGCCATGATCGCCGCCTGCACCCTCTTCAACTTCTTCTCTTTCAGAAACTTCACGATCTCTTTTGCCGCCTCCGTGGGGATTCCCTGCTGAAGCGTGATCGTGCGCTTGACCGTATCGTTGGCGGCGCGCTCGGTCTCGCCCGGGGTCAGGTTCTTGGTCGGGACGCCGCGGCGGACCATGCGGGTCTGCAGGATTTCCCACAGCGCATTCATCTTGAAGTCGTCGTCTGCCGTCAGGACGATCGTGTTCTCCGTCTTGTTCAACTCGATCGCGGCACGCGAGCCCTTGAAGTCGTAGCGTTGTGCGACTTCCTTCCGCGCCTGGTTCACGGCGTTGTCGACCTCCTGGAGATCGACCGTGGACGTGATATCGAATGACGCCGCCTGCGCCATCAGGCCACCGCCTCGCGGCGATTGCGCAAGCTCCGGCCGATCCTGAGCGACGTCTCGAACAGCGCGCCCACGCGGATCCCGCCGGGCAGCCGGTGCGCGCCGACCGCCGCGAGGCCTGCCGACGCGATGCAGCCGCACTGCGAGCAGTCCGGGTTGCCGCCGAACTGGCAGGGCGTAATGCGGTGCTCGAAGTCCGCGGAGATGCACGACGTCGTCTGCGCGAAGATGCACTCGTCCGGACTTTCGGGAGGGGATGCGTACTGTTGCACGAGCCCGGCCGGCATGGCGATCTTCTTGTACTTCACGCGCAGGGACATCAACGCCGCGACGACGCGTTCGCGGTCCTGCGGCGTGAGAATTTCCGGCGACACCTCGCCGATTTGCGGCGTGTAGAGACTGAACCAAATTTGCCGCACGTGCGAGTTGTCCGACCAGAGCCGGGCGAATTCCTCCAGGTATCCGTCGCGCTGGACCTGCTGCCGCGTCACTGTGCAGTGCACGGTGATCTGGTGACCGTCGATGTGCTTGTGGATGCGATCGTAGGTCGCAGGAGTGCGGCGGGCGTCGTGCTCAGGTTGCAGTCCGTCGATCGAGACGCAGATCTGGAGCCGCGGAATCTTCGCCCACTCGCGCGGAATCGGCCGCACCGCGCTGGTCACGAGCTGCGTGTAGACCCTGCGTTCGGCGAGTTTCGGCAGAATCACATCGAGCTCGCGGAAGCGGACCAGCGGTTCGCCGCCGACGATCGACACGTGAATCGGACTCTCTTCGTCGACGATCGCGAGGACGCGATCGATCAGCTCCTGTCCCTTGAAATCGGTGACCTGGCGGAGCGTGACCTCTCCTCCGAGGTGCTCGCCACCGTACGCGTAACATCCCGGACAGCGAAGCGGACATTCCCGGGTGATCTCGATCGAGAGCGAGGGGCGATAACCGCGGAGAATCTTCCCCCACGCCGTGATAATGCCTTCCATCGGCGCGATCTTATCATCGCGCCCGGACGCGACGGAACTACTCGCGCTTCAGCGTGATGCTGCCGTTGACGCTTTCGAGCGCCAGCGTGCGCCCCCCGCCGCCGATGGTTCCTTCGAGCCTGCGGCGCGAGATCCGCCCGCTGACGGTGAGCGGGAAGTCGGTGTTGATGTCTCCGTTTAAGGTGGCCACGCGAACATCCGTGTTCAACGTCTGGGGGAGCGTCAGCGTAATGCTGCCGTTCACGGTCTGCATCTGCAGCGTGTCCGACCAGTCGGCGCGTCCCATCTCGCCACGGATCGAGCCGTTGACCGTCGACGCGCGTCCCATGCCGGTAGTCGAGAACGTCGCCGATCCGTTGACGGTGTTCAGTTCAACGTCGCCGTTCAATCGCGTCGCTTCGACTTCGCCGTTCACCGTCCTGCCAATGAACGTCACCCTCGCGGGAACGCGCACGGTGAAACGAACGGTCACGTCGTTGTTCTGCACGTTCATGTGTCCGCCATTGCCGGGCGCGCATTCGTTCGGGCGCGACCCTTCGCGGTTCGGATACACCGCGCAGATCGTGACCCCGCCGCCGTGCGGTACGACTTCGATCCGCACATCTTCAGGATTGTCGCGGCGCGATCGTTTCTCCGCTACCACCTCGACCTCATTGGTGCTCGACGGTTCAGCGCGAACATCGCCGTTCACGCCCTTGACCTCGATTGCGCGTCCCTGCGGAATCGCGCCGTGCCAGCGAAAGTCCTGAGCCGACGCGGCAGTCGAACCCAGGAGGACTGCGGCGAAAGCCGCGGTCAGAATGCGCCGTCTGGTTTTCATGCCCGCTTAGACGGGCCGGCCGTGCTCGAGGGTTGCCCTGATGAGTTAAGTCCTTATCCTTCAGCTTGATCCAAAGGGTCAGGCATGGTTCAATAGAGATACACCAACCCGATTTGAACCTGGCCGCAGCCTTCGCCCAGGCCTCTGGCGAGGCGGACGCTTTTCGGTACGCGCACATGAAACAACTCAGCCGTCGGAATTTTCTTGGAATCGGTGCGGCCGCAGCGGCCACGGCCCTCGTCCCTGTGAAGGCGTTCGCCGCCGGCAGCGCCGCGAAGTCAGCAGGCGGTCTTGCGCCCGAGCGCATGCTGTCGTTCTTCCACACACACACCGGCGAGCGTCTCTCGACCGCGTATTGCGCCGGGGGTGAGTACTTTCCCGCGGCGCTGCACAACGTGAATACGCTGCTGCGCGACTTCCGCGTCAACCAGGTGAAGCCGATCGATCTCGCACTCCTCGATCTGCTGTTCGAACTGAACGGCACGCTCGCCACCGCGCAGCCGTTCCACGTGATCTCCGGCTATCGCACCCCGCAGACCAATGCGATGCTGCAGGAGCGCGGCGGTTCGCACAGCGGCGTCGCGTCACACAGCCTGCATATTGAAGGAAAGGCGATCGACATCCGCGTGCCCGGAGTGAACCTCGAGCACCTGCGCGACGCGGCGAAGTCCCTCAAGATTGGCGGCGTCGGCTTCTATCCCGCCTCGAACTTCGTCCACGTCGACACAGGACGCGTCCGCTACTGGTAAGATCGATCGAGTGATCGAGAAGCGGCGTTCTGCTATTTCAGGCTGGGGCATGTTCGCGACCCAGCCGATTCCCAAAAACAAACGCATCATCGACTACGCGGGTGAGAAGATCACCAACCGCGAGAGCCTGAAGCGCGAGGCGCGCTACCTGAAGAAGGGGCACATCTGGTGTTTCAAGCTCAATCGCCTGTACGTGCGCGACGCGGGCGTCGGCGGCAATATCGCGCGCTACGTCAATCATGCGTGCAAGCCGAACTGCTACACGCAGGTCATCGGCGACACGATCTGGATCCGCGCGGCCCGCAACATCCGCAAGGGTGAAGAGCTGACCTACGACTATTCGACCGACGGGAAAGGCTCGATCCAGTGCCGCTGCCGTCCCGGCTGCAAGACCGTCTTCTGATCCCGGCGAAGGCGATGGAAAAGGCGCATACTACGGCATCCCGTGCAGCCCAATCCGCCGTTCCGTGGCCCCGTGCCGGGCTCTACGCTCGGCAATTATCGCATCGAACGCCTGCTCGGCAGCGGCGGCATGGGCGCCGTGTTTCTGGCGCATGACACGACGCTTGGCCGCAAGGTCGCGCTGAAGATCGTTGACCCCGCCGGTGACCCGCAGATCTCGCGCGCCCGAGTGTTGCGCGAAGGACGCAGCGCCGGCCTGAATCACCCCAACATCTGCACGATCCACCCGGTGAGACCGATAAGGCGATCGCGTGGGCCGAACGTTCGTTCGGGGCGCACGATCCCAACATTCCTTACCTGGCGAGCGCCCGCCATTGGGCACCCCTCCGCGCCGATCCCCGCTTCCGCGCGCTGATCGCGCGGCTCAATCTGCCCCGATAATTGCTTGGAATGATCATCTACCTGCACGGCTTTGCCTCCTCGGGGCAATCGGGGAAGGCCACGTATCTCGGACAACGGCTCCGCGCGCTGGGACATGAGTTCCACGCGCCCGACCTCAATCTTCCGGATTTCTCTACGCTGACAATAACGCGGATGCTCGAGCAGACGCGGGCGCTCATCGAGGGCGCCAAGGATCCGGTCACCCTCATCGGGTCGAGTCTCGGCGCGTTCGTCACGGTGAATGCCGCCGCAACGTGGGCCGATCGTATCAAAAGGCTCGTGCTGCTCGCGCCGGCGCTGGATTTGCGCGATCTCGGTGGAGAGCAGTTGCACGCGTGGAAGCAGTCCGGCCATCTGAACGTGTTCCACTTCGCCTACGGCCGGATGATACCCGTCCACTACGAGCTCTACGAAGACGCGCGGCGCTACGACACCATGAACGCCGATGTTCCGATGCCTGTCCTCATCTTTCAGGGGCGCCGCGATGCGGTCGTGCACCCTGCCACTGTCGAAGGCTGGGCGAAGCAGCGTCCCAACGTCCAGCTTCATATGCTGGATGACGAGCACCAGCTGACTGCTTCCCTTCCTTACATCTGGGAGAAACTTGCGGAGTTTCTGAAATCTGCAAATTTGGAAATCGGGTAATTTGGAAAATTTCAGGCCGCGCGTGAAGAAACTCCGCGAGGCATGTCGAGCTGGGACAGGTAGAGGTTCTCGAACGCGCGTACCATGCGGTCGAACGAGTAGCGCTGCGTGACCTCTTCGCGCGCCGCGGCTCCCAATGCCGCGGCGTACTCCGGAGAGCGCACGAGCGATCCGATCGCATCCGCCAGCGCGACCGCATTATTCGGTTCGACGAGCAGACCGGTCGCTCCCGGCTCGATTAGATCGAGCAGGCCTCCCACAGCACTCGCGACAACGGGCAGGCCGGCCGCCATCGCTTCGATGGCGCTGTTGGGAAATGCTTCGGATCGCGAGGGGAGTACGAACGCGTCAGCGGACGCGAGCAGCGCGGGGACGTCCTCGCGGTGGCCAAGGAAGCTCACCCGATCGGCAATGCACAGTCGGGCGGCCAGTGCCTCCAGCTCAGCCCGTCGCGGTCCGTCTCCGACCATTTGAAAGCGGAGATGCGGATGTGCCAGTAACACCCTGGCCGCGGCCTCGAGCAGCACCTCGTGGCCCTTCTCAGCCCGCAGATTGCCGACGGTCAGAATGGTTGAGAGGGGCTTGGCAGATGACCGCGGGGTGTAGTGGTCGAGATCCACGCCGTTAGGGATGATCTGGATGCGTTCGGCCGCGACGCCCTCGGATGCCAACTGCCGCGCTGCAGCGCGCGAATTCGCCACGACGGCGCGCGCCCAGCGGTAGGCCTGGCGCTGCAGTGCGGCCTGTCCTGCGGACTTGTCCGGATTCAACTCGCGACGGCTGCCGATTCGGACATGGGTTCCCGCGAGCGCCGCCGCAGGAAGCGCGAACGTGTTCGCGTACAGGTCGCACGTCTGGACCACCGCGAGGCGGTTTGCGCGGCACCAGCGCGCGAAGCTCGCCGCGCGCGCGAGCGTGCCCGGCCGTGCAAACCCCTTGATCGGGAACTCGGTCACCGGCGCGCAAGACTCGACGCGTGGGAGCCACGCGCCTTCCTTTTGAAAACACGCCACGTGCACGTCGAACAGCGATCGGTCGAGGCGCCGGATGAGCTCCGTCATCTGCAGCTCGGTGCTGCCCGGATGGAAACTCTTGATGAACACGGCAACGGCTATTTGAGGAGCGGGTTTCACAGCATGCCGCCTGAGCAAGGCAGGTGCCAGCGTCGCCTCGGAGCCTCCGATCACCGGCGGGGTGACTAGGCGATGGCGACCTTGCCCTCCGGCGCGCCCGCCGCGCGCGGAGCGCCCAGCTTGAAAACGTTGGGATGGTCCCCCTTGATGGCGTTGCGCGTGTCCACGATGATGTCCGCTTCGTCGACCAGCGCGGCGTAATCGAACGCCTTGTGGTCGGTAATGATCACGACCGCGTCGTACTGCGCGATGGTGCCGCGCGTCATGTCCACGGCCTTGAGGTCGTAGCCTCCGGACCATTCGCGCCCATGTACTTGCGGCACCCACGGATCCGCGTAAGACACCTTCGCGCCGCGCGCGAGCAGCAATCCCATCACGTCCATCGCGGGGGATTCACGCATGTCGTCGATGTCCTTCTTATAGGCGACGCCGGCGATCAGCACGTTCGACCCGTTGACCGCCTTGCGCCGCGTGTTCAGCGCGTCGGCAACCTTGTCGACGACGTAGTGCGGCATCCCCGCATTGATGTGCCCCGCCAGCTCGATGAACCGCGGGTCGAAACCCGTCTGCTTCGCTTTCCACGAGAGGTAAAACGGATCGATCGGGATACAGTGGCCCCCGAGCCCTGGACCGGGATAGAAGGGCATGAACCCGAACGGTTTCGTCTTGGCGGCGTCGACGACCTCCCACACGTTGATGTTCATGCGGTCGCACATCAGCGCGAGCTCGTTGACGAGGCCGATGTTCACCGCGCGGAACGTGTTCTCGAGCAGCTTCACCATTTCCGCCACACGCGTCGAACTGACCGGAACGATCGTCTGGATGGCCGATCCGTAAAGCTCCGCCGCAAGCTGCAAGCAGATAGGGGAGAAGCCGCCGACGACCTTCGGCACGTTATGCGTCTGGTACGTCGGGTTGCCCGGGTCGACGCGCTCGGGTGAGAACGCGAGGAAGAAATCCACGCCCGCCTTCAGCCCCGTGGCCTCGAGCATCGGCTGCACGACCTCGTCAGTGGTTCCCGGATATGTCGTGGACTCGAGCACGATCAGCATTCCCGGATGCAGGTGCTTCGCGATCCCCTCCACCGCCGAGACGATGTAGGACATGTCGGGGTCCTTCGTCTTGCGCAGTGGCGTCGGCACGCAGATATTCACCGTATCGAGCTCGCGGATGATCGCGAAGTCCGTCGTCGCGTCGAGCACCCCCTTCGATCGCAGCGCCTGGACCTCCACGGTTGCGACGTCGGGGATGTACGAACGGCCGTCGTTGATCGACTGGACCTTGCGCGCATCCAGATCGATGCCGGTGGCGTGGAACCCCGCCTTCGCGAGCTCCACCGCGAGCGGCAGGCCGACGTACCCAAGGCCCACGACCCCCGTCCGGGCGCGGCGAGCGCGAATCTTTTCACGAAGCGTTTCCGCAAGTGACGCTGACATCTGCTCCAGACTCCTGTGAAGGTACAACTCCGAGCATAAACCATATTTAAATGCCTCCGACCTCCTAGATGCCTCCGACCTCCGCGCGCGCGATCCACGCGCCGAGCTTGCCCTGCGCGAGCGCCGTGATCGCCGATGCGATGCGCGCCGGTTGGTGGCGAATCTGCCCGCTGGATGCTCCGAGACCAGGGGAACGCCGATAGCGCGCTCGCCGAAACGGTGCAGGGCATTTAATTCGAACGACCCGGTGACGATCGGCGTCGAGCGGCATTCCTCGTATTTCGCCGCAAGCGCATCGCGTACCGGTGTCGTGTTGTAGATGACGCAATCGAAAAGCTGCCGTCCGAGGTGCCACTCGATCGTCAGGAGGTAGTCCAGCACACTGAAGTTGTCCGTCTCGCCCGACTCGGTCATCAGATTGGCGACCAGGATGCGGATGCCCCGCGCGGCCCACACCGCGTCTGTGACTTCGGCACGTTGGGAAGTCCCGTGGCGCCGCCAATGGCGACGACGCGCGGCGTAGTCCCGACCGACTGCAGATCCGGCTGCCGGGCGACGGCCTGCGGGCTCGACTGAGGCAACGTCACGACACGCGCCTCTCGCGTACGACGACGGGATTCGTCGATGGCTTCGGCATTTGTGCGCTTACTCGTCATTGGGCCTGGGCGGTTCCCTGTGGCCGGCGCCGCGTGAGTTGCGTTCGCGTCGCGGCGGCGGCGCGCCTCAGGGTGTCGACGTCGGCCCCGTCGGTGGGACAGCAGGCCGCGCCGGCCCAGATCTCGACAGGCGCGGTGAACTGGTAGTGCTCGAGGCGTGACATCACGCGCCCGATCACGCGCTTCGAGTTCGGAAGATCCGTATCGAGCAGGACCATCGACGCGGTCGTGTCGTCTACGGCCAGGAGATCGGTTTCACGGAGTTCGCGGCTGACCAGGCGCGCGATCTCGACCACGGCGTCCGGGCGATCGTTGGCGCGCGGTTCCAGGGTGACCAGCGTCAGAAAGCTCTGTGACCGCGCAGCGCGCTTGAGCTCGTTGGCGAGCACGAAGTCGAACGTTTCAGGCGTCAAGACGTCACTCACGACGCTTTGTCGAGTTCCGCTTCCTTGATCTTGTAGAGGAGGGCCTTGTAGCTGATGCCCAGGAGCTCCGCGGCCTCGCGGCGATTCCAGCGCGTGTGCTGGAGCGTCCGATGGATCAATTCGCGCTCGGCGAGGCGCGCCGCCGAACGGCCGATGTCTTTCAGCGAACCGGACAGCACCGGGGCTTCTTCGCGGCCCGTGAGCCCAACAGCAACCGGCGTCGCCTGCGGCGCCGGCGCGGGCGGCGCGTGCGATGCCGCAATAGCTGCCGCCGCCGTGGCGTGCTCGACGGCCGGAATCGGCCCGACACGCAGCGTCCGTGCGGCGATCGCCTCCGCAACCTCGCGGCGGATTACCGTGTCACTGCCGAGGATCACCATGCGCTTCACGATGTTCTCGAGCTCGCGCACGTTACCCGGCCAGTCGTACTCGACAAACAGCGGCATGGTGTCGGTCGCGAGGGCGAGCGGCGCCTTGTTGTAGTGCTCGGAGTAGTGACGCAGGAAATATTCGGTGAGCGGCGCAATCTCTTCGCGGCGCTGCCGCAGCGGCGGGAGCGTGACGCAGACCACGTTCAGACGGAAATAGAGATCTTCCCGGAACTGTCCCTCTGCAACTGCGGTCTCGAGATCGCGATTGGTCGCACACACGACACGAACGTCCACCTTCACATCCTGCCGGCCGCCCAGCCGTGCGAATTCGCCGTCCTGCAGGACCTGGAGCAGCTTCGACTGCAGAGCGGCGCCCATCTCGCTGATCTCATCGAGGAACATCGTGCCGTGGTTGGCGAACTCGAACCTGCCGGGCTTCTGCTGGATCGCGCCGGTGAAGGCGCCGCGCTCGAATCCGAACAATTCCGACTCGAGGAGCTCAACGGGGAGCGCTGCACAGTTGACCTTCACAAATGTTCGATCGCGACGAGGAGACTCGGCATGAACGGCACGCGCGATAAGCTCCTTGCCCGTGCCGCTCTCGCCACGGATGAGCACCGTGACATCGGTGTCGGCGACGCGCGCGACGAGCTCGCGCACCTCGCGCATCTGTGCGCTCGTTCCGAACAGCTCGCCAACAATGCGTCGTGGCGGCACGGAGAGCTGCGCATCCGCCGCCTGCGTCGCAACGGTCTCGCGCATGTCACATAACCGCGGCTGGGAAGGGCCGTGCACGTGGCCCAGTTCAGCAAGCCAGGTGCCACGGCAGTAAAAGTTTAGAAATGTTGGTGAAATCCGCGGACTACGTGGATGAAGAGACGAGGTGAGAACCTCGCTACCGCCGCGCGAACGGTAACGAGGTGCTAATTATGTGGAGGATCAGACCCTTGAAATCCCGCACTCCTTGATCTTGTTGAGCAGCGTCTTGTAGCTCACGCCGAGTATCTGTGCCGCTTTGCGGCGGTTCCAATGAACCTGGCGCAGCGTGTGCTCGATCGCCGCGCGTTCCGCCTTCATGGCCGCCGCCTTCGCGACCGTCGCGAGCGATCCGCCGCCTGCATCAACGGGTCCGGCAGCGCTCTCATCATCTCCTCCATCGCCGCCGACCTCAACAGCAGTAGGTGCGGCGGGTGCCGGTGGATACGGCATGGGCGGCATCGGCGTGTAGGCAGCGACGCCCGCCGGCACCGCCATCGCTGCGGCTGCCGCCACAGCCGCCGGAGCCGCTGCGGCGGCCGCGGCGCGCTGCATGTTCCGCTCGATCTCACGGATCACGAGCTGCTCATCCTGCAGGATCACGACGCGCTTGATCATGTTCTCGAGCTCGCGGATGTTTCCGGGCCACTCGTAAGTCATGAAGAGCTGCCGGAGCGAATCGGACAGCGGGCGCGCGGCGCGATTGTACTTGCGCGCGTACCGCGCGATGAAGAAATCAATCAGCGTGGGAATCTCATCGCGCCGCTCGCGTAATGGAGGCACGACGAGCTCGATCACCTTCAAACGGTAATAGAGGTCCTCCCGGAACTCGCCGTCCTGCAGCATCTTTTCGAGATCGCGGTTCGTCGCGGCGACGACGCGCACGTCCACCTGCACGCGCTTGTTGCTCCCGAGCTTGGTGAACTCGCCGTCCTGCAGCACGTGCAGCAGCTTCGCCTGCAAGGCGGGTTTCATCTCGCCGATTTCGTCGAGCAACATCGTGCCCGTGTCCGCCTGCTCGAACTTGCCGATCCGGGTATTGGCCGCGCCGGTGAAGGCGCCGCGCTCGTGTCCGAAGAGCTCGCTTTCGAGAAGTTCCGCCGGCAGCGCCGCGCAGTTCACCTTGACGAATGGACGATTGCGTCGCGTCGAACGCTGGTGGATCGCTCGCGACACGAGTTCCTTCCCAACGCCGCTCTCGCCGCGGATCAACACGCCGACGTCACTGTCGGCGACTTGTTCGATGACCGTCGCGATGGCGCGCATCTTCTCGCTGTTGCCCCAGACCGCGCGATCCTCGTCGTCCGACAACTGCTGGCGTAATTCGCTCAGCTCGGACACCAGGCGGTTCTTCTCGATCGCGTTTTTGATTGCGACGTCGAGTGCGATCTCGCCGAGGCCTTCCGGATCGTCCGGCTTGACAACGTAGTCGGCGGCGCCGAGACGGACGGCTTCGACGATCGTCGAGGCTTGGTTGCGGCCGGAGAGCATGATGACCTGGGCCTCGGGACGCGACGCCTTTAGCGCGCGCAGCGTCGCCATGCCGTCCAGTCCGGGCATCATGACGTCGAGGAGCACGGCATCGGGCGCTTCGCTTTGCTTCATCGAAGCAAGGAGTTCATCCCCGCGCGTGTAACAGCGCGCTTCGTACCCGCGCAGTGAAAGGAAGGTTCTCAGGTACTGAGCGAACCCCGCATCATCATCAACGATTGCTACGTAAGGTTTTTTCATCGTGTATCAAGTCAAGTCATCTTGGGTCAGGTGTCCAATCGTTTTCCCACTTGATTCAAGAGTCGTACCTCAACAGAAATTTTCTGCGACCGATTTCAAGAAAAGTGGGTAGCGCGGTGCCGCTTTTTCAACATTTTTGCGTGCATTTGACTCGATGTACCTCACGGCGTGAGCCGAAACGTTGGTGCGTAAGTATCTGGCTTCCATTGTCTTCACCGGCTGCGCGCGGGCGGAGATCCCGCTGACGGCCGCTGAAAATGAAAAAGAAACCGCGAAATCAGGCGGATCTGAGGACGATCCGGGCGCCTGCTTTGCGTCCGTCGGGGGGTGCGAATAGCGAGCCGCCGTGCGCGTTCAATACGCGCCTCGCCACGATAAGGCTGAGGCCCACCCCACCACGCCACTCGTCGAAGATCGCGCGCGACACGTCGGGCTCGGCCGTAAGCGCCGACAGCGTAGAGGAGTCTCCCATCAGAATTTCATACCCGCCGGGAGTACGCCGGTGCTGGACCGTAAGTCCCTCGTCGCCGACCAACTCACGCCGCAACGCGGCCATCACGGAGCTGAACGCCTGCGCCAGGCGAACAGGGTCGGCGTCGATAGGCGCAGGTTCTTCATCTGTTTCCAGCGTGACGGGAACCTCGCGATCCGCCAGCGCCGGGAGTTGTGCGACAGCGTCCCGGAGGATCGCCTGCACATCCGCGCGGCTCTTGTTGAATGGCGCGGTCCCGGCCTCGAGATTTGAGAGCTCGCTGACCTCGGCGACGAGCGCAGAAAGGCGCGCGCACGATTTTTCCGCCTCTTCGAGCAGCCGCCGCTGCTGATCGTTGAGCGCCCCCGCGCGATCCTTGAGCAGCATTCGGATGTACCCTGCCACCACCGTCATGGGTGTGCGGAGCTCGTGCACGGACAAGGACAGCACCTTCGGCCAGCGAGGATCGATGTGGGGCTGGGGCATTGGTCAATTCTAGCCGCGGACCTCGGAATGCGCGGAATATGCGGAAACAAGGCCGCGGAATGGGCGGAATACGCGGATAGAGGTTGGTGTTAAATAGAAACAGGGAGTTCGATGCTCATCAAGAAGGCGGCCGACCTGAAATACTCCGACGTCACCGACGAGCGGCTGTACCTGCGCCGGCGTGAGTTCATGCAGCTTGGCGCCGGGCTGATGGGCGCGGCCGCCGGCGGCGTGCTCGCGGCCTGTGGAAGCAACGCGCTCGACGCGACCGCTTCAGCGTCGGCATCTGCGAATGCACTTCCGCAGAGCCCGATTGCGAACATCACCAAAAAGATGGTGACGACGACCGAGCCGCTGAACAAGTTCGAGGAGATCACCGGGTACAACAACTATTACGAGTTCGGGACCGGCAAGAGCGATCCGGCGAAATATGCGGGACAGCTGAAGACGAGCCCCTGGACCGTGAAGATCGATGGACTGTGCAACAAGCCCGGTGATTACGCGCTCGATGACCTAATCAAGACAGCGGATCTCGAGGAGCGCATCTATCGGTTGCGCTGTGTGGAGGCCTGGTCGATGGTGATTCCGTGGGTGGGGATGCCACTCGCGGCCGTCATCAAGCGCGCCGACCCGCAGCCGAAAGCCACGTTCGTCGAGATGCAGACCGTGCTGCGGCCGAAGGAGATGCCGGGTCTCGGGTCCGGTGGCTTGAACTGGCCGTACACCGAAGGCCTTCGCATGGACGAAGCGATGAACCCGCTCGCGCTCCTCGCCGTCGGTCTTTACGGCAAGACGCTCATGAACCAGAACGGCGCGCCGATCCGCCTCGTCGTCCCGTGGAAGTACGGATTCAAGAACGTCAAGTCAATCGTCCGAATCCGGTTCGTAGACAAGATGCCGCACACGGCGTGGAACGATGCGAACCCTGGCGAGTACGGGTTCTATTCCAACGTGAATCCGAACGTCGATCACCCGCGCTGGAGCCAGGCGACCGAACGCCGCATCCCCAGCTACTTCAAAACGACGACGACATTAATGTTCAACGGCTACGCCGACCAGGTCGCGTCGATGTACGCCGGCATGGATCTTCGCAAGTTCTACTGAGCGTGAAGCGCGCCGCGAAGATCGTCATTTTCCTGGCGGCGCTCGTTCCCGCCGCGCTCCTCGTGCGCGGCGCGCTCACGGGTACTCTCGGCGTCAATCCCGCCGAGACCATCCAGCTGCAGACCGGACGCTGGGCGCTCAAATTTCTTCTCTTGAGCCTGGCGGTTACGCCGGTCCGCCGTGTCACCGGCCGGAACGTCGTCATCCAGTACCGCAGGATGCTCGGGCTGTTCGCCTTCTTCTACGCGACGCTTCACTTTGCCGCGTATTGGTCATTCGATCTCGGCTTTGCGTTTGGCGCGATGGTCGGGGACGTGTTCAAGCGCCCTTTTATCACGCTCGGCTTCGGCACGTTCCTCCTGTTGCTGCCGCTCGCACTGACATCGACGAAGGGATGGATCCGGCGCCTCGGCAAGAAGTGGACGCAGTTGCACCGCCTCGTCTACCTCGCCGCCATCCTTGCGGTCATCCACTTCGCGTGGAAAGTGAAAGTGTTTACCGGCGATCCCGTGCTCTACGCCGCCGCCGTCGCGGCGCTTCTGCTATTCCGCATCCTCTGGAGCCTCCGCTCGAACCTCAGAACCACAGAAACCCGAACCGGACGCCGACCTTCCAGAACTTCAGAACCCCAGAACTCCAGAACCTGATAAATTCCGCCACCTGAACAACAATCTGTACCTGGCAATGGCCTGATGGCGGTCTTCGGCTCCTTCGGGGATCAACCAGATCACGCCCGCCGAGCCGTGCTCGCTAGCCTGCGCATGAAGGCGCTGCTGGCCAAGATCAACGGCGAGCGCGCGAGCGCCGGCAAGGCTCCGGTCGCGATCGGCATCGGCATCCACAGCGCGCAGGTCGTCGTGGGCAACATCCGGTCGAAGCAGCGCCTCGAGTTCACGCACATCGGCGACGGCGTCAACACCGCGTCGCGCGTCCAGGCCTTAAATAGGGAGTACCACATGACGATCCTGCTCACCGGCGAGACGTTCAAGGAGCTCGGCGGCGAGTTCGAAACGAAACCCGTCGCCGAGGTCACCCTGCGCGGGAAGACCCACAGCCTGCCGATTTACGAGGTTTTGAGCGCCTCAGCTGCGCCAGTCGGGGTCTGATCCCGGCCCGTTCGCCCCGCGATAGCGCCAGTTCACTGAAAACTCCTGATTTTCTAACAACTTATGGCTAGTCTGTGCCCATGCACAAGCCTATTAAGTACGTCGAGAAGGGGCTGACCGTCGCCGCCAAAGGCGCTTGGGTCGCGTTCGACGCTGTCAATCGCATCAACCCGAATCCCGCGTTCACGCCGAAGTGGTCCGAGCTCCCGCTGCAGAAGTCGTGGCAGAAGGTGAAGCCGCCACTGGGCTGGCCGCGCGAGACAGATTCGCTCTGTCCCAATTGCGTCCGCGAGGCCCGGCAGGCGATCGTCGACGGCAAGCAGGATTTCAAGATCCTCCTCAACGAGAAGGTCGGCGAGATCAAGGCCACCATCACGGAGAAGGACGGCAAGATCGTGATGGTGAAGGACTGTCCGATCCACGGGCACTTCGAAGACGTCATGGCGATCGATCCGGCATTCTTCAAGCACCTCGAGGAGGTGTTCCCGGGAAGCGACATCCGCTCGCACGCCGACGAGAAGCTCCACAACCACGGCAGCTCGACCATCAAGTACGGCCGCGGCTCGGTCCTCACGATCGACCTGACGAACCGCTGCAACATGATGTGCGACCCCTGCTTCATGGACGCCAACCAGGTCGGCTTCGTCCACGAGCTCTCGTGGGAAGAGATCAAGACGATGCTGGACAACGCCATCACGCTGAAGCCGAAGCGCCAGATGTCGGTCCAGTTCTCCGGCGGCGAACCGACGATGTCGCCGTATTTCCTCGATGCGGTCCGTTACGCGAAGAAGGTCGGCTACAACTCGGTGCAGGCGGCGACCAACGGCATCGAGTTCGCGAAGAGCAAGGAGTTCGCGAGGGCGGCGTTCGACGCGGGCCTGCGCTACGCGTACCTGCAGTTCGACGGTATCGGCAACGCCGCGAACTCGCACCGCCTCGTCGGCAACCTGTTCGACGTGAAATTGCGCGCGATCGAGAACCTCTGGTCCGCGGGCGTTGACATCGTCCCCGTCATCACGATCATCAACGGGATCAACAACGAACAGGTCGGCCGCGTCATCCAGTTCGCGCTCGACAATCCGAAGAAGATCAACTTCCTCTCGTTCCAGCCGGTGTCGTTCACGGGCCGCGACGAGGAAGTCACGCCCGAGCGCCGCGCGGCGCAGCGCTACACGCTGTCGCACCTGGCGCACGACGTGAAGAACCAGACGGGACTCGGCGAGCCGATCCGCGACTGGTTCCCGATCTCGTTCATGGGCACGTTCACCGACTGGGCGGACCTCGTGCATGGCCCGAGCGCCGAGTGGGGGAACCTGACCTGCGGGTGCCATCCGAACTGCGGCATCGGCATGGCGGTCATGATCGACAAGGAAACGAAGGAGGCCGTTCCGGTCACCGCGTTCCTGCACGCCGATCAGCTCGCGAAGGACATCCAGCGCGTGAACGACGCGGCGCGCGGCCGCCGGCTGTCGGTTCTCGGCATGGCGCTGGCGCTCGCGCGCAACTACGACCCGTTCAAGTCGCCGACCCACTTCAAGATGACCGACCTCTTGAAGAAGTTCGACAAGACGTTCGGCGCGACGAAGAAGGCGCACGAAGGGGCCTACGGCCGCGTCGGCGACGATCGCACCGTCGAAGACCAGATGAAGCGCCGCGGCGATCGCTGGAACTTCCTGTTCATCGCCGGCATGTGGTTCCAGGACCTGTTCAACTACGACTTCCGGCGGACCGAGCGCTGCATCATTCCGTATGCGACGCAGGAAGGGGAAATCTCCTTCTGCGCGTATAACACCGGCATCGGCTGGCGGAACATCATCGAGAAGATGCACATGACGGCGACGCTCACGAAATGGTACGAGGAGCACGGCCGTCACCAGATCTACGCCGGCGGCAAGAAGGTCGATCTCCCGACGACCGACCACACGCTGGTTCTGGATCCGGAAGCGGTCGCGGCCGGCAAGCAGACCGACCTCGACGAGCTGGGTGTAGCGAAGAACGCGCGCGAAGAGAAGCTGCGGGCGCAGCGGCAGAAGGCGGGCACATTCACGCCGGAAGACGAGAAGATGTCCGAGCTCTATCGCCAGCACGTGCTGAAAGAGCAGGCGACCATCAAGATCGCCGGCCTCGGCGGCAAGAAGAAGCCCGTCGCCGAAGTGCTGCACAAGAACCAGGAATAGCAAGAAGGAAGCAAGAAGAAGGAAGCAAGAAGAAGGAAGCAAGAAGAACGAAGCAAGAAGAACGAAGCAAGAAGAACGAAGCAAGAAGAACGAAGCAAGAAAGGGCCGCGTGGAGCAATCCACGCGGCCTTTTTCGTTTAGGATGGGCCGCTGATGCTGACCGCCGCCGCGCGCGATCTAGTTCGTCAGCCGTCGTTCTTTCTGGCGGCCGTGGGCACGCTCGCGCTCGGCATCGCGGCGCCGACGGCCATCTTCAGCACGGTGAACGCCGTGCTGCTCGAGCCGCTTCCGTACTCCAGACCTCAGGACATTTACACGGTCCGCACGTTCTTTCCGAGCGGGCGCTTCACGATCGGCCTCATGGCGTCGGAGGAAATGACGGCGCTCGCGGGTCTGAACGATGCGGTGGCGCGTACGGCGATTGTCCAGCGCAGCGATGCGGCCCTGGTGACGGATGTCGGCGGACAGCAGGTGGTCGCGTTTTTCGTGTCAGGAGGATTCTTCGACCTGTTCGGCGTGCCGATGGCGCGCGGACGCGCCGTCACGCCGGCCGACGCTGTCGAAGGGGCACCGCAGGTCGCCGTGCTGTCCCACGCGTTGTGGAGGTCGGTTTATGGCGGGCGCGAGGACATCATCGGGCGTCCCATCACGCTGGCCAATCGGCAAGTCCGCGTGGTTGGGGTCGCACCGGAGGCATTCGACGTTCCCACCGGCACGGATGTCTGGATCAGTGCCTGGATCCGCGAAACGATCGGGCACGGATATGAAGGGTTCGTCCGGCTCAAGCCAGGCGTGAGGCCGCCGGCAATTGCCGCGCGGCTGCAGCAGATCATGGACGCGCTTGGCCGGAAGTACCCCGATCAGGAGCTCGGCCGCGCGTACGCACTCCGCCCTCTTCTTAACGCAACCGTCGGGGATCTCGGGCCGATTCTTCTGATCCTGTTCGCCGCGACCGCGCTGCTCCTTGTCCTCGCGACGGCCAACGTTTCGAACCTCGTGCTCGTGCGGAGCACTTCACGTGCGCGCGAGTTCGCGATTCGTGCGGCGCTCGGCGCCGGCAGGGCCCGTATCGTGCGGCTTCTGGTGACGGAGTCGTTGCTGCTGTCTGTCTGCGGCGGTGTCGCCGGCATCGCAGCGGCATATGCGTCCGTCCGCCTGCTGATGCGCTACGGCGGGTCACGTCTGCCGCGTCTCGATACACTCACGTTCGACGCGAAGGTCGTCGGCTTTGTCGTCGCGCTGGTCGCACTGACAGCGCTCATGGTCGGACTGCTTCCGGCGATCCGCATCGCGGACACAGATATTGCGGCGCTGATGAATGAGAGCGGCCGCGGAGTGCGCGGCTCGCGAAAGACGCGCCGCCTCCTGGGCTTGTTCGTTGTCGCGGAAATTGCCGTGGCGGTCGCGCTCGTCGCCGGTGCCGCGCGCCTCGTGCGGAGCTACGACCATCTTCAACACATCGATCCCGGATTCGACCCTCGTGCGCGTCTCGTGCTCGACGTCGTGGTCCCCGCCACATACTCCACGCAGGAGCGGCGCAACGCGTGGTGGCAGGCGACGGAGCTGGCCCTTCGGAACGCGGGCGCGGTGCGCGTGGCCTCCGCTTCATCGCTTCCGCTACAGACCGAAAGGGACTCGACGACCTTTATAGACCTTGTGAGCCGTCCGGACATTCCTCCGGAGAAACGCCTGAATGGACGCCGTCGCCTGGTGAGCCCGGACTTCTTTCGTCTGATGGGTATCACTCAGCTCGCTGGCCGGCCATTTACGGAGGCAGACGGACCTGCCGCACAAGGTGTCGCCATCGTCAACCAGGCCTTCGTGCGGCGCTCGCTCGGAGATCTGAATCCAATCGGGGAGCGCATCAAGGATCTGCGTTTTCGCCGCGTCGATGGAAAGTTCGTGTCAGAGGAGGTCACGATTGTCGGCGTAGTGGCCGACGTGCAGTACGCATCGTTGACCGAGCCTGCCGAACCGATCGTGTATCTGCCGTGCGCCCAGTATCTTTCGGGACGCGAAATCTTCGTCGTCACCACTGCCGACGGTCGTCCGGAGCAGCATGCGTCGCAGTTCCGCGCCGCCCTCCGCGACGTGGATCGAAACGTCGCGGTCGAGATCGGTACTCTCGCCGGATCGGTAGCGTCGTCGCTCGATCGGCAGCGGCTCGGCATGTGGCTCATGTCGGGGTTCGGCGTCGCGGCGCTGCTGCTGGCGATGGTCGGCGTGTTCGGCGTGGTCGCGTATGTGGTGTCTCAGCGGACCGGCGAGATGGCTGTCCGCCAGGCGCTCGGCGCGACGCGGGCGCAGGTCATACAGATCGTCCTTCTCGAGAGCGCGCGGACGGCAGCCCTGGGTACCGGCGGCGGCCTCGTGATCGCGCTGTGGATGGGCCAACTCGTCACACGCTACGTATATGGCGTGCGAACGGCGGATCCGCTGGTGCTCGGCGGAAGCGTCGGCGCAGTACTGCTCGTCGTCGCGTGCGCGACGATCGTTCCCGCATCACGCGCGGCCGCCGCCGAGTTGTCCCGCGCCCTCCGGCAGGGCTAGTTGCTCTGATGCTCTATGCTTCGGTGGTGAACGTGACAGCGTGCCACCGGCACTTCTGGCACGCGGTTTTCGTAAGAAACCGTAGAGGAACCATGACCGACAAGACATACTGGGAGTCCGTGAAGGCCGAGGGCAGCTCGGTGCTCGACAAACTCAAGGATCTCGTGCACGAAGGCAACGTGCGCCGAGTACGCGTGCGCCAGGGGGAACGGACCATCGCCGAGTTTCCATTGACGGCGGGCGTCGTGGGTGCCGTGATCGCGCCCGCGCTCGCCGCAATCGGCGCCCTGGTGGCGCTCGCCAAGGACTGCTCGATCGACATTGAGCGCGAGCAGAGCTCGGTCGTGTCCACCGACACGACTCATAAATCGCCGGCGGCATAGCGTCGGCCATGCTCTGCGGTGCATCGACGAGTCCGGCGCCTCGGCTTAATCCGGTACCGTGGCGTGGCGCTCCGTTTGCTTGCCTCCGAACGGCATGAAGAGAACCTTGCTCGCCGAGCACGACGGTCTGAGGACCTTTGTCCTCGTCTGTGAAACGGGTGACGACGCCATGAAGGCGCTCACGGCGTTCGCGACCGAGGAGCACCTTGGCGGCAGTCACTTCACCGCGATCGGCGCCTTCGCGCGGGCCGTGGTCGCCTACTTCGACTGGCCGTCGAAAGAGTACCGCAAGCGATCGATCGACGAGCAGGTCGAGGTGCTATCGCTCGTCGGCGACGTGTCGATCGAGAAGAACATTTCTACCAAGAAGAACGAGCCGAGAGTGCACGCGCATGTCGTTCTCGGGAAAGCCGACGCGACAGCGCACGGCGGCCATCTGATCGAAGGCATCGTCCGGCCGACACTCGAGATCATCATCACGGAGATGCCGCGGCATCTGCTACGCCGGATGGATCCGGAATCGGGCCTGGCCTTGATCGATCCGGCCGCGCCGTCGCTCACGACGCGCCGCTGATCCTGGCCGCTAATCCGCGAATTGCGAGCGTCGCGCCGATTCCGAGCAACGCCGCGGCCGCATACGCGGGCACGCACGCGGCGGTCCTCGCCGCGTGATCGACGACGAGGTCGCGTTCGGGTTGCGCTGAAACGCGCCCGCGGCTTGCCTGCGCCAAGCGCAGCACCTGCGCCAGGTGCAGGCCCTGGCGGAGCGTCGCCTGCGCGATCTGCTCGCGGCAGCTGAAGCCGTCGGCAAGCACGATCGTTCGCAAATCCGCGGCGCGCACGGCCGGCAGGAGCACGCGCTCGCCGACCTGCATCGAGATGTCGTAATGCGACGCCTCGAAGCCGAACGAGCCTGCCATGCCGCAGCACCCGGTATCGGGCGCATCCAGCTTCACGCCGATCGATTCCAGAACCGCGCAGTCGTCCTCCGCGCCGAAGATCGCCTTCTGATGGCAATGGGCGTGGAAAAGAACGCGCGCATCCATGGCGGGCAGCGCGAAGCGGTCGCGATGCGTTCGGACGAACTGTCCGAGCAGGAAGACCTGCTTCTGGAGCCGCGCTGCATCTGCGTCTTCGGGCAGGAGATTGCACATCTCGTCGCGGAACACGGCGGCGCAGCTCGGCTCCAGCACGACGACGGGGACGCCGGCGTGGATGAACGGCCGAATCGTGTCGAGCAGTTGCTCGAGCACCCGCGTCGCGAGCGGCAGCAGACCGTAATCGTAGAGCGGACGGCCGCAGCAGACCGGGACAGCCGGAACGACGACGTGAAAGCCGGCGGATTCGAGCAGCTCGACGGCCGCGATTGCCGTCTCCGGATGAAAGTGATTGTTGAACGTGTCTGGCCAGAGCAGGACGGTGTCGCCGGACCGTCTGTCGCCGGCTGCAGCCGTCCCACGATGGCGCGCGAACCACTGCGTGAAGGTCTCTCCGGCGAATGCGGGGATGCTTCGCGATTGCGGCATTCCAGACGCCCACTTGGCGAGCGCCGCCAGTCCTTTCGTATGCGTCGCGAGGTTCACGAGCATCGGCACGCGCGATCCGATCCGCGCCCACCAGTGAATCAGCCCAAACGCCCAGGCCGTTCGCGGACGCCAGTGGCGCTGGTAATAGTGTGCGAGGAACTCCGCCTTGTATGTCGCCATGTCGACGTGAACGGGGCAGTCTCCCTTGCAGCCTTTGCATGCCAGGCAGAGATCCAGCGCTTCCTTGACGTCCTCGCTCTGCCATCCGCCGGTCACCGGGTCACCCTCGAGCATCTCGAAGAGCAGGTGCGCGCGTCCGCGCGTCGAGTGCCGTTCTTCCCGCGTCACCTGGAAGCTCGGGCACATCGTGCCGCCGTCGGTCCGGCGGCAATCGCCGATGCCGACGCACCGCAGCGTCGCGCGCGAGAAGTACCCGTGTTCGCCGGGATATGTAAAGTGCGTGCGCACATCCGGTGGACGATAGTCGCGGCCGAGACGGAGGTTCTCGTCGATTCGGTACGGATCCACGATCTTGCCGGGATTCATCCGCGAGTCGGGATCCCAGATCGCCTTGAACTCGCGGAACGCCTCGATCAGCGTGGGGCCGAACATCTTCGGCAGCATCTCCGCGCGCGATTGTCCGTCGCCGTGCTCGCCCGACAGCGATCCGCCATGGCGCACGACGAGGTCCGCGGCCTCTGAGATGAAAGACCGGAACGTCCTGATGCCTTCGTCGGTCTGCAGGTCGAAGTTGATGCGGGTGTGGAGACAGCCCTGGCCGAAGTGACCGTAGAAGTCGCCGATGTACTCGTAGCGATCGAGCAGTGCCCGCAACTCCCGCAGGTAATCGCCAAGGCGCTGGGGGGGAACGGCGGAATCTTCCCAGCCCTCCCAGGTCGGACGGTCGCTGCCGACGTGCGCGGTGGCGCCCAGACCGGTCTCGCGCGCACGCCAGATCTCGTGTTCGTGCTTCGGATCGTCGAAGACTCTCGTCGTGGCACGGCTGCCATGACGGCGCAGTCCATCGACGAGCGCCTGTGCTTTCGCGTCCGCCTCCTGTCGCGTATCGCCGCCGAACTCGGCCAGAAGCCATCCTGCCCCTTCCGGCAGCTCGCGCAGCGACCGGGCGTCGACGTGGGTGTGCTCGATGTCCTTTATCAGACGATCGTCCATCCCTTCGAGCCCGATCGGACCGTACTCGAGGACATGCGGCACGTCGTCCGCTGCCTCGTAGACGTCGCGGTAGCCGATCTCGACGAGCGTCTTGAACCGCGGACTCGGCACCAGCCGTACCTCGGCTTCGAGCACCATGACGCAGGTGCTCTCGCTGCCGACGAGCGCGCGCGCGAGATGCGAGCCGCGCTCCGGCAGGAGCCACGGCAGGTTGTAGCCGGACACCCGGCGCGGGATGTCCGGAAATCCCGCGGCGATTCCATCGGCGTACTTCGTGCGGAACGCGCGAAGCGCGGCATAGATCTCTCCCGCGCGGCCGCCGCTCTGGATCGCCGCCTCGTAATCCGCGTCCGACGCGGGACCCAATCTGAGCCGCGCGCCGTCGTACGTGAGAACGTCGAGCGATTCCACGTTAACATCGGTTTTGCCGGCCATCAGCGAGTGGACGCCGCAGGAGTTGTTGCCGATCATGCCGCCCAGCGTGCAGTGGCTGTGCGTCGAGGGGTCCGGCGCGAACGTGAGATGGTGGCGCTCGGCGGCGGTTCTGAGGTGATCGAGGATCAAGCCGGGCTCGACGCGTGCGCGGCGCGCATCGGGATCCAGAGAAACAAGGCGGTTCAAGTACTTGCTGCAATCGAAGACGACGGCGATGTTGCAGCACTGGCCGGCCAGTGAGGTCCCGCCGCCGCGTCCAAGCACCGGCGCGCCGTGCCGTCTGCAGACCTCGACGGCGCGCACGATATCCTCGATGCTCCGCGGCATGACGACGCCGATCGGAACCTGGCGATAATTGGATCCGCCGGCGGCATACATCGCGCGCGTGCCGCCGTCGAATCGCACCTCGCCTGTGATCGCGCGTGCGAGATCCGCCTCGAGCGCGGCGCGCGCCTTCTCGGCCCATGCGTGCGCGCCGAATCGCAGATGTCGCGGACCGTCCGTGCCAGCGAATCTGGCTGTGGCTGGCATGACTCAATCCTTTCGGTACCGATCCGCGTCACCGCGCTTCAGCGCGAGACCGAGGCCCGGACGGCTGCGATCGGGACGAAGCACGCCGCTCTCGGCGGTCGCGGCGCCGTCGAAGAGCAGATGCTCGATGCGGACGTGGTCGTGGAAATACTCGATGTGCTGCAATCCGCCAATCGCGGCGCCTGGATGCACATGAATGGAAGGTGCCGTGTGGGCGGACAGCGGGATTCCGTGCGACTCGGCGAGTGCGGCGACTTTCATGAATCCGGTGATCCCGCCGCAGCGAGTGGCGTCGGCCTGCAGTACGTCGACGGCGCGCGCCTCGAGCATCCGGCGGAAGTAGAAGAGGTCATATCCGTACTCGCCTGCCGCGATGTCCATCCCGGCCGGAGCGCGATCGACTATCAGCGCCAATCCGGCCAGATCGTCCGAGGAGACCGGCTCTTCGAACCACGTGACGCGCTGCGCCGCGAACCGCTCGGCCTGGGCGAGGGCCTGCTTGCGCGTGTAGCCGCCGTTTGCATCCACGAACAATTCGGCGCCAGGCCCGATCGCCTCGCGCGCCGCTTCGACGCGCTGAACGTCCGCCGCGGCATCCCGCCCGATCTTCATCTTGACCCGCCCGATGCCGCCGGCCACCCAGCTGCTCAGTTGCGAATGGAGTTGCGCGGGCGAGTACGAGGTGAAGCCACCGCTGCCGTACACCGGAACATGATCGCGCGCCAAGCCGAGCATGTCGGCCACGCTGGCGCTCAGGATCCGGCCCTTCGCATCCCACAACGCAGCATCGACCGCCGCGATCGCCGCCGAGCCGACACCGGGCCGTCCGGTATTGCGCAGCGCGCGATTCATCGCGGTCCAGGCCACGTTTGTGGAAAGTGCGTCGATGCCGCGGACGGCCGAAGCAAGCGTCGTGGAAATCAGCATCGCGGCCGCCGCGTCCGCATAGGAGTAGCCGATGCCGGTCGTGCCGCCAGCCGTCACCTCGACGACGATGATCGTCGTCGAGGTCCACTCGAATGTTCCGTCGGCTTCCGGCGCGTCGGTGGGAACGATGAAGACGCTCACCGACAGATTTCCGATCGGCGGCCCGGCGCTAATCATGTCTTGCGATCGGGCAGGAATCCTGCGGGCACGTCCGGATCCGTCATCGCCACTCCTCCCAGTACTTCGCCCGTTGAGCTGGCGCGACGCACACACCACCATGATCACGCGTCGCTCTGCGGCGCATCGACGAGTCCGGCGCCTCGCTAATGTTCAGGCGGAGGCGGATGCGCGCCGGCGCTGCCGCGTGCGCGCGGCTTTCCGCGCCGCGGCCTTGCGTGCGGCGGCCGGCCGGCGGCGTGCCGCGCTCCTGGCCTGTCGTGCCAAGGCCTTTCGCGACGCCGCGCTGCGCCCTTCGCGTTTGAGCGCTTTCTCGATCGCGCGGGAGCGGCGAGGCGACGGGCGCGCGTGTCGACGTGCGGCGCGGGTTGCGCTTCGCGCACTGCGCTTCGTTGCACTCTTCGCGTTCCGCGGTGCGCGCAGCTTGACGCCCGAGCGCCGTGCTTTCGACAACCCGATCGCAATGGCCTGCTTGGTGGAGCGCGCGCCGTGTTTACCTTCGCGCACGTGGTGCATTTCCTCGCGCACGAATTCACCCGCCTGCGTGGACGGCGCCTTCCCGGCGCGCTTGTCGGCACGCGCGCGTTTGATCGTCTGCTGTTCGGGCACAATGACCTCCTATGGTTCCGTCAGGCTATCCACCTCGATCACGCACACGTCGCCGGCGTCGCCCACGTCGGTCCAGCTGGCGTCGGTGGTGCCGTCCCCCTTCCGCGCCGTGCGCCCTGCCGCCAGGGCCGCCGCGCCGATGATCGCGACACCCGCGGCGGTGCCCGCCAGCGCCGCCGGCGACCAGCCGCTCGTGGCCCACGCCGCCCACGACCGCGTGTCGCTCTCGCCACCCTGCAGCACCGGAATACCCTCGGGCGAATCATGTGTTCTGAGCTGGTTGTCGACGTTCTCGACACCGCGGACGTGCTTCACCGTGGACAGGATCGACGGCACTTCCGACGCAAGCGCATCCCCGGTCAGCGTTGCGTTGCCGCTCGTGACCGCGACGGACACGGCGCGGTGATGCCGTGTTGCGCGCCCGAGTGCGGAATGGATGCGTTCGCGAACTGTCGCATCGTCTGCCGGCGCGTCGGAAAACGCGACGCGGCTGTGCGCCGCCAGTCCGTTGAGCCGGTTGCCGACATCGCGACGCGTCGCGTCCGCAGCGTCGCGCGTCTTGCGTGCGGCCCAGGTCGCCTTGTCACGCAGGAGCGCGCGCCTGCGCCCGCCGCCTTCCGGGTCCAGCAAGTACATCGCAAGACCCCCCGCCACTGCACCGGCCATTGCCGATCGAACATTGGAATTCATCGGAGTTACACCTTTCCCTTGCAGCCCGTCTGAAGGCATGTCTTTCGGGAAGCTTGCAATCGGCAGACCCGCCGAGGCTCAGCGGGGAGGTGACGACGAAACCCTCGAACCCCGTGAGGCATCGAAGGCGGCAAGGAGTCCCTCATGAAATTCGTCGTCATGGCCGGATCCGTCCGATCCGACCGTCAGGGCATCAGGGCGGCGCGGTTTGTCGAGCGGTCGCTGGCCGCGCGCGGACACGACGTGACCCTCGTCGATCCCTGCGCACTGAAGCTGCCGCTGCTGGACCGCATGTACAAGGAATATTCGAAGGGTGAGGCGCCGGCGGTGCTCGAGCGGCTCGCGGATCTATACCGACAGAGCGATGGATTCGTCGTTGTCAGCGGCGAATACAATCACAGCGTTCCGCCCGCGCTGACGAACCTGCTGGACCACTTCCTCGAGGAATACTTCTTTCGCCCCTCGGCGATCGTCTGTTACTCGGCCGGGCACTTCGGCGGCGTGCGCGCCGCGATGCAGCTGCGGGCCATGCTGTGCGAGCTTGGGATGCCGAGTATCTCCAGTCTGTTCCCGATCCCATCGATCTCGAAGGCCCTGACAGAGACGGGGGAGCCGGCAGACCCCGCGTTCACCGGTCGCTTTGGCCGGTTTGCCGCGGAATTCGAGTGGTATGCGAACGCCTTGCGCGAAGCACGCCGTTCAGGCGTGCCCTATTGATTCCAGATCTCCTAAGCGTGCTGCCCGCCCGAGGCCGTCGACAGCGGGACCAGGGACAACCCGACGACACTGAGCGCGATGCCCAGCAGCACGGCCTCGTGGAGTGCGATCACCGCTGGGGCTGCTGAAACGACGAGTTGCAGCCCCACGAAGGTAACGACCATCCCCACATAGAACGGCAGGTGCGCGTAGCTCCAGATGTGGAGCCGCACCGCGTCGCCGCGGCTGCGCACCGGTCGTGTGCGCGTTGCCCTCGCGGCGTCGAAGTAACCCCACCAGATCCCCAAGGCGATCGCCATGGACAGGAATGCCAGGCTCGCCGCCGTGACGCTCCAGTGCTCCTGGTGCTCGATCCCGTGCATCACCGCGATCACGGATTCACCGAGAAGAATCAGCGTGAACAGGCCGAAGCGCTCGGGTAAATGCGACGCATCAGGTGGAAATGCCGCGCTGTGGCGCTCGGCCCACCAGGGGGTGCCGAGATCGATCGCGAGCGCGACCCCCCACAGCCAATAACGCTCGGGAAGCGGTGCCACCGCGGACGCCAGCCAGAGGAAGGCCGCGACACCGTGACCGCCTGCGTACCGGGCGATCAGCCGGCGTGCGTCGACAACGGTGCGGGCGCGGATGTACTGCGCGACGAGAATCAGTCTGAGCGCCGCGTACGCCGCCGCAAACCCTGCGGACGATCGGCTGTCGAGCGCGTCGCGCGCATTGGCTGCCATAACCGCTACCCCGAACATCTGGAGAAGCGTCAGCAAACGCTGCACGCCGTCGTCGGTGTGGAAGCGCGTGGAAAACACCGCGTGCCCGGTCCACGCCCACCAAATAAGAATGAATAGGATGGCGAAGCGGACCAGCCCGGCGGCGGAGTAGTCGTCGCGGAGCGGCAAGGCCACCTGCGACACCGCGGCCGCGAAGACCAGATCGAAGAACAGCTCGAGCCACGACACCTTGCGCTCGATATCGCGCCCTCTGTGGGCATTCATTTGTTCAGGACGGCCGGCCAGTTCGCCTGTCCTTTGGCGATGTTCCCGGGCACGTCCTGTTCCCAGCGCCGCTGCACGCTTTTGGAATAGTTCAGATACAACCGGCCATCGACGATCCTCCAGGCCTCGGGATCGATATCGGCGGTGTAACCGCGGCTGACCGCCCACGAACAGTACCCGCCGAACTGCGGCGCGTACCGTACCGAATCTTTGGCGAAGCGATCGCGGTTCTCCGCGCTCGAGAAGAGCCAGGTGGCATCGTTCCAGCGGAAGCTGAATTGCGCGGTCCCCTTGATGGGCGCGCCCGCGACAGCGTACGCGACGACGTCGTATCCCTTGACGGCGACGTCACCGTCGCCCTTGTTGATTGCGGATTTGGGTCCGGATGCCGAGACGAGCGCGGTGAGCGCGACGACGGAAGCGAATAGAGTTCCCTGCAGCGAACGAAGCAACATTTTCAGATCTCCTCGCTCGCTTGGATGCCGCAGGCGCGGCGGCGGTGTCAGGCGGGAGGTTCGCGATCGCGCGCCGCCAGGATGGCGCGCACGAGGTCTTCGGGCACGGCCGTGACGGCGTCAGCCGCGTCGTCCGTGAATGCGCGGCGTCCGAGCTCGATCGTCGTCTTGTACGCCGAGAGATAGCTGACGCAATTGGGGCAGAGCGACAGGTGACGGTCGAAGGCCGCACGCACGTCCGCAGCCAGATCGCCGTTCAGATAATCCATCAGGAAATCAGCCAGTTCGCGACACGTCATCAGCGGCCCCTCCGCGTTCCAGGTGCGAATCATATCGTCACTCGCCGCTCTGCTGGAGGAGCTTTGCGACGAGCGCGGTCCATCCGGTCTGGTGGCTCGCTCCGAGTCCCGACCCGTCGTCGCCGTGGAAGTATTCGTGGAAGAGGACGAGATCGCGCCAGTGCGGATCGTCCTGGAACGGTGTTCCGTTGGCGAACACGGGCCGGCGGCCGTCCGCGCCGCGAAGGAAGATGCGCGAGAGGCGGCGAGAGAGTTCCGCCGCCACTTCGCCGAGCGTCAGCATCTGTCCCGACCCCGTCGGACATTCGACGCGCAGGTTCTCGCCGTAATAGTGGTGGAACTTCTGCAGCGCCTCGATCAGGAGGTAATTGATTGGGAACCAGATCGGTCCGCGCCAGTTCGAATTGCCACCGAACAGGTTCGTAGACGATTCCGCCGGCTCGTAGTCCACACGGTATTCCATCCCGTTCAGGTTGAGACAGTACGGATGCTCACGATGAACCGCCGAGACCGCGCGAATGCCGTACGGCGAAAGGAACTCGCGTTCGTCCAGCATGACCTTCAGCACGCGACGCAGGCGATCGGCGTCCACGATCGCGAGGAGGCGGCGCTCGCCGTGCCCGGGTTCTTCCATGCAGGCGACGTTGTCCGTCAGATCGGGGCGGTGCTTCACGAACCACTGCAGGCGCCGGTTGAAGCCGCGCATCGTGGCGAGCGCCTCTGGCTCGAGTGTCTGCACCGCAAGTAATGGAATCAGCCCGACGAGCGAGCGGACGCGCAGCCGCTCGCGCGATCCATCCTGGCCGTTCAGCACGTCGTAAAAGAAGCCGTCCGTCTCGTCCCAGAGATCGTGTCCGACGCCGCCGTGCAGGCGCCCGCCGCTCATCGCGTGCGCGATGTTGAGGAAGTGCTCCCAGAACTTGCTCGCGACATCCTCGTAGGTCGGATTCTCGCGTGCGAGCTCGCTGGCGATCGCGAGCATGTTCAGCGAGTACATCGCCATCCAGCTGGTGGCGTCGGATTGCTCGAGGCGGCCGCCCGTCGGGACGGGAGCGCTGCGATCGAACACGCCGATGTTGTCGAGACCGAGAAAGCCCCCCTGGAACACGTTGTTGCCGTCGGCGTCCTTCCGGTTCACCCACCAGGTGAAGTTCAGCAGCAGCTTCTGGAACACGCGCTCGAGAAACGCGCGGTCACCCGTGCCGCGCCGCTTCTTCTCGATCTTGTAGACGCGCAATGCGGCCCAGGCATGGACCGGAGGATTGACATCGCCGAGCGACCATTCGTACGCGGGCAGCTGCCCGTTCGGATGCATGTACCACTCGCGCAGCAGGAGCACGAGCTGTTCCTTGGCGAAATCCGCGTCCACCAGTGCCAGCGGCACGCAATGGAACGCGAGATCCCAGGCCGCGTACCACGGGTACTCCCATTTGTCCGGCATCGAGATGACGTCCGCGTTGTACAGGTGCGTCCATTGATGGTTGCGGCCACGCTCGCGTTCCGCCGGTGGCGTGGGCTGTGATGGATCACCGGCGAGCCAGTCGCGCACGACGTAGTGGTAGTACTGCTTGGACCAGAGGAGGCCGGCGAGGGCCTGCCGCGCGACGCCCCTCGCATCGGCGGAGAGCGTTGTCGGCAGCACGGACGCGTAGAACTCGTCCGCCTCGCGCCGCCGTGCCGCCAGCACGGTGTCGAATGCCTTGCCGAGTGGTGCGCTGCCGTTTGGTTTGCGATCGGTAAGGCGCAGTCGCACGCTGACCGTCTCACCCGCGGGGACGTCAAGCGAGTACCGCGCGGCGGCCTTGGTTCCTTCGCGCGCCGGATTCACGGCCGCTTGTTCCCCTTCCACGATCAGCCGGTGGAAGGCATCCTTCGTACATCGCGATCCGTTCGGGTAGCCGAATATCCGCCCGGTATTCGTTTCGTTTTCGGTGAACAGCAATTCGGGGGAGCCTTGGCAGTGCAGCCAGCGATCGCCGTACATCGGCTCCGACAGCGCGATACACGTGGCGCGTCCCGGCATCGCTGCCGCGCGTGGGCGCGGCGCGTCCGCTGCCCACGACCAGACGTTTCTGAACCACGCGGTGGGGAGGAGCTCCAGGCGAGCGGCTTCCCGCCCGCGGTTGCTCACGTGAATCTGGATGAGGATGTCCTCGCAGTCCGCCTTCGCGTACTCGACCTCCACGTCGAAGTAGCGGTTGTCCGCGAAAACGCCCGTGTCGAGCAGCTCGAATTCGCGGGCGCCCTTGCCGCGCCGCGCATTCTGTTCCACGAGCGCCGCGTACGGATACGCCGCCTGCGGATATTTGTAGAGAAACCGCATGTACGAATGCGTCGGCGTGTTGTCGAGATAGAAGTAGTACTCCTTCACGTCTTCGCCGTGATTTCCCTCCGTTCCCGTGAGCCCGAAAAGCCGCTCCTTGAGAATCGGATCTTGTCCGTTCCACAGCGCGAGCGCGAAGCAGAGCCGCTGATGCCGATCGCTGATCCCGGCGAGGCCGTCCTCGTTCCATCGGTAGGCGCGGGAGCGGGCGTGATCGTGCGGAAAGTAGTCCCACGCCTGCCCGCCCGCGCTGTAGTCCTCGCGCACGCTGCCCCACGCCCGCTCGCTCAGGTATGGGCCCCATCGTTTCCAGTGTTTCCGTCTGGTCCTGGCCTCCTCGAGGCGCGCCGCTTCGGCCGTCATGGTCATACGTCGTTTGGATGCCGGACGCGTCACGCGGTTTCCCGTCGCCCGCCGCCACGAAACGCGGGGCGATTCGCGACATCGAAGCGGTCAGGAGGCGAGGATGTCGAGAACGGAAAACATCGTGAGCTGGTCGCTGCAGGTAGTGGTGGCGGTCATTCTGCTGCAGACGCTCTTTTTCAAATTCACCGCGGCGCCGGAGTCGGTCTACATCTTTACGAAAGTTGGCGCCGAACCCTGGGGCCGGATCGGATCGGGTGTGCTGGAGCTGATCGCCGCAATCCTGCTGCTGACGCCCGCGCTCGCCGGCTATGGCGCGATTCTGGCGACGGGGCTGATGGCGGGGGCGATCATGAGCCATCTCACGATTCTCGGCATCGACGTGCAGGGGGACGGCGGGCTGTTGTTCTCTCTCGCGTTGATGGTGTTCACCGGCAGCCTCGGAATTCTGTTTATCCGCCGTGCCGCCCTCCCCGTGGTCGGCCGCTACCTGCGGGCGTCGGCATGATGATCGCCGCGCTCCAATTCCAGCTCCGCTCGCTCCGCCGTCAGATCGAACACCTGCCGGCGAGCGTTTATGCGGGCGCGACGGTCCGGTCGTCGGGCAGCGTCGGTCAGCATGTCCGTCACATCGCGGACCATGCGCGCTCGCTGCTGGCGCTCGGAACGGAGAGCGATTTCAGCTACGACGCGCGCCTGCGAGGCACGCGAGTCGAGACCGATCCGGTCTGCGCCGCCGACGAACTGGTTCACCTCTGCGTCGCGCTCGAGGATCTCGATGACCTGCCGTTCGATCGACAGGTGCGCCTGCACATCGTCACCGAGCCGGGCCGTGCGAGTGCCGAAGTGATGACGACCCTTGGCCGAGAGATCGCGTTCGTAATCCAGCACACGATCCATCACTGCGCGCTGATCGCCGTGTTGCTCGACCGGGCCGGAGTCGCCGTTCCGGAACGATTCGGCGTGGCGCCGTCCACCCCTGTGCGGGCCTGACATGTGCACCGTTTCGGTCGTGCCCGCGCGAGATGGGTTCCGGCTCGTTGCGAACCGCGACGAGCGCCGAACGCGCGCGAACGCCCTTCTGCCGCGCGCGCACTGGTGCGGGGGGCACCGGGCGGTGTGGCCCGTCGATCTGCAAGGTGGCGGAACGTGGATCGCGGTCAACGAGGCGGGGCTCGCGGCGGCGATCCTGAACCGCCGGTGCGGAGTTGCCGAACCCGACGGTCGCCTGCTCACGACGCGCGGAGTCCTCGTGCCGAGGGTGATGAACGCGCCCGATATTCCGGCCGCGCTAGACGCGCTGGCATGGACGCTCCGCACACCGGCATTTGCGCCGTTCACATTGCTCCTGGTCCGCCGCGGCGAGTACACGGTCGCCGCGTATGACGGTTCCGGCTTGCAGATCACGCGCGGAGAGCTTCGCGTGCCGGTCATGCTCACATCCTCGTCACTGGGCGATGACGTCGTGTCGCAGCCGCGCGCCGACCTGTTTCGCAGACTGGTGCTGTCGAGCACGCGCCCGCTGCTCGGGCAGGTGCATTTTCACAGGCACCAGTGGCCCGACAAGCCGCACGTCAGCGTCCGGATGTCGCGGCCGGACGCGGCCACCGTCAGTGTCACCGCGATATCAGTCGGGCCGCGCGGCGCGCGCCTCTCGTACGTCACCATTCAGGATCCGGCATGAATCTACTGCTATCGCTCGCACTCGGGACGTTCATGTCGGAGGATCTGGCGTGCCTCGCGGCCGGCGCACTCGTATCCCGTGGTGATCTGCGCGCGGTCGATGCGACTGCCGCGTGCGCCGCCGGCATCTACATTGGTGATCTCGGACTGTGGCTGACCGGGCGTCTACTCGGTGCGCGCGCGCTCGCCTGGCCGCGCGTGTCCGCGCTCCTGCCGGAGAGCGGTCCCGCGAGATTCGCGGCCTGGTTCGACCAGCACGCGCGCGGCGCGATCATCGGGAGCCGATTCACGCCGGGGACACGGCTGCCGCTCTACGTGGCCGCCGGCGCCTGCGGGACGTCATTCGTCCGTTTCGCGATCTGGTCGGCCGTCGCGGTCGCCGCGTGGACGCCGATCCTCGTCGGCACTACGGCGGTGGCGGGCGAGCACCTTGCATCGCGCGTTGCGGCGGCGCTCGCGGCAGGGCGCTTCGTCACGCTGCTGACCGTCGTCCTGCTTTTGGTCTTCTGGCGCGGCGGCCGTCGCGTCGTGGCATTCTCATCGTCCATGCGCGGCCGTCAGCGGCTTGCCGCGGCAGTCGCGCGAGTCTGGCGCTGGGAGTTCTGGCCGATGTGGATCTTCTACGCGCCCGTTGGCCTTTGGACCACCTGGCTTGCGCTGCGCCACGGCGGCTATCGCACGTTAACCGCTGCGAACCCCGGCATGCCAGACGGCGGAGTAGTGGGGGAGTCGAAGTTCGAGATTCTCTCGCGTCTGCCAGCGGACGCGGTGATTCCGGCCTTCCTCATCGAACCCGGTTATGAGGCCGAGCGGATGGCAGCCTTCGAATCCTGCCTCCGCGATCGCGGATGGACGTTTCCAATTGTCATGAAGCCGGACGTCGGACAGCGGGGCACGGGCGTGCGGCTCGTGCAATCTGCATCCGCCGCGGCGGAATATCTCGCCGGCATGCCCGACCGTGTCCTGGTGCAGCCGTATCATCCAGGTCCGTACGAGGCGGGCGTCTTCTACTACCGCT